>NZ_JAVKPU010000006.1:0-172202 GCF_040981025.1 Kocuria sp. CPCC 205261 | reverse complement strand
GACCCCGGACCCGGCGGAGGGCGCGGAGGCGCGGGTGCCGTGCTGGTGGTCCCGTGACCAGTGGATCCAGGAAGAGAGGGCACCGCCTGGCGCGGAGACGACGAGACGCGCCCACCCGGCCCCTCACCGTCGTCGTCCCCGAACGCAGCCGTACAACGGAAAGGGGCCCGCAGTGAAAACCACGGGCCCCCGAAAGAGCGAACCTCAGTCCACCACGAGCCGCCCCCGCTTGGCGTGCGGGTGCCGCCCGTGCACCGCGTGGTATAGCACGGCGGCAACGACTACCAGCACGGCGAGAACCGCGTACATGGCCCCGAAACCGGCGGCGGAGAGCAACAGACCCAGGATCACGGGGCCCACGCCCACGCCCACGTCCATGAGCAGCAGCAGCGTGGAGATGCCGGTGCCCAGCTTGTGGGCGGGCACCGCGTTCACGGCTATGGCCTGCGCGGCCGGCATGAGCGTGCCGTAGCCCAGACCAGTCATGGCGCCGGCCACGACCACCTGCCAGTCCTGGTTCGCCACCGCCAGGAAGCCCAGGGCCACAGCGAAGCAGACGAGGCCCAGGTAGACCACCACGTTGTCGCCGCGCTGGTCCTGCACCTTGCCCAGCACTAGGCGCATGATCAGCATGGCCACGGCGTACGCCACGAAGAACAGGGCGGCACCGGTGGTGACTCCGCGGTCCTCGGCATAGGCGTTGAGGTAGGTGATGACGCCCGCGTAGCAGACGCCCACCACCAGCATGAAGGAGCCGATGGGCAGCACTGCCGGGTGGGCGATGTCGCTGAGCGAGAAGGCGGCGCGCTGCTTGTCCACCTCCTGGTTGGCCTGGGCTTCACGCTTGACCAGGGGCTCCCGCAAGAAGACACCCAGCACCAGGCCGAGCACGGCGGTGACGAGGGTCGTCCAGAACAGCCACGTGTAGTTCAGCGAACCCACCAGGAAGAGCCCCAGCGCGGGCCCCACCGCAGTGGCCAGCGTGGTGCCCAGCGCGAAGTACCCGGTGCCCTCGCCGCGGCGGGAGTCGGGGATCACGGACTGCGCGATCGTCATGACGGCGGTGCTCGCGAACGCGTACCCGAAACCGTGCAGCAGACGCACCCCGATCAGCACGGGCAGAGACCCGGCAGGCAGGTACAGCGCGCACGCGACCACCACGACCACGAGCGCGATCAGCAGCATCTTCCGGCGGCCAAGGATGTCGACAAGGTATCCGGAGACCAGCCGCGCGACGGTCGCCCCCACCACGAATGCACTGGACGCGAAACCGCCCACCGCGTCCGAGGCGGCAAAGCTCTTTACCGCGTACAGCGCCATGGTGGTGACCAGCATGTAGAAGGTCAGGTACTGCAGGAAGTTGACCACCCACGCGACCACGAACGTGGGAGTGACCAGCCGTGCCGGGCCCGCCGAGTGCGCGGGACCGGGCGTGGCCTGCTCCACCACAACCGGCAGTTGACCTGTGGGAACGTCGTCCTTCGCGTCGACCGACACGGGCACCTCCTGGAGTTTTTGGGTTTGTATAGTGCAAGATATTACCCCAGGATTTGTATTATGCAATTTTTGCCGACGACGCCGCTCCGCCGCCTTTCCGCCCCGCCTACCGTTGAGAGCCGCCAGGGCGGCAGTTCCTCGGAAGCCGTCCACCCGGGGATGAAAGGATGGAACCGTGCACAGCGATGACTCAGTGAGCGAACTCGTCTACGAGAACATGTTGCTCTCGAGATACGCCCTCCAGGGAGCACCACCCCAGTCCCGCCGGGAGGCGCTGGACCGCAGCTCCACCGTGCTCCTCGCCCGCCTGCAGGCCGGCGGCCCCATGAGCGTGGCCGAGCTGGCCCAGTCCTTCGGCCTGGACATCTCCACTGTCCACCGGCAGGTCGCAGCCGCCATGAAGAGCGGTCTGATCGAGCGCATCAAGGACCCTGAGGGCGGCGTCGCCAAGAAGCACCAGCCCACCGAGGAGGGCGTGCGCCGCCTCGCGGAGGAACTGGAGGTCCGCCGCGAGTCCTACCAGCGTTTCATCGCGGACTGGCCGCAGGAGGACGTCACCGCGCTGGCCCGTCTCACCCGCCGTTTCAACGAGAGCGTGGAGGCGAGCCTCGGCCACAGCTGGCCGCGCGACTACCCCGCCGAGTCCTAGCGCACGACGCCGCCCGGGCCGTGTTCAGCACCCCTCCACCTCCGCGATCAGCAGCGCCACGTGCAGGGACGTCCGCGACTCCGGATCGTCCAGCGACACCCCCAGCCTGCGTTCCAGCTGGACCAGCCGCCCGTAGAGCGCCGGGCGGGAGAGGTGGATCCGCTGGGCCAGCAGGCTCTTGTTCCCGCCGCACGCCAGGAACTGCGTCAACAGCTCACGGTCCTCGTGGCGCTCCACGTCCAGGACGCTCCCGAGTTCCGCGCGCGCGAACATCTGCACGCGCTCGTCCCCGCGCAGCATCGCGAGCAGCCCGCGCAGCCGCACGTCCTGTGCGCGGAAGCACCACCGCCGAGCGGAACCGGAGCGCACAGAACCGGACCGGGCGGCGTCCTGCCGTGCCGCGCGGTCCGCCACGGTCCCGTCCTGCGAGGGGCCACCTTCCGCGCAACCGTCCCGCACGAGCAGGGACACCGCGGCCTCCGCGATCATTCCGGCCTCGTCCAGGCGGGCGGCCGCGCCGATCATCCCCGACTCTGGATGGAGACCCCCGCGAGCACCCGCCACGCTCCCCCAGGCGCTGCTCCGCCGCCGTAAGCACCCGTTCCACCACCGCGTCCTGCGGGGTGCGCGCGGCCAGCGGCACCAGCACGGCCACGGAGGCGGCGCCGAGACGGCCCGCGAGCGCCGTCGTGCCCTCCCGGCCCAGCGCCCACGCGAGCGCGTCGAGCACGGCGCCGCCCTGGTGCTCGCCCAGCGGGTCCGCGCCCGGGCGCTCCCAGCGCACGACCACCGGTAGCCACGCGGCCGGGGCCGCCTCGCTCAGCACCCCGTGGCGCAGCACGCCGATCCCGAGTTCGTGCGCGCGCCGCCGCGCGGAGTCATCGTCCACGTTCCACGGGCGCCGAAGCTCGTGCAGCAGGGCGGTCTCCGCCTGGCGCTTCTCATTCCGGCGGCTGCGCTCGGACAGCAGCGTGAGCGCCACCGCCTGCCCCGCCCGCTCCGCAGCCCGCGCCCCGGGGACGACGCCGCCGCGTCGACTCCCGGGGCGGCGTCGTCGTCCCCGGAGCACCCGCCCCAGAGAACTGGAGAAGTCCATGGCACCCCCCCCCGTCGTCCACCCGGCCCGCGTGATGCAACCGGGCTACTACGGGGACCAGCCCAACGGGATCTGCAACGTGACCCCGGAGGAGTTCCTGCGGGCCTTCGAGACCTTCCACCGGCACACGTGCACCCACTCGCAGATGACCACTCCCGCCCAGTACCGCCGGATGGCCGCCCCGGGGGCGTGCGCCAACGTGTTCGCCAACCACATCTGGGCGTGGGGGGGGACCAGCACCTGGACCTCACCGTGGGTCCGGACTGTGCGCGCCGGAACAACGCCGCGGCCACCGCGCTGCGCTGCGGAGTGCCCATCAGCCTTCACTCGGACTCCCCCGTGACCCCGCTCGGGCTGCTGCACACCGTCCAGCACGCGGTCACGCGCCGTACCCAGTCCGGCCGCGTGATGGGCGAACACGAACGGATCACCGCGCAGCAGGCCCTGGAAGCCGTGACCATCGGTGCCGCCCTGATCTCCTCCCGCGGTGAGAACACCATCGAACTGACCAAGGGCTGCATCTGCTGCCAAATCACCGACGACGTGCAGCGCACCAGGACCGCCCTTGGCCCGGCGGTCCGACCTCGACCACGTGGTCTGTGAGGTCAGCGGCGTGGGCGATCCGGGTCAGCTGGCCTCGTCCGTCGAGGTCGACGACGCCACCGCACCGAACGTCCGCGTTCACCGTCAGGACCCGCACGACCCCGCGCAGTCGTTGCGGGCCATCGCCGTAGCCCGCCCCGCACACGGAATGCGACGCGGTTCCCCCTGACCACTCACTGGTTCTCCTCGCAGCGGGACCGGATGCCGGAGCGCAGCTGCGGTCCGCCGCGGTGGCGCCCGCTCCGTTCCTGGGATCCGGGCCGACCCCGGGTGCATGAGCCCCCGCCACGTCGCCGTGCCCTTCCCTTGCCGCCCTTCCCTTGCCCCGGGCGGGGGACGATTCCGGATACCCAGCCTGCGTGCCACAGTGGCTCCACCAACTCCGCACGAGCACCCAGGACATGGGCTGCGGTGGCGGACATCGATCCGGGGGAATACGAGCGGGACCGCAGCAAGGCGGCCGCAGCAGCCAGCGAGCACTCCGGGTGCAGTGTGAAGGGGGGACACCCCGCCCGCCGAGGGACTCGGCGTTGGGACCCACCAACAACGAGCTGGACCGCGAGCGCTCCGGTGAGGGCGCCGTGGGCAAGGTCGTGCTGATCGGACTGGCCGTGGTCGTGACACCGTTCACCGTCCTGGCCATCATTGGGCGCGTCATCGGGGGCTTCTAGACCCGCTCCGCCGCAGACCCACCCCAGGTCCGGGGCCACGGCTGACGAGCCCCTCCGTGCGTCATAGGGTGGAGGCATGACTCGGATCACCAGCTTCACGCGACAGGGACTCACGTTCGACGTTCTCGACCAGGGCCCGGAGGACGGCCCCGTGGTCCTGTTGCTGCACGGTTTCCCGCAGGATGCCCGCGGCTGGGACGACGTCGCCGAACGGCTGAACGCGCAGGGGCTGCGCACTCTCGCCATGGACCAGCGTGGGTACTCCCCGGGCGCCCGACCCACCGAGCTGGCCGCGTACCGCCGCGAGGAGCTCTCCGCGGACGCGCTGGCCCTCGCGGACGAGGCCGGAGCGGAGCGGTTCCACCTGGTGGGCCACGACTGGGGCGGGGTGCTCGCCTGGGACATCGCCCTGCGCGCACCGGAGCGGGTGACCTCGCTGACCGTGCTGTCCACCCCGCACCCCACCGCGCTCGGGCACGCGCTCAAGACCCCGGACCAGGTCAAGAAATCCTGGTACATCGGCATGTTCCAGATCCCCGCCGCACCGGAGCGTCTGCTCGCCGGTCGCGTGGGAACCCTTACCCGCCGTGCGGGCATCCCCGAGGAGGCCGCGGAACGCTACGGGCGTCGCTTCGCCACCGCGGACGACCTGCGCGGGCCCATCAACTGGTACCGCGCCATGCTGCGCAAGGACGGCGTGACCGGTAAGAATGCCGGAAACGGCATCATCACGATGCCCACCACGTTTGTGTGGGGCAACCGGGATCCCGCCCTGGGCCGAACGGCCGCGGAGGAGACCGAGGTGTACGTGCACGCGCCGTACGAGTTCATCGAGCTCGATGCCGGGCACTGGCTGCCCGAGCGCGAGGCCCCCGCGGTGGCCGAGGCCATCGTGGACCGCATATCCTCCGTCACGTCCGACTGACGCCGAACGGCCGGGGCAGTTCTCACCGTCAGGACCCCGGGGAGCCCAGCACCTCCAACACGGCGTCCCCGTACTCGGCGAGCTTCTTGGCGCCCACTCCGCTGATGCCGCTGAGCTGCGCGGTCGAGGCGGGGGCGGCCTCCACGATGCCGACGAGCGTGGCGTCCGAGAACACCATGTAGGGCGGGATCTGCTTCTCCTTGGCCACCGATGTCCGCCACTCCCGCAGCGCCTCGAAGGTCTCCTTCGCGGCCTCGTCCAGGGTGTCTGCGGCCCGTGAGCGCCCGCTGCCCCCGCCGCTGCGGGCGCGTCCGTTCGCGCGCGCCGTCGGCGCCCTGTCCACCGCCAGCTCCAGGGTGCCTTCACCGCGCAGCACGGGTCCGGCCTCCGGGCCGGGAACGAGCATGCCGAAATCACCGATGGCCTCCACGACCCGGCGGGCAAGCAGCTGCCGCAGTACCGAGCGCCACTCCCGCTCGGAGAGGTCCTGCCCGATCCCCCACACGCTCAGCTCCTGGTGGCGCGACGCCTCCGTGCGCTCGTTGCTGCGGCCCAGCAGGATGTCGAAGACCTTGCCGGAGCCGAACTGCTCACCGCGTTCGCGTTGCAGCCTGATGAGCGTGGACAGCAGCTTCTGGGCGGGCACGGTGGCGTCCCAGACCTTGGGCGGGTTCAGGCACGTGTCGCAGTTGCCGCACGGCTCGGAGTCCTGGCCGAAGTACCGCAGCAGCTGGACACGACGGCAGTCCGTGGTCTCGCACAGGGCGAGCATGGCGTCCAGGTGCGAGCGCGCATTGCGTTTGTGCAGGTCAGATCCGTCTCCCTGGTCGATCATGCGCCGCTGGTTGACCACGTCGCCCAGGCCGTACGCCATCCACGCCGTTGCGGGCATACCATCGCGGCCGGCGCGGCCTGTCTCCTGGTAGTACCCCTCGATGCTCTTGGGCAGATCCAGGTGGGCGACGAAGCGGACGTCCGGCTTGTCGATGCCCATGCCGAACGCGATCGTGGCGACGACGACGATTCCCTCCTCCCGCAGGAACCGCACCTGCGTGTCCTGGCGCACTGCGGCGTCGAGACCCGCGTGGTAGGGCATGGCGTCGACCCCGCGGGCGCTGAGCCACGCGGCGGTGGACTCCACGCTCTTGCGGGACATGCAGTAGACGATGCCTGCCTCCCCCGGGTGCTCCGACTGGATGAGCCGCAGCAGTTGGTCCTTCGCGCGGTCCTTGGACTCGATCCGGTACTGGATGTTGGGGCGGTCGAAGTTGGAGACGAAGTGCCGCGCGTTCTCCATGCGCAGCCGCTCGGTGATCTCCTGGTGGGTGGCCCGGGTGGCGGTCGCGGTGAGTGCGATGCGGGGAACATCCGGGAAGGCGTCCGCAAGCACGGACAGCCCCATGTAATCGGGGCGGAAGTCATGCCCCCACTGGGAGACGCAGTGCGCCTCGTCGATCGCGAACAGGGCGATCGGTGCGCGCTTCAGCAGCTCAACGGTGCGCGGCAGGATGAGCCGTTCGGGGGCCATGTAGAGCAGGTCAATGTCCCCGGCGAGAAGCTGCTGCTCCACCTCCTGCGCCTCGTAGGGCTCCAGGGTGGAGTTGAGGTACGCGGCGCGGATGCCCACGGCCTCGAGCGCGGCCACCTGGTCCGCCATGAGCGCGATCAGCGGGGAGACCACCACGCCCGTGCCGTCCCGCAGCAGGGCGGGGATCTGGTAGCACAGGGACTTGCCGCCGCCGGTGGGCATCAGCACCACGGCGTCCCCGCCACCCACCACCTGCTCGATGATCTCCGCCTGCTCCCCACGAAAGGCGTCGTACCCGAAAACCTCCTGTAGGACGCCCAGGGATGTGGTGGCAGTGGCGGAGGAAGTCATGCCTCCAGGGTAGGTGCTGAGCACTGGAGCATTGTGCGCTCACCTGCCGTCGCGTGGACAGTCCCGCACCTCAGTCACGCAGGATAGCCGGGAGCATGTCCAACTGGTTGAGGCGGCGCACCACGTGCTTGGTCAGAACGTTGCGATGCAGACTCACCACGTACCGCCCCGGCCCTGACATCTTCTGTAGCAACCCGGACTCGACCATGCGGCGCAGACGGTGGCTCCTGTTCGACGGAGACCCCTTGATCACGTCTTCGAGATCGCCCGCTTTGACCTTCCCTTGGCGCGCCACCGCGTAGATCACATCTGCCTCCGTCTCCGTGAGCTCCCCCGCCGCGAGAGCGGCATTGACCGAAGGCCCCACGACCTCCTCGGAAATGAAGCGGGGGGCAGCAAGCCGACTGACCCTGTCCATGTCGTCCTTGAGGCCGTGAATCACATACCCGGCCCAGGCCAGCACCCCTCCGGGCTCAGGGAGTCCGCTCCCGCGAGGTGGTCGTAGTACGACTGCCGGTCGGCACCAAAAACTGCTGTGGGGTTGAGCGGACGCGCGGCGCTCCTGGAGGTGTAGCCCTGGTTGCTCAGCATGGCGTACGTCAGCAGGCGTGAGACCCGCCCGTTACCATTGGCAAACGGATGTATCCAGACGAACCGGTGGTGGACAAGCGCGATCTGGAGGAGTTGGTGCTGAGCGGGCACCTCCTTGTTTGCAAACTCCAGGAGCTGGCCCATGTCCGCCTGGACGGACCCGGGTGCGGGCGGGACATGGGACGCTCCAGCGATCCCGACGGGGATTGTTCGATAGCTGCCCGGGTGCTCGTCACCTTCACGTTCGAGTCCCTGCACGGCGAGCTGGTGGAGTTCACGGATCAGCCCATGAGTCAGGGACAGCCTTCCACGGGCTGCCAACTCGTCCATGTAGTCAGTTGCCTGCTCCAGCTGCAGAATCTCTCGCACGGCGTCTGCTGCTGGCTGTCCCGTGGCCGCGGCCCGCCGGGCTTCGGCCACGACATTCGCCACCGTGGTCCGGTTCCCTTCGATGCGTGCCGACATGACGCTCGTGAGACCTTGGAACAGCCTGCGCAGCTCCAGGCCAAGAGGGTCCTCAAGGTGCTCAGTACGAGAATCCACGCGCACCCGCTCCAGGGCGAACAGATCCGTCACGAGCGCACTCGCGAAATCGACCTCGGGGAAGACCATGGGTTGCATGTATCAAAATTTAGCCGGGGATCAGACAAATTTGAACATCGGAGTCTCTGTCCCTTAGGAACACGGGGAAAGGAGTCAATACCCACTTGTAAATTCTTGACTTCTACGAGTATGGGAACTTGATGCTCACCTCCAGCGGGATACCCTTCTGGGCGACCCGATGCCAGGTGGCGGGCAGCCCCACGGTGGATTTAAACTGTCCCCGTACGTTTTCGAGATCCACAGCCGTGGGGGAACGAGGCTTTCGTGCGTCAGGGGGTTGCCGGCTTCTTCACCGCCGGCACTAGACAGCGCTGACCGGACGCGGCGGGTGAAGACCAGCCCGTCGCGCGCTTTCACCCACCCTTTTCCACCTCCCCGCGGCGACCGCGCTCCACGAGCGCGCCGAACGCCGTCGCCCTCCCGCACCACGCGGCACGACGATGCCGCCCGCCCCCACCGCGCTCCTTGGCACCCGGGTGCCCGCGCGCCGTCCTGACCCGCACGTGGCAGGCAGGGGGAGACCATCCTCGAAGGACCAAAGAACATGAATACGCATACAGAAACCGAAATCCGCAAGAGCTTCGTCAACTGCTCCAAGGGCGCTGCGCAGCGCATCAACATCCCGCAGGACGTGCTCCACGGGGACTGGGAGTCCCAGATCTTCCTGGGCTGGTACGACCCGAAGTCACCGCGGGCGGGCTACGTCGTCGTCGAGACCGAGCACGGGCTGCGCGGGCTGGTGCTCGAGAAGAACGCGCAGAAGGCGAGCGGTGGCGCACGTATGTGTCAGATCTGCCTGACGTTGCACCCGGCCAGCGGCGTCTCACTGGTGTCGATCCAGCGTTCCAAGACCGCGAAGGACCGCTACAACTCCGTGGGCACCTACGTGTGCTCGAACCTGGCGTGCAGCGACTACACGCTGGGGCGCCGCAAGCCCGAGGGCATCCGGCAGATGGAGGAGACCATGAGCCCGGAGGAGCGCGCCGATCGCGCGCTCGCCAACATGCGCGGGCTCGTGGAGCGCGTGGCCGAGGTCATGGGGAAGTAGCGGCCTCCGCGGCGGGGCGGACGCGGGCAGGACCCACCCCGCCGCCGGGCGCGCAGCGCGGACCGCCCCAGCTTGATCTGCGCCCGCGTCAGCTGGTGAAGGGCTTGGAGAAGATCGGAACCATGATGTCGCTGAAGTTCTCCTCGTTCGCCATCTCGCGGCGGAACTTCTGGCCCGGGCGGTGGCGCTTGAACTGGCGACGCCGCCCGGCCCAGAGGACCTCGGACGCCACGTACTGCCCGAGCATGCCGCCCATGCACAGGCAGAATGCGGTGATCGCGGCCTCGAGGACGTTCTCGCCGGCGTTTTCGAGACCGAAGATCACGCCCAGCACACCCTGGTAGACGAGCATCCCGGGGAAGAGCGGGAGCAACACCACCATGAGCGTGGCGTTCGAGGCCAGGTTCAGGGCGCGGGTGAGGGTGACGCTCAGGATGCCCGCGACGATCGAGGCGATCAGGATGGCACCGAAGGAGCTGATGCCCACGGCTGTGATGGCCAGGACACCCAGCTGCACCAGACCACCGAAGAGTCCGAGGGACGCGAGCTTCCAGCCGCGGCCGCCGGAAGCAAGGGCGAAGCCGGCGGAGACCACGGCCGCACCCAGGATGGAGAGCGCCCAGCGCGAGTCGTCCATCTTGAGGGTCTCGATGTAGTCCACGGAGTCCCCCACAAGCGGCTGCATCGCGTGGATGCCGATGGTCACACCGGCCACCAGACCGGCGGTGCTCGTGACCGCCTCGAAGATGCGCCCGGAGGCGGAGACGTACCACCCGGTGATGACGTCGTGCACCGCACCGTACGCGGCAATCCCCGCGAGCCACGCGGCCAGGGCTGCCACGATGCACACCGCCGTCTGGGTGATGTCGAAGAGGACCCCTGCCACAGTGGCCCCGAGCACTGCGGTCAGTCCCCCGGCCGCGAGGCTGAAGACCTCCGGGGCCTTGATCCGCTGAACGAGGGCGTAGACGCCGTACACGATCGCGGAGACGATCGCGGCAGTGATGGCGGTGGGCCAGCTTCCGCCGAGGATCAGCGCGAACCCGACACCGAACATCCCGAAACCGGTCACCGTCAGACGGTGGCCGATGTGCCGGGACTCCGCGAGGATCTCGTCCATGCGCTGGATGCCCTCCTCTGCAGAGATCCGGCCGAGCACGAAGTCCTCCAGCACCTCGCCCGTGTCCGTGCGTAGCTGGATGTCCAGGGTTCCGGGCTGGGACTCGAACACGCGAGTGCTCGGCGCCTTGTCCGGCGCATCCTGGTGGCTGATGGTCACCTGCCCCAGGCCCACGCTCACCGTGACGTCCCGCAGGTCCGTCTTGCGAAAGATCGACAGCAGGGACTTGGTGGTGTTGGCGGACCCGGCCCCGCTGCGGATCAGGGCGTCCGCAATCTGGAAGGCGAGTTTGTAAGCAGCCTGTTCAGTGGTAAGCACCGACAAAGCGTAGTGGGACGGGCCGGTTACGGGCGAGGTGGGTGCGATCCCAGGGGGTGGGAGGTTGGACGCAAGGCGCAGCTCGGCTTGCCCGGAACGCAGCACAAGACGGGGAGCTGAAGACTTTAGAACCCCTCCAGCGCCATGTTCGCGAACCGTGAGTAGTGGCCCTGGAACGCCACCACGATGGTCTTCGTGGGGCCGTTGCGGTGCTTGGCCACGATCACGTCCGCCTCACCCGCGCGCGGGGACTCCTTGTCGTAGACGTCCTCGCGATGCAGCAGGATGACCATGTCCGCATCCTGCTCAATTGACCCCGATTCACGCAGATCACTCACCTGCGGCTTCTTGTCCTGGCGCTGCTCGGAACCACGGTTCAGCTGGGACAGCGCCACCACGGGCACGTCCAACTCCTTGGCGAGCAGCTTGAGCGCACGCGAGAACTCGGAGACCTCCTGCTGGCGGGACTCCACCTTCTTGCCAGAGCTCATGAGCTGCAGGTAATCCAGCACCACGAGCTTGAGGTCGTGCTTCTGCTTGAGCCGGCGGCACTTGGCGCGGATCTCCATCAGGGACATGTTGGGGGAGTCGTCGATGAACAAGGGCGCCTCGTTCATCTTGCCCATGATCTGCGCGATCTTGGCCCACTGCTCGTCCTGCAGAGTGCCCGCGCGCAGGTCCTGCATGTTCAGGGTGCCCTCCGCGGAGAGCAAGCGCATGGCGATCTCGTTGCGGCTCATCTCCAGAGAGAAGATCACGGACGTCATGTTGTGCTTGATGGACGCGGAGCGTGCCACGTCCAGGGCGAGCGTGGACTTACCCATGGCCGGACGCGCCGCGATCACGATCATCTGTCCGCCCTGGAACCCGTGGGTGAGCTCGTCCAGTTCGATGAACCCCGTGGGCACACCCTGCATCCCGGAGCGGTTGCCTGCGGCCTCGATCTCGTCCACGGTGGCTTCCATGACGTCCTTGAGCGGGACGTAGTCCTCCGCCGTGCGCCGCTCGGCCACCTGGTAGATCTCGCCCTGGGCCTCGTTGACGATGTCGTCCACTTCACCGTCGTGCGCGTAGCCCAGCTGCACGATCTTGGTCCCGGCCTCCACGAGCCGCCGTAGCACCGCGCGTTCCCGCACGATCTCCGCGTAGAACCCCGCATTGGCGGCCGTGGGCACGGATGCGATCAGCGAGTGCAGGTACGCGATCCCCCCGATCCGTTCGATCTCACCGTTCTTGGTGAGCTCGTCCCCCACGGTGATCGCGTCCGCCGGTTCGCCGCGCCCATACAGGGAGACGATGGCGTCGTAGATGTTCTCGTGCGCCGGCTTGTAGAAGTCCACGCCCCGCAGCACTTCCACCACGTCCGCGATGGCGTCCTTGGAGAGCATCATCCCGCCCAGCACCGACTGCTCGGCCTGGTTGTCGTGCGGCATGGTACGGCCGTAGTCCTCGCGCGGCCCGGACGAATATTCCGACACCCTCACTCACTTTCCTTGCAGACGAATGCGCCCACCTCGAGCGGCACACCCGTTCATTCTCCCACCGCTCTCCGACCCCCATAGCCGCCCGTGCTCGTTGCAGAACCGGGCGCTGAGTAGACGACGACGCCGCGCGGCCCGGTGGCGCGGCGTCGTCGTCCACGGCCTGTGGAAAAGTACGTGGAAAACATGTGGAACACGCCGTGCAGTGCTGTGCACAGGCTGTGGAGAGATCTGTGGAAAACCCGTCGCAGCTGTGGGTAACTCACCCAAGCAGCGCGAAGAAGAGCAGCCAGAGCAGGGGCGATGTCACGATGGCCAGGAGCAACACCAGAACGTGACGGCCCCGCAGGGCCGGGAAGGCCACGGTGCCCGCAATGCCTAGGATCAATGCCACAAGGGACGCGACCACGCTCAGGATGAGGCCGACCACCAGGACGGCCACCGCACCGCGCGGCGCCAAGGAATTGCCGGCGAGGAACGCCCCCAGGAAGAACACCAGGGTCAATGCCACGCACCCCAATGCCACCCAGAACAGCGTGCGGCCCGTGCTCAACCTGCGTGCGCTCATGATCATGACCGGCATCCTCCCACGGTGCTCTGCGCGATCTCTGGAAGCCCGAGGACGGCAAGAACCCCGTGGAACGACTGTTCCACGGGGTTCTCATACATCACCCGCGAGCCCCGCGAACCGCGTGAACAGCTCAGGGGCCCGGATGCACTCGAGGTGCGATCAGGCGGGGACGACCTCGAACTCCACGTTCGCGTTGACGTCCTCGTGCAGGTGGATCACGGCCTGGTACACGCCGGTGGTCTTGATGCGCTGGGTCAGGTCCACGCGACGCTTGTCGATGGAACCCAGACCGGCGGTCTCGACCGCGGAGGCGATGTCCCCAGCGCGGACCGTACCGAACAAGCGACCCTCGGCACCGGACTTGACCGGGACGGTCAGGGTGGTGGAGGTCAGCTTGGCGGCGAGAGCCTGGGCGTCCTCGAGGGAGGACAGCTCACGGGCCGCACGAGCCTGCTTGATGGAGTCGATCTGCTTCTCGGCGCCGCGGGTCCACGGAGTCGCGAAGCCGCGGGGGAACAGGAAGTTACGGGCGTAGCCGTTCTTCACGTCCACCACGTCACCCGCGGAACCGAGCCCGGAGACTTCCTGGGTCAAAATGATCTTTGCCATGAATTCTCAGTCCTCTCTGATCAGCGGCCGGCGCCGGAGTAGGGCAGCAGTGCCACTTCACGAGCGTTCTTGATCGCCTGGGCGATCTTGCGCTGCTCCTGAACGGACACGCCGGTCACGCGGCGAGCGCGGATCTTGCCGCGATCGGAGATGAACTTACGCAGCAAGGCGACGTCTTTGTAGTCGATCTCGGTGACGTCGGCCGCCTTGAGCGGGTTCTGCTTCGGTTTCGGCTTGCGAATTTCAGCCTTGGCCATCGTGGTGCTCCTTTTCTGGTGCGGAGCCCGCAGGCGTACCTGCGGGATGGGTTGGAATGGTTGTGTTTAGAAGGGGGGCTCGTCCTCGGCGCCGGTTCCCCAGTCGTAGTTCCCACCGGAGGACTGACCCCAGGGATCGTTGCCCTGCTGACGCGGTTGCTGGCCCCCGCGGCCGCCCTGGTTCCCGTTGAACCCGCCGCCCTGGTTGCCACCACCGGGGTTGCCACCACCGGGGTTACCGCCACCCTGGTTGCCGCCGAAGCCGCCACCCTGGTTGTCGTTGAAACCGCCCTGACCGCCGCCGAAGCCTTGGTTCCCGCCGTAGGAGTTGCCTCCGCCGCGCGAGTTCCGGTTGATCTTGGCGGTCGCGTACCTCATGGAGGGGCCGATCTCGTCCACTTCCAGCTCGGTGCTGGTGCGGCGCTCCCCTTCCTTGGTCTCGTACGAGCGTGCCTTGAGCCGACCCTGGACGATCACGCGGGTTCCCTTGGTCAGGGACTCCGCCACGTTCTCGGCAGCCTCGCGCCACACCGAGCAACGCATGAAAAGGGTCTCCTGATCCTTCCATTCGTTGCTCTGCCGGTCGAAGGCGCGCGGGGTGGACGCAACGGTGAAGTTGGCCACGGCGGCTCCGGACGGCGTGAAGCGCAATTCGGGGTCTGCAGTCAGATTTCCGATCACTGTAATGACGGTGTCGCCAGCCATGTGAACCTCCGGATTCTGTGGACGCTGGATGCGAGACTCAGTGGGGTGAAAAGCATCTCACGGGGACTCTCACGAGCCCGCGGTGAGTGCGTGCTGTGCAGCCCGGGTGGGCCGCACGCTCACCTCACTTGCCGTGGATCTTCTGCTCTTCCGGACGGATGATCTTGGTGCGCATCACGGCCTCGTTGAGGCTCAGCACGCGGTCCAGTTCCTTGGCGGTCTGCGGCTCGGCGGTGAAGTTCACCACGGCGTAGATCCCCTCGGACTTCTTCTGGATCTCGTAGGCCAGACGACGACGGCCCCAGATGTCGAGCTTGTCGACGGTGCCGTTCTCCTTGGTGACGACCTCGAGGAACTTCTTGAGGGTCGGCTCGACGGCGCGCTCCTCCACCTCGGGGTTGAGGATGACCATCAGTTCGTATTCACGCATGTAAAGAACCCACCTCCTTCGGGCTAAGCGGCTGCGGTCCTTCCGCAGCAGGAGGTTCTGTGCGTATGTCGGTGCCGGCAGCGATCGGCGCACGGCACACAGACTTCCCCACTTTACTACAACGGGGGCTCAGTAGCCACCGACGCGTCGGGCCAACCGAGCGTTGAGCGCGCCCACGCGCAGGGGGATCACGAACAGGTCGATCAGCATGAGCAGCCACAACAGACCCAGGAAGAACCAGCCGATCAGGATCCCCACGGTGAGCCACCCGATCGCGGAGAGCACCAGGTAGAAGATCCCTTGGAAGGGCTGGGCCAGGTAGAACTTGTGGACGCCGAAGTTGCCCAGGAAGAACCACAGGACATAGGCCAGCACGATGGACCTGCCGCCCACCACGTTGACGTTGACCGGCTGGCCGACGGGGCGCTGGTGACCCCACCCGGGCGCGGTGCCTGCGGGGCCGAAGCCGGCGCCCTGGCCGTAGCCGCGGGACGGCTCGTCGCGGCGCGGTAGCGGTTGTGCTGTGTAGTACTCCGGTTCGTCGGCCATGATGAACCCCTTTTCCACTCCCCGGTTGCCTTGATGCAACCGATCCCATCCTAGGAGCGCTGGCTGGCCCTCTCCCGCTCGGTCAGCGTCGAGCGCAACTGCACGTCCGTGTCCAGGTCCTCACCGTTGGTCCGGGCCGTCACGTCGATCCCGAAGCCCACGGTCCCCGAGTGCTGCCGCCCGTTCTGCAGCCAGGTCACGGTGGCCACCGCGGGGCGGAACCGCACGGCGTGGAAGGCCAGGGGATCGTCGTCATCCTGTGCCAGGAGCAGTGACGGGCGGGACTGCAGTTCCCACCGAATGTTGGACACGCCCGGCGGGACCTCCGTGGGAGCCCCGGTGGGTGAAGCACTGGGCGAAGCGGAGGGTGACGCCGCGGGCCCGCCTCCCAACTGCGCGGGCAGCGGGCACTGCACAGCGTCGAAGCGCAGCACGCGTTCGCATTGGCCCACGGCGTCCTGAACGGCCCGCTCCGCGCCCTCCCACATGTGCGGCGACGCTGTGAAGTCCAGTTCGACCGCGGCGGACCGGGGATCGCTCATGGATATTTCCGCGGAGGCATGTTCGCTGGCCAGGAGATACGAGTCCTCGGGCATCGCGATGTCGTAGACCCCGGGCAGGCCCTCGAACTGCCACGTGCGCGCGGGTGACCCGGGATCGGAAGGGTCCGTGGGGAAGAGCTCGGAACCGTTCGGACGCACCTTGTTGCCGTTGACGGACGCCGCGTCCACCGCCGCGGGCAGTCGGACGTCCACAATGGCGTTGTCGCGTTCCACCAATCGCCACGAGTCGTTGAAGGGGCCCCAGGACGCCACCTTCTCGACCGTGTACTCACGGTGCACGGTGGAACCGTCCCCCAGGTGGATGTCCACCCCCACCGCGGCGTGTTCCCCGTGCTTCTGGACCCCTACGAAGTCGTGGCCCTGCGGGCGGTTTGCGGCATCCCGGTACACCCCGTTGGACAGCAGCTGCGCCAGGGGGCGGTCCCCGCCGATCAACAACGGTGCGAGGACCTGACGGGAACTGCCGCCCTCGAGGTACCCCAGGTACCTGCCCACGGGAGCCTCGGGATCCCGCGAGACCAGGAAGTAGTTGGCGAGCGCGGCCCACACGGTGGACGCGACCGCGACGAACACCAGCACGAGCAACAGGGGTAGGCGGAGGGAACGCCAGGACGGCAGCCTCAGACGAGCGAGGGTCTCGGAATCGCGCGGTGCCATGCCGGGTTCTTACTGGACCGCGGACGCGCCGAGCGCCGCAGCCTTGCGTCCCCGGAACATGTCCACCACAACCGCCACCACCAGATAGATGAGAAAGACATAACGTACTACGGCCAATATATCTTGGGCACTCCAGCCGAATTCCTCGACCCACGGCAGGGTAGGCCATGCCGAGGCCGGCAGCACCACGGTGGCCCAGTAGAGCACTTCCACCACCTGCCACAGCCCGAACTCGATCCAGTTGCGACGGCACAGGATGACGAGGGGCACGAGCCACACCACGTAGGTCAGGGAGTACTCCTTGGCCAACAGGATGTAGAGCGCGAGCAACAGGAACGTGATCTGCACGGCCGAGGGCTCCCGCTTGCTGAGCAGCGCGATCAGGAGCACAAACACGAGCGCCAGGATCATGCTCAGCAGGACGTACTGACCGTCCGCGCCGGTTCCCAGGGACACCCCGGTGCGCGGTTCAACGGTGGAGCTCCACACGTTCCACAGCGAGGGTTGTTCGGTGTCGGAGCGCACCATGTCCCCGAACTGGGCCCGCCAGCGATCCCACGCCGTGATCATGTACGTCCCGTTGATCAGGGCCCACGCAACCACGGCCCAGATGAACGCGGAGAGGATGTCCTTGAGGAACCGGTGACGCGCGGCCATGATCAGGATCGCGAGCAGCACCACCACGGGGAAGAACGCCACGGAGGCACCGAAGCCCACCATGATCCCCGCGAGCGCCGGGTTCCCGCGTACGTAGCCCAGCAGGGCAAGCATCATGAACAGCACGGCCCACAGGTCCCAGGACTGGAATCCCACGAGCACGATCACGGGGGCCAACGCCATGACCAGGGCGTCGGAGCGCCGGTTGCCGCTCAGCGAGGAGACCACGCCCACGATGGCCAACCACACGAGGGCCAGAAGGATCAGGGAGAGGTCCAGGTAGAAGCCCTGCCCCACGTCCAGACCTAGCAGAGAGGTCAGGTTGGAGGCGAACCACCCGATGATCGTGGTGATCATCCCCACGAGCACCGGCTGATCCCCCGTGGGACCCCCGGTGAAGAACCCCCCGGCCACGTCCGACGAGCGCACACTGAGATCCCCGGTGCCGATCACCGTGGCACACAGCTCGGGAACCTGCTGGGCCATGTTCCAGTCCGGTACCCGGCACGGGATGCGCAACAGGTAGGCCATCATGACCGTGTACAGGCCGAGGCCCAGCAGCATCAGACCGGCATTGCCTCCCGATCTGTTGCGCGCACCTTCCAGGCTCATGCGGGATCTCCTCGGAACGCGGGTACGGATGCTGTCAGTGTTCCACGGGGGCGGGGAGTCCACGCGTCATGGCGCGAGTGTTCCGCTGCGGTACCTCGGCGTGGCCCTCTCCGTCAGGAGTCGATGACGCCCTTCTCACGCGCCCAGGACACGAGGCGCTCGCGTGCCACGTCCTCCCCCACGGCGCCCTCGTCCAGACGCATCTCCAGGAGGAATTTGTACGCGCGGCCCACCTGGGGTCCGGGCGGTATGCCCAGGATCGCCATGATCTGCTGGCCGTCCAGCTCGGGCCGGACGGCGTCCAGCTGTTCCTGCTCGGCGAGCTGGTCGATGCGGTGTTCGAGCTCGTCGTAGTGCCGGGCGAGCCGGGAGGCCTTGCGCTTGTTGCGGGTCGTGACGTCCGAGCGGGTGAGCCGGTGCAGCCGTTCGAGTTCGTCCCCCGCGTCCCGCACGTACCGGCGCACCGCGGAATCGGTCCAGTCGGCGTCGCCATATCCGTAGAAACGCATATGCAGTTCCACAAGGCGGGTGACCCGCTTGATCGTGTCATTGTCGAAGCGCAGCGCCTTCATCCGCTTGCGCGTGAGCTTGGCCCCCACCACCTCGTGGTGTCGGAAGCTCACGGCCCCGGTCGGTTCGAAGCGGCGCGTGGCGGGTTTTCCCACGTCGTGCATGAGCGCCGCGAAGCGCAGCACGAAGTCCGGGGCGGGCACAGGGCCGTCCGGACCGGTCTCCTTCTCCGCGGCCTGTTCCATGACCGTGAGGGAATGTTGGTAGACGTCCTTGTGATGATGCGCCTCGTCGGTCTCCAGCTGCAGCGCGGGCACCTCCGGGAGCACGATCTGCGCGAGTCCCGTGTCCACCATGAGTTCGGTGCCCCGGCGGGGATGGGCGCCGCAGATCAGCTTGACCAGTTCCTCGCGCACCCGTTCGGCGGAGACGATCTCGATCCGCTCGGCCATCGCGGTCATGGCCTCCCGCACGGGCTCCGCCACGGTCAGACCCAACTGGGAGCTGAACCGCGCGGCACGCATCATGCGCAGGGGATCGTCCGTGAACGAGTCCTCCGGGGTCCCGGGGGTGCGCAGCACACCGGCGTGCAGGTCCTTGATCCCGCCGAACGGGTCCACGAGCTCCATGCCCGGCAACCGCAGGGCCATGGCGTTGACGGTGAAGTCGCGGCGTCGCAGGTCTTCGGTCAGATCGTCCCCGAAGGCCACGGTGGGCTTGCGGGAATCGGGGTCGTACGCCTCGGCGCGGTAGGTGGTGACCTCCAGCTGCATACCGGACTTGCGCATCCCGATGGTCCCGAATTCCCGGCCGATCTCCCAGTGTGCATCCGCCCAGTCCCGGATCAGCTCGAGGGTCTGATCGGGGCTCGCGTTCGTGGTGAAGTCCAGGTCCAGCGCGTCCCGGCCCAGCAGGAGGTCGCGTACGGGCCCGCCCACCAGGGACAGCTCGTATCCGGCGCTGTCGAAGAGGCGCCCCAGCTCGTGGGAAACGGGGTGAAGTGAGGAGGTGTCCAGCAACTGCGTCATGATGAGCGTCATTATCGCATCACGGCGAGCGCCGTCGGCCGGCTCGGGGCGGCGTCTGCGGCGGCGGGTGCGAGCGGAATGTGCCGTCGGCTGGCCCGGCCGGAGCGGGCGTCGTCGGGCCCGCGGCGGTACAACCGCTCTCGACCGCGGCGGACGGACCGCCGCCGGGCCCATATCAGGGAGTGTCCCGGGAATGTCGCTAAGGTAGATGGCATGGCTTTCCCCGTACCCAGCGCGCCCAAGAGGCGACCGAACCAACCGGTCTCCGCGCTGCCCACGGTGGAAGAGGTGTCGGCCGGTGGGATCGTGGTGGACCTGTCCGATCCCACGCATCCGGTGGCCATCATTGCTCGGATCAACCGCGGTGGACGGCTCGAGTGGTGCCTTCCCAAGGGTCATCCCGAGGGCGAGGAGACCAACGAGGAAGCCGCCGTGCGGGAGATAGAGGAGGAAACCGGAATCATGGGCCGCGTGCTCTCCCCGCTGGGCAGCATCGACTACTGGTTCACGGTCTCCGGACACCGCGTGCACAAGACCGTCCACCATTTCCTGCTGGAGGCCATCGGCGGATTCCTGACCACGGAGAACGACCCCGACCACGAGGCCGTGGATGTAGCGTGGTCCGGGATCGACGCCCTCGGCCGGAAGTTGTCCTTCCCCAACGAACGGCGCATCGCGGACATCGCCCGGGAATACATCATTCACCAGTTGTAGGCTGTCCCGTCCGATCCGTCGTGCGCCGTACCCGGCCCGTCCCCCCGCGCAGGAGGCCTTGATCCATGCAGAAGTCCGGTGCGCGCTCCAGCGCGATCATGGCCTCCGGGACCCTGGTGTCCCGCATCCTGGGGTTCGTCAAGACGTTCCTGATCACGGTGGCCATCGGTTCCGCCGCGACCATGGCGGATGTGTTCCAGCTGGCCAACACACTGCCCAACCTGATCTACGTGCTGATCGCGGGCGGTGTGTTCAACGCGGTGCTGGTGCCGCAGATCATCAAGGCGTCCAAGGCGCAGGACGAGGGCGCTGATTACATCTCCCGGCTGATCACACTCGCCGTGATCGCGCTGTTGGTGATCACCGCGGCGGTCGTGCTGTTGGTGCGCCCCATCATGAATCTCATGGGCCCGGGGTGGTCGGACGCCCAGCTGGCCATGGGCACCACGTTCGCGCTGATCACGTTCCCCCAGATCTTCTTCTACGGCCTCTACACGGTCGTGGGTCAGGTGCTCAACGCCAAGGGTGCGTTCGGTGCGTACATGTGGGCCCCGGTGCTCAACAACGTCATCGCGATCGCCGCCCTGCTGGTCTTCATCCAGCAGTTCGGTCCGTTCCGCACCAACCCGCACACCCTCGAGAACTGGACCTCCGCCCAGACCTTCTGGCTCGTGGTCATGGCCACGGTGGGTGTCGCCGCGCAGGCCTTCATCCTGTTCTGGCCGCTCGCCCGGCTGGGACTGCGGATCCGCCCGCGCTTCGGGTGGCGCGGGATCGGGCTGTCCACCGCGGCGCGCCTGGGCGGCTGGACGCTCGCCACCGGCGTGATCGCCAACCTCGCGTTCATGGCCCTGTACCGCACCGCGGCGATCCCCACGGGTGCCCGGGCGGACATCGCGTCCGGCCCGGGTGGGGCGCCCCCCATCGCGGGTACGGCCGTCCTGGACCAGGCCACCATGCTCTACGCGTTGCCCCACGGGGTGATCGGGCTGTCCATCGCCACCGTGTTGTTCAACCGCATGGCGGCCGCGGCGTCCGAGAAGGACCGTGACTCCCTGGTCTCGTCCCTGTCCTCGAGCCTGCGGGTCACCGGTGTGGCCACCGTGTTCTGCATGGTCGCCCTGATCATGTACGCGGGTCCGCTGGGCATGCTGTTCTCCGGTGGTGTTCCCGCCGCGGGCGCGGTGATCGGTCAGGTCATCACGGTGATCGCCATCGGCGCGCCGTTCATGTCCACCGCGTTCATGCTGGGCCGCGCGTTCTACGCCCAGGAGGACGCGCGCACCCCGTTCCTCGTGCAGCTGGGGGTGTCCGTCTTCACCGTGATCGCCGCCGTGCTGATCGCCCGGGTCTTTCCACCCGAGCACATGGTGTTCGCCGTCGCGGCCTGTTACGCCATCCAGAACGTGCTGGCCACGGTGATCTACCACTACGCCCTCACGCGGCGGATCGGGGACTACGGCCTGTCCCGGATCGTGAGCAGTCACGTGCGCATCCTGGCCGCCTCGCTCGTTGCGGGCGTGGCGGGAGTCGTGACGCTGTGGTGGCTCGGCGGGTACCGCACCGACGGTTTCCCGTGGGGTAATCAGGCAGCAGCCCTGATCAGCCTGGCCGTGGGCGGGCTCGTGATGGCCGCCGTGTACGCCGTGGCCCTGAAGCTGTTCCGGGTCCAGGAGTTCACGGGTTTGCTGGCCCCGCTGCGCGCCAAACTCGGCCGGTAGACTGCCCGAAAGATCGTTCTCGCGCCCGTGCGACCCCCGTGGCGCCCGATTACCAGAGGGAGCCGCCGTGTCCCAGCCCATTGCGCTTGGAGCCGTTCTGGGGGGCCGTTACAAGGTCACCGCGTCCCTGCTGAGCACCGCCGAAAACGATCACGTGCTCCAGGGCGAGGACCAGATCCTGCGCCGCCGGGTCTCAATCCTGGTGCCTTCCCCGGCTCACGAGTCCCTGCTCGTGGACAACGCGCGTTCCCTGGCCGCCGGCGCCGGGCACAGCGGCTTCCAGGTCCTGGACATGGGTCAGACCGAGGACTCCACCTACCTGGTCACCTCCTATGCACCCACCGCGGACCTGTTGGACGCGCTGCTGGTCCAGGACGACGACGCCGACGACTACTCCCTCTCCGACGACATCTTCGGGGACTCCCGCTCGGCCGCCTCCTCCGCCTACATCTACGAGGAGCCGGACCCCACACAGCCGCAGCAGACCGTCTCCCGGGATCCTGAACCCTCGGCGCGCCCCGCCGTCACGCGCTGGAACGCCTCCGACTACGACGATTACGACGACGCCCCCGCCGCCCCGTCCGTGCGCAACAAGCTCGGCTTCGCGCGCAAGGTCCGCCCCGACGCCGTGCGCTCCACGATGTTCGACCGCGCAGCCACCCGGGGCGCTGCCGCCGGGGCGACCGCAGCAACGTCGGCCGAGGCGATCGATCCCACCTACGACGGCGACAACCGCTACGAGAGCTACGAACGGACCGAGGGCAAGCCTGGGCGCCTGGATGAACAGCCCTCCGCGCCCCGCTCGGCCCGCGATGACGACGCCGCTCACGACGGCACCGCGGCCATCCGCACGGTCGCACCGGCCTCCGGTGCAGCGGCCGGGCATGCTTCGGCATCGGACGACGACGCCGCGTCGCTCCCCGACACGGCCCCTGGTGACGACGCTGCTCCCCTGGACGATCCCGCCGCCCCGGCCAGGACGGCCGCCGGTGGTTCGGATGCCGCCGCGTCCGCCGAGAGCGTGGGTACGGCCCATGCCGCCGGGGGCGGGATGATGAACGCCGCGGCGACCACCGCGGCGGCGGGCGGGATCGCGGGTGCGGCAGCGGCGTCGTCGGCGAATGCATCCGCAGGGCACTCCCCCGCGGGGACGGACACCGCAGCGGCGCGCACCGCGGACGGGGCGAGGGAGCCCGCGGCCGGCGGCGCAGCCGCACGCTCCGCCCACGCCGCCGAACGCGAGCATGCCGCTGATCCGGCGGGCGCGGGTGGCGCCCGGCCCGGCTCCACCGAACGATCCCGCAAGGGTCCGCTGCGGTGGCTGTTGCTGTTGTTACTGATCATCGCGCTGATCGCGGCGATCGTGCTGGGCTTCCGCGGGCTCGGTGCGCTCACCGGGCAGTTCGGACAGGGCGGGGCCCCGCAGGAGAACGCAGCGCCGAGCGGGCCCGCGGCGTCGAACACGCCGAGCCCGGCCGCCACACCGCAGGTCGGGACGGTCACGCGGGTGACCCAAGACCCGAACTTCATGACCGACACGGACGCCACGCTGGGCCAGGCCACGGACGGCAACCCGGGGACCTCGTGGCTGAGCTACGGTTTCTCGAACTCCCAGTTCGGCAACCTAGTCCAGTACGTGGGACTCGCCGCGCAGCTGCAGGACCCCGCACTCGTCCGGGAACTCACGATCCAGCAGGACGGTGGCACCGGCGGACAGTTCACGGTGTACGTCTCGGACAGCCCGTCGCTCGACGGCGCGCAACAAGTGGGCACGGGCTCGTTCACCGGGCCGCAGGTCAGCGTCCCGCTCTCCGAGGCCGCGCAGAACGACCCGCACCGGTACGTCCTGGTGGTGTGGAACGAATTGCCGCGACTGAACAATCCCATCGGCGGCTACCCGTACGGCTTGCGGATCAGCGAACTGTCCGTGCACTGAACCCGGTGACGCCGCCGAACGGAATATCTGGCGGTACTCCCCACGTTCTTGGGTGTAGTTGACATCCGCACACGCGGTGACTCGTGGAAAGGTTTCGTACCAGTGAGCAATCAGCCCGGCATTTTCGCGAATGCTGTGAACCTCAAGGTCGGCAGCGCGGCGGAGGCCTCCGCTGCGTCCGAGGACGCCCGCACCACCTCCGAGGACGATGCCGTTCACGACGTCGTCATCGTGGGTTCCGGTCCCGCGGGGTACACCGCTGCCATCTATACGGCGCGCGCAAACCTCAACCCCGTGGTGCTGGCCGGGTCCGTGACCGCCGGTGGTGAACTCATGAACACCACGGACGTGGAGAACTACCCGGGGTTCATCGACGGCATCATGGGCCCGGACCTGATGAACAACATGCAGCAGCAGGCCGAGCGCTTCGGGGCGGACATCCGCTACGAGGACGTCGTCTCCGCGGAACTCGAGGGAGAGATCAAGACCGTGACCGTGGAGGACGGGACCGTGCTGCGCGCCCGCGCGGTCATCATCTCCACCGGTTCCGAGTACCGCAAGCTCGGTCTCGAGGACGAGGAACGGCTCTCCGGCCACGGTGTGTCGTGGTGTGCCACGTGCGACGGGTTCTTCTTCAAGAAGCAGAACATCGCGGTGGTGGGCGGCGGTGACTCCGCGATCGAGGAGGCCACGTTCCTGACCAAGTTCGCGGACAAGGTGACCCTGATCCACCGCCGGGACCGGTTCCGTGCGTCCGAGATCATGCAGCAGCGTGCGTTCGACGACCCCAAGATCGAGATCCTCTGGAACACCAAGGTCACCGGGATCCAGGGCGCGGACAAGGTGGAGTCCCTGGCCCTGGAGGACACCGTCACGGGTGAGGCCTCTGAGCTGGCCGTGACCGGTCTGTTCGTGGCCATCGGCTCGGACCCCCGCGTAGGACTCGTGAAGGATCAGCTCGAGTTGACGGTGGACAACACGATCGCCGTGGACGGGCGCAGCTCCACGACCTCGCTGGCCGGTGTCTTCGCCGCCGGCGACGTGGTGGACGCGACCTACCGCCAGGCGATCACCGCCGCGGGCTCGGGCTGTGTTGCCGCGGTGGACGTGGAGCACTACCTCGCGGCCCTCGACAGCTGATCCGAACCCACCCGACAACCCACTCCCGCCCGGAACCGCCGGAACGATTCGGCGACCGAGCGGGGAAACCCATCGAAAGGAAACGCACATGAGCTCTGCAAAGGACGTCACCGACGCCAACTTCAAGGCCGAGGTGCTCGAGAACTCCAAGCCCACCATCGTGGACTTCTGGGCCGAGTGGTGCGGTCCGTGCCGCCAACTCGGACCCGTGTTGGACGCGATCGCCGCGGAGCACGCGGATCACGTGGACGTGGTGAAGGTCAACGTGGACGACAACCCCGCGATCGCCTCCCAGTACGGCATCACCTCGATCCCCGCGGTGTACCTCTTCGCGAACGGCGAGGTCGCCAAGACCTCGATCGGTGCCAAGCCCAAGTCCGCGCTCGAGAAGGAGTTCGGGGACTACCTCAACCCCTCCGCGTGACACATCCGACCCGGGCCCGCATCACTTACGTGCGCGGGCCCGGGTTTTCTCGAACCCAATTGCAGTGTGCGAACCACACCGTGGGAGTGGCTCGCCGACCCCAGGGAGACCACGTGCCGCCATCCACCCCCGGAGCCGCGCTCAGACACGGTATGACCGACCGCCGCATCACGGGTCTCAGGGAACGCCTCGTCAGGGCAGAGGGCGAAGACCTACCCCTGGCCGGCGACAGCGTGCCGGACCCCACGGTCTTCGACGACCGTGTGGACCACGCCGTGCGGGTGTTCCAGCAGCGCAAGGGGCTCATTGTGGACGGCGTGGTCGGTCCGGAGACCGAGGCAGCACTCAACGACGCCCAGTACAGGCTGGGTGACCGTCCACTGTTCTTCGACGAGGTAGCCCCGTTGCACGGCGACGACGTCGCGGAGCTGCAGGACAACCTTTCGCTGTTGGGTTTCTACTACGGGCACCTGGATGCGGTGTTCAACCGACAGACCGAGTACGCCGTAAAGGAACTCCAACACAGCCTGGGTGTCCCGAGTGACGGCACCGTGGGTCTCGATACCCTCTCCGGACTGGCTCGCGTGCGCAAGAAGATCACCTCGGCCAAGGCCTTCTCCTTACGAGATCACCACCGGCTGGAGAGCCTCCAGGAGGCCCTCCGTGATCGCCTGGTGCTCCTGGTGCCCTCCGGTGCCGGTCCTCAGGTGTCCCCAGCCGGGGCCCCGGAATCGTTCGCCGCGGATCAGGATGCTATCACCCTCGACGTCGCGCAGCGCACCCGCGACCTTCTCCGCGCGGTAGGCGCCAAGCCCGTGATCGCAGCAGCCCAGGGCGCCGGCGCTTCATCGTCAGGTGCTGGACCGGAGGACTCGGACGGGAGCGTCCCAGAGGCCCCCGAGGTCCTCCCCGACGACGCCCTTGTGCTCACCCTGCAGTGTGATTGGAACTCCTCGCCCCTAGCCCAAGGTGTGGCCACCTTCTTCTGGGGTGCACCGGACACACGTCAGGCGTACTCCCCCGTGGGTCAGCTCGCGTCGGACATGATCCTGCGTGAGCTGGTGGCCCGCACGGGTGCCCTGGACCTGGGGAGCCATGCGCGGCAGTGGAGCGCACTCCGTGAGGTCCGTACCGCGGCGGCATGGATCGATCTGGGATACCTTTCGAACGAGGATGAGGCCTCCCGGCTGCGGAGCGCTGAGTACCGCGCCCGCTTGGCGGAGGCGCTTCTGTGTGGCCTCCAGCGCGTCCTGGCGTCCACTCCGGAACCCACCGCCACGGGAACCATGAGCCTGGCGGACATCCAGGACTATTACCGTAGGGACGGCTGAACGCACCTCATCATGGGGCGATAGCGACGCGTTGGAGACAAGGCTGATCGCCTTGCTGCTGACACTCGATCGCCCGGCTGATCTGTTGAGGTGATGGAAGTAGGGCCGCGATGTTTCACGTGAAACATCGCGGCCCTTATTCGTGGCTGCGAAAGCTCAGTTCGCATCCAGCTTGGGGTCCAGCACGTCGATGATGCGGTTGAGGTCCTCGACCGATGCGAACTCGATCGTCATCTTGCCCTTGCGCGCACCAAGCTGGATCTTCACGCTCGTATCCAACTTGTCGGAGAAAGCATCTGCGATGTAACCCAGTCGGTCATCGTGGCGGGTTGCGGGGGTCTTCCGCTTGGTCGCGTGTCGCTTGAGACCGTCGGAGAGGGCGACGAGCTCCTCCGTGGCGCGCACCGACAGCCCCTCCGCCACGATCCGCTGGGCGACCCGCTCCATCTCGGCGGGATCCGTTAGCGCCAACAGGGCACGCGCATGTCCCGAGCTCAGTACCCCCGCGGCCACGCGACGCTGCACGAGCGCCGGGAGTCGGAGCAGGCGCAGAGTGTTGGAGATCTGCGGCCGGGAGCGTCCGATCCGTAACGAGAGCTGCTCCTGAGTGGCCCCGAACTCCTCCATGAGCTGCTGGTACGCGGCGGCTTCTTCAAGGGGGTTGAGCTGAGCCCGGTGCAGGTTCTCCAGCAGGGCATCCCGCAGGAGATCATCGTCCGCCGTGTCCCGGATGATGGCAGGGATGACGGCCAGACCGGCCTCCTGAACGGCTCGCCAACGCCGTTCGCCCATGACGAGCTCGTACTTCTGCTCTCCCCCCTCATGACTGGGACGCACGACGATGGGCTGCAGGACACCGAGTTCTTTCACCGAGAAGGCGAGCTCGGCGAGCTCGTCCTCATCGAAGTCCTGGCGCGGCTGTTTGCGATTGGGGTGGATGTCCGTGACCGAGATCT
Organism: Kocuria sp. CPCC 205261; assembly: GCF_040981025.1. Lineage (NCBI taxonomy): Bacteria > Bacillati > Actinomycetota > Actinomycetes > Micrococcales > Micrococcaceae > Kocuria > Kocuria sp. CPCC 205261. The sequence goes on along the minus strand of NZ_JAVKPU010000006.1, from coordinate 144,351 downwards.
CCGCGAAGGTCGCTCCGGGGATGCTCTGCAGGTCTTCCTGGGCAGAGTGTTCGGTAGTCACGGCCTGTCGCTGTGATGCGATGACATCCGCCGCGGGGATACTCTCTCCGACGGTGTCTGCAGCACCATCGGCGGAGGCGGAAGGAGGCGCTATGTTCTGCGTGGTAGAAAATTGGACCGATGTTTCACGTGAAACGTCGGCAGAGCCGGACTTTACCTGCTGGTTCTCCTGACCGGCATTCGTGGGTGTATTGCGCACGGTCTCCTGGTGGGACCCATCCGCTGCACTCGAGGGGGTCACCTCTCCGGCCTGCGAAGAGTCACGGACTTCGTCGGTACGCGAAAAGTCGTCAGAGTTTTTCGCATCAGTTTCTTCGTCACCACTCGATGGTAAGAAGAACATGTCCACCGGGCGGCGCACATTCGTTGTACTGCGTAGGGCCTGGCCCATGTCCCTCCGGGTCCGTGGCGACTTGCTTCCACGTGATGCCGGAGCCTTCGGGGAATCGGATGTTTCACGTGAAACATCGTCGGATCGTGACCCAGCGACGTCGGCACCGTCTTTGGTCGTACTCACCTGCGTCTTAAGCTTGGCCGCGTCTGGTTTAGTGCCCACACCCTTGTCGGAGCCCGCCTCCCCCGCTTTATTGGATCGCGACGACCGACGCACTGAGGTTCCGGTTTGATTACCGTCACCGGTCGGGCCGGCTTTCTTACCAGCTGCCTCAGCGTCGGGGCCTGATGCCTCGGTCTTGTTGCTCTTTGTCGCGGTCTTCTTGGGGGTCGCCGTCGCGCGTGGAGTTGCCTCCTGGCGATTCTCGTCGACAGACTTCGAGGCGGGGGTGGCCCGTACCCCGTTGGCAGCACCTGCTATACGAGACGAGCTCCGATCGGGGGTCTCGGTCGCGCCGCTTCGAGAGGACTGCTCGCCACGACTAGCGGTCTCCCTAGGGTCGACCGCTGGCGGTGTCGTTTGCTCCTGGGCGTCCCCGTTGGGGATGAGAGCGCCTAAACCGCGCCCGAGGCCACGACGTCGTTCTGCCACGATGAATTCCTCCCGGTGATGATGGTGTATCCATCGTAGTCAAGAACGGATCCTTCGTATGACCCATTCACCGGCGGTAACCGCGCGCCTGACACACGATTACCTCGATGTTTCACGTGAAACATCGGGGTCATGATGGAAGGAACTATCAGCGCAGCGTTATGCGACCTGGCGCCCGCCAGCTGCAACTACGCAGAAAGTGGCTGCCTCGTTCGCGGTATCGAAGATGCCTACTCGGCCGCGTCGGATCCGCGGCTGGCCAGTTCCGCCGCAGCCTCCAGGTACGACAGCGCTCCGGTGGAACTGGGGTCGTAGGTGATGACGCTCTGCTGATAACTCGGCGCCTCCGAGACTCGCACCGACCGGGGGATCATGGTCTCCATGACCTCCCGGGGGAAGTGCTGCCGGACTTCGTCGGCCACCTGCGACGCCAGGTTGGTCCGCCCGTCGTACATCGTCAGCAGGATGGAGGACACCACGAGCTTCGGATTCAGGTGCTTCTGGATCATGGCGATGTTGTTGAGCAGCTGGCTCAGCCCTTCGAGCGCGTAGTACTCGCACTGGATGGGGATCAGTACCTCGGTCGCCGCGACGAACGCGTTGATCGTGAGGAGGCCGAGGCTGGGCGGGCAGTCGATGAACACGTAGTCGAGACGGGGGAGCCCATGCTCCTCGCGCGATGTCGCGTACTCCGCCAGAGCCCGCTGCAATCGCTGTTCACGAGCCACCACGGACACGAGTTCGATCTCGGCACCGGCAAGGTCGATGGTCGCCGGGAGGACCCACAGGTTGGACACCTCGGGGGACTCCTTGACCACCTCGGCCACCGGCACCTCGTCGATGAGCACGTCATAGACGGAGTCCGCATCCGCACCGTGGGGAATCCCGAGTGCGGTGGACGCGTTGCCCTGCGGATCGTTGTCCACGACCATCACGTTCTGGCCCTGCTGCGCGAGCGCCACGGCGAGGTTGACCGACGTACTGGTCTTCCCCACACCACCTTTCTGATTGCTGATGGTGATGTAGCGCGTGTTCTCGGGGCGGTCCAGGTGCACGTTCTTGAGCTTGGCGCGGCGCTTGTTCTCTTCCACGAGTTTCCTCCCCAGGGCGGTATCCGCCACCGCGTCTTGTGCCGTCACTCCTGCATGACCGTCTGTTTCACGTGAAACATGGCGTCCGCGATCAGGAACAACTTTTTTTGTTTGCGAAATTGGATCAGGCGGCAATCCGAAGTCGTGTCCACGGGTAGGTCCTGCTGTGGGCCGTTCCGGCTCGGTCATCGACTGTCCCTTCCGTGACTGGTGCGGTGCTCCTAGTAGCTTATCGACAAGGCCGCACCGGCAACGACGGATTCACAGCACGAGCCGGACCACCGTGGTGGGTTCCTCCAGGAGGTCCTCGCCCACGGTCACGACCTCCGAGGACCGGACCCCGAAACGATTGAACTTCTTACTCGCCTTGCGCAGCTCGTCCTGGGCGGAGCGTCCCTTGAGCGCGAGCAGCTCACCGGAACCCTTCAACAGCGGCAGGGTGATGTCCACCAGGCCGATGAGCGCGGAGACGGCTCGGGCCGTGACCACATCCACCGGGCCCACCTGGTTCTTCGCCTGTTCGGCGCGCGCCCGCAGCATACGGACGTTGTCCAGGCCGAGATCCGCCACAATCTCCTCGAGCCATGCGACACGGCGCTCCAGCGGCTCGATCAACGTGATCGACAGATCGGGCCGGGCGATCGCGAGGCACAGGCCGGGAAGGCCGGCCCCCGAGCCCACGTCCGCGACGTGAGCGTTCCGCGGGATCAGCCTCTCCACCACCGCGCAGTTGAGTACGTGACGTTCCCACAATCGCGGGGCCTCACGGGGACCGATCAGTCCACGGACGATGCCCGAGGACGCCAGGTGCTCCGTGTAGCGCCGCGCCAGGTCGAGGCGGTCATCGAAGATCGTGCGCGCCGCGGCCTCGTGCTCACCGAGCTCAGGGGCTGGCTGGGGCTCGGGAGCGGGACGCGACGCGCCCTCGGCGCCCGACCCGTTCTTGTCCTGCCCGGGCACGGCGGGGTGCGGGGTGGAACGCGACACGGTCACTGAGCCGCCGAGACCACGATGTGGCGCCCGGCGCCGTCGCCCTCGGACTCGGAGACCAGACCGGCGTCCGCGACGGCGTCGTGGACGATCTTGCGCTCGTACGGGGATAGCGGGGGCAGGTGCACGCTGCCGCCCTCGGACTCGACCTTGGCCACGGCGTCCTGCGCCATCTCGCGCAGCTCCGAGGCTCTCTCGTCACGGTGCCCCGCGATGTCCAAGATCAACCGGCTGCGCCGCTGCGTGGCGCTGAGGACGGACAGCCGCGCGAGTTCCTGCAGCGCCTCGACCGTCTCGCCGTTCTCGCCCACGAGCTCTCGCAGAGGGGAGTCGTCACCGTCCTCCGCGACCACGGAGACGTACGTGCGCCCGTCCCGGACCTCGATGTCGATGTCGCCGTCGATGTCCGCGGTGTCGAGGAGCTCCTCGATGTAGTCCGCGGCGATCTCACCCTCCTCCTCGAGGGGGGAGAGCTCGGGGGTCTGCGTCTCGGCGGACGCGTCCTGCGAGGGTAGCTGCTGCTGTTCGTCGATGTCGTTCATCGGGTGCGACCTCTCAGCCGTTCTTCTTGGCCTGCTGCTTCTGGCGCTTCTTGGACACGGGCTGCTGACGCTGGCCCGCCGCCGCGCGTTCACGCTGCTCCTCGAGCTTCTCCTCGTGCTCCTTCTTGGTCATGCCCACCGGGGGCAGACCCTTGGCCGCACGGCGCTCGTTGAGTTCACGCTCCGCCTGGGACCCCTTGGTGGGGTTGTTGCGGATGACCCACCACTGCTGGCCCATGGACCACAGGTTCGAGACTGTCCAGTAGATGAGCACACCCAGCGGGAAGTTGATGCCACCGATCGCGAAGATGAGCGGGAACAGGTAGAGCATCATCTGCTGCTGGCGGTACATGGGCGATTCCTTGGCGGCATCGCTCATGTTGCGCGCGGTCAGCTGCTTCTGCGTGATGAACTGCGTGGCACACATGGCCACGATCATGACGATCGCCAGCACGATGGTGGCCATGTGGTTGCCCGCACCCGGCTGCATCAGGGTGGAGAACAGGGGAGCGCCGAAGATCGTGGAGTCGTTGAACTGGTGGACCAGCTGCGGCGTGAGGACGTGGATGGACTCGTTGTTCTGGGCGGCCTGCGGGACCGAACGCAGCACCTGGAACAGCGCGAAGAAGATGGGCATCTGCACGATGATCGGCAGGCACGCCGCGAACGGGTTGGATCCGTGTTCCTTGTACAGGGCCATCTGCTCCTCGGCCATGGCCTGGCGGGAGAGCTGGTCCTTCTTGCCCTTGTACTTGGCCTGCAGCTTGGCCATCTCCGGTTGCAGTTCCTGCATGCCGCGCATGGACTTGATCTGCTTGAGGAACAGCGGGATGGTCAGTGTACGCATGACCAGGGTCAGGCCCACGATGCACAGCACCCAGGTGACACCAGAGGCCGGATCCATCCCGAGGGTGGTGAACAGTTCGTGGAACACCCACAGCACGGCGGAGACGATCCACCTGAAGGGGAAGAGAATAATGTCGAAGAAGTTCATCGAGCGTTGGCTCCTTGAGCCGCGTGGTCGTCACGGGCCGGGCAGTCGTGCACGTGGTCGCGCACGAGGGTCGGGTGGTTGAGCAGAACGATTTTGGGGGTCGAGGCCACGGAGGGGAACTCCCGACCGCCGCTCGGGACCCTATCGATCCCGCCGGCCGCCCACGGGTGGCAGCGCAGCAGACGTCTGACGCTCAGTCCCAGTCCGCGCACCGCGCCGTGCACGGTGAACGCCTCCAGCGCGTATGCGGAACAGGAGGGGAAATACCGGCACACGTCTCCGTACAGCGGGGAGACGATCGTGCGGTAGAGCTTGAGCAGGGCGATGCAAAGATTCTGCGGAAGATGCTTCATGGTGCGCACGAGGCCGCCGCCAGGGTTGTACTCGTGCGGCGCGCGCGCGAGGAGTTGCTCGGGAGACGGACGTGATGTCACGTGCGGGCCTCCTTCTCGACTCTGTACAAGCAACGTTACGGCATCCGCCGCGTACGCAGCGGGGAGGTCATCGCGCCTTGCGCAGCGCGGCATGCAGGGCGTCGCGGTAGTCACGCCCCAGTTCGTCCCACCCTGCCGCGGCGGCCGCGGGCAAAGCACGGACGACGACGTCGAGCCCGGCCGGGTGTTCGCGGACGGTCACGGCAGCGAGTTCACGCAGGCGGCGCTTCACCTTGTTCCTGACCACGGCGTTACCCACCGCCTTGGAGACGATGAACCCCACGCGGGACGCTTGCTCCGTGGTGCTTCGCACGGATACGACGACGTTCCGGCGGCCACTGCGGGCGCCGGAACGTACGGTGTCTGAGAACTGCGCCGAGGTCCGCATCCGATGCCTGGTGGGCAGCACGACGCGAACCTCGCGAGTTGACGATGAGTTAGGCCGACAGGCTGGCGCGGCCCTTGCTGCGGCGGGCGCCGATGATGGCGCGGCCGGCACGGGTGCGCATGCGAGCACGGAAGCCGTGCTTGCGAGAGCGGCGGCGGTTGTTGGGCTGGAAAGTCCGCTTGGGCATTAGTCACTCCACGAGGTTGGACAACGGCGCGCCAACTGCGACGGATCACAGGGGACGCACGCGGTACGTATTTGGGGGCATGCGGACGCGCAGAAATCGCAATCCTACACGCACAAGACTGATTCACAGTAGTCAAAAGGGCCACACCGGTCAAATTGCCGCACACTACGATCGGCGGTCCGGTGGGCTGCCGGACGGGCGGCCGCGTCCTTCCACAAGTGTGTACACCGCCTCCCGGGAGCATGTGGAAAAGCGCCGGATCACACCCCGCCGGAGCGAGTTATCCCCAGGTGGGAACTACACAGTTGTAGTTCTGTGCACCGGCTCCAACGGGCTATGACGAGCCCGGAACCATGCTCTAGGCTGAGGTTTGCGGCCGCCCCCACGAAGTTATCCACCGCTGTGTACAAGTCTGTGGAAAACTGGGGCTTCCCCGTATCTCACGTCAGGAGTCGTTCATGCAGCAGGACAACAGGGCTTTGCTCGAGCAATGGGCAGAGTGCGTCCGCGTCATGAACGAGAACCCGCGGGTCACGGGACGGGCACGCGGGACCATCGCGGTGTGTGAACCCCGCGGCCTGATGGGCACCACGCTGCTGATCGCGGTCCCGAGTGAGGCCACGCGGGAATTCCTACAGAACCGCCCCATGTCCGAGATCCTGGACGAGAGCGTGGGCCGGGTCCTGGGAGCGGACACGCTCGTGGCATTCGTCGTGGACCCCGAGCTCGAGGTCCAGCCGCCCACCACGCGCGCCGCGACCGACGCACGGTCCTCCGACCGCACCATCCCCTCGCTCAACGAGCTCGAAGCCGAACGTACGCCCGGGTCCTTCCAGCCCGCTCCCGGCCGCGATGCGCCGTCGGGCGAGAGCGTCTCGCGCTCCCCGGCCGGCCTGGCAACCACCGAGCCCGGCGACGGCGCCGGCGAGTACGACGATCTGCCCCCGCGCCGCCTACCCGAAGCCGCGCCCCCGGTGCCGCAACAGCGCGAGGTGCTCAGCACCGGCAACGGTTCGGACACCAGCCCGGCGGATTCGGAATGGGACAGTTCCGCCCGGCTGAACCCCAAGTACGTCTTCGACTCCTTCGTGATCGGCCAGTCGAACCGGTTCGCCCACGCCGCAGCCTTCGCGGTCGCAGAGACCCCCGCCAAGGCATATAACCCGCTGTTCATCTACGGGGATTCGGGTCTCGGCAAGACCCACCTGCTGCACGCGATCGGGCACTACGCCAAGCGGCTCTACCCCAAGCTGCGCGTGCGGTACGTGAACTCGGAAGAGTTCACCAACGACTTCATCAACTCCATCCGCGACGACGAGGGCTCGTCCTTCAAGGGCATCTACCGCAACGTGGACCTGCTGCTGATCGATGACATCCAGTTCCTCGCGGGCAAGGAGCACACGCAGGAGGAGTTCTTCCACACCTTCAACGCGCTGCACAATCACGAGAAGCAGATCGTGATCACCTCGGACATGCCGCCCAAACAGCTCACGGGATTCGCCGAGCGGATGCGCTCCCGCTTCGAGTGGGGACTGATCACGGACGTGCAGCCGCCCGAGCTCGAGACCCGGATCGCGATCCTGCGCAAGAAGGCGATCAGCGAGGGGATGGACGCCCCGGACGATGTCATGGAGTACATCGCCTCCCACATCTCCACCAACATCCGCGAACTGGAAGGGGCGTTGATCCGGGTCACGGCCTTTGCGTCCCTCAACAAGCAACCGGTGGATCTCCCGCTCGCAGAGCTCGTGCTGAAGGATCTGATCACCGACGACGGGGGACAGGAGATCACCGCGGCCTCGATCCTGGGGCAGACCGCTGCGTTCTTCAACATCACCCTGGACGAGCTGAAGTCCAAGTCCCGCACGCGCACCCTGGTGACCGCGCGCCAGATCGGCATGTACCTGTTGCGGGAACTCACGGACATGTCCCTGCCCAAGATCGGTCAGGAACTGGGCGGGCGGGACCACACCACGGTCATGCACGCGGACCGTAAGATCCGCACGCTCATGGCCGAACGCCGGCAGATCTTCGATCAGGTCACGGAGCTGACCAACCGGATCAAACAACAATCGCGCGAGGGCTAAGACCCGCCCCGATCACGCGATACCCGGAGACGGGCCCTCGGAACACGGTTCCGGGGGCCCGTTCTTCTTGTGATTCGTCCACAGGCCGAGCCCGCGGATCCACTGCTTTCGCCGCCCACGGTGCACAGGAAAATTCGGGGGTGTGGACGCGCTGTGCACAGTCCTGCTCAACGCCGTGTGGAAAAATCTGTGGACAACGCAGAACAGGCGGTGGACAACCGCCGCGCATCGGTGGGCGAGCCTGTGGAATCCGCGGAATCACGCGGAAGTTGTGCACTCGGCACGCACAAGGCAATCCACAATCGTCCACACCGGATCAACACCCTCGAACCGCGGGATTCCTGAGGAACAGGCAGTTATCCACAGAGTCCACAGGGGTTATTAACACTTCTACCCCTTAAGAAAAGATCGACCGAATAACAAAAATCCGGTCCTCCCTGACCGAACGGGTCCCCGGGATCTCTGTAATTACAAGAATCCAGGAACCGCCACGGGCGGATCCTGTCCGAACCCGACGATCCGGGGGGTTCGGATGACGTCCTCGCAGCCGGATACCATGCAGACAAAACACTTCGGTTCCGAACCAAAGAGGGGCACCCCGTGAAGTTCTCGGTCGAGCGCGACGTACTGGCTGAAGCAGTCACCTGGACTGCCCGTTCGCTGTCACCGCGGCCTCCCGTCCCCCTGTTGTCCGGACTGCTCATCAAGGCGGAGAACGGTTCGCTGTCCATCGCAAGCTTCGACTACGAGATCTCCGCGCGCCTGACCATCAGCGCGGACGTCCTCGAGGAGGGCACCACCCTGGTCTCCGGCCGTCTGCTCGCGGACATCTGCCGCTCGCTGCCCTCCGCTCCCGTGCAGCTCGAGGCCGACGGCGGCAAGGTCACCCTCACGTGCCGTTCCGCCAAGTTCAACCTCGCGGCCATGCCCGTGGACGACTATCCCCAGCTGCCCGGACTGCCAGACCTGTCCGGCGTCGTGGCCGGGGACGAGTTCGCGCACGCCGTGGCACAGGTCAACATCGCGGCGTCCAAGGACGACACCCTGCCGATCCTCACGGGCATCCGCATAGAGATCGAGGGCGAGAAGATGACCCTGCTGGCCACCGACCGCTACCGGCTGGCCATGCGGGAACTGACCTGGCGGCCCTCCGATCCCACGATCTCCACGGCGGCCCTGATCAAGGCCAAGACGCTCAACGACATCGCCAAGACCCTGGGATCCTCCGGGGACGTGAACATCGCGCTCGCTCAGAACACGGAACTCGTGGGATTCGAATCCGGCGGACGACGCACCACGAGCCTGCTGATCGACGGCGAGTACCCCAAGATCCGCTCGCTGTTCCCGGATCACACACCGATCACCGCCGTGGTGAAGACCTCGGAACTCGTGGAAGCGGTGCGCCGCGTGTCCCTCGTAGCCGAACGCAACACCCCCGTGCGGCTCGCGTTCAGCGAGTCCCGGGTCGCGCTCGACGCGGGAACCGGGGAGGACGCCCAGGCGTCCGAAATTCTGGACGCCCAGCTCAACGGGGACGACATCACCGTGGCCTTCAACCCCACCTACCTCTCCGAGGGACTGCACGCGTTCGACTCCGACTACGTCCGGTTCTCGTTCACGGCCCCTCCGAAGCCGGCCGTGCTCTCGGCCCAGAGCGAGCCCGACGGCGAGGACAGCGTGGACTACAAGTACCTGCTCATGCCGGTGCGTCTGCCCAACCAGTGATCGTGTGTTCGTAGACCACCTGTCGCTCGCCAACTTCCGGACCTACCCCGGTCTGGACCTCCCACTTGCCCCGGGTCTCACGGTGTTCGTGGGATCCAACGGTGTGGGCAAGACCAATATCGTGGAAGCGATCGACTGGGCCGCGACCCTGGGCTCCCACCGCGTGTCGGGCAACGGACCGCTCATCACCACGGGATCGGACCAGGCGATCATCCGGGTACGCGTCAACCGCGGGGGACAGCGCACGGTCCTCGAGTACGAACTCAACGCCGCGCGGGCCAATCGCGTGCGGATCAACCGGGCGGCCCCGGTCCGCGCCCGTGAGGCCCTGGGGACCCTGCACACCGTGTTGTTCTCCCCGGAGGACCTGACCCTGGTTAAGGGGGATCCATCCCACCGGCGGCGGTTCCTGGACGATCTCGCCACGGCCATGCGGCCGGTGCTCGGTGCCGCGCGCTCGGACTACGACCGGGCGCTGAAGCAGCGCAACGCCCTGCTGAAATCGGCGCGGCGCTCCCGGGGGTTCTCGGACTCGGATCGTGCGACGCTCGCGGTGTGGAACGACCAGCTCGCGCGCGCCGGCGCGGCCGTGATGGGTGCGCGGTTGCAGTTGCTCAAGGCTTTGGAGCCCGAGGTGGACCGGGCATACCAACAGCTCACGGACGGACCCAAGCACGTGTCCCTGGGCTACGAGAGCTCGTCCGTGGCACCCGGTGCCGATCAGGAAGCGCTCGAACACTTCTCGGTCACGGACCTCTACGAGCTCATGATGAATGCCTTCGAGCGCATGGCACGTCATGAGCGGGATCGCGGGATCACCCTGGTGGGACCGCATCGGGACGACCTCGTGATCCGGCTGGGCGACACCCCCGCCAGGGGCTACGCGTCCCACGGGGAGACCTGGTCCACGGCCCTGGCCCTCCGCCTGGGCTCGTGGTATGTCCACCTCGCCGACGATCCGGCCCGGGGTTCGGCGCCCGTGCTGATCCTGGACGACGTGTTCGCGGAACTGGACGCGCGCCGTCGACGCCGCCTGGCCGAGCTCGTGCGGCAGGCCGAGCAGGTGCTCGTAACCGCCGCGGTGGACGAGGACCTACCCGCGGCGCTGCTCGAGGACTCGCCCACGGTGATCGAGGTAGAGCCGGGGGCGGTATGGAACCGCGCAGCGTCGTCGGCCGAGCCCGAGCCCGAGTCCGGACCCGAGCCCGGGTCCGGCGGGAACCAGAACGCTCCCCAGGCGGAGCAGCCGTGAGCGAGCCCGTGCATCGCGACGTCGTGGACGCGGCGGCCGTGGCCCTGCAACGGGCCCGGAAGGCCGCCCGCGACCGCGGGGACACGCCCCTGTCCAAGGCGGCCGCGGCCAAGAACATGCGCGCTTTCGGCACGGCCATGGAGGAGGGAACGGGCTCCCCGGCATTGCGCGCGCGGGACCGCTACGGCGTGGATCCGCGGCAGCTCGGGGGCTTCTCGGGACCGGGGCGTTCCGCGCGGGACCCCCGAGCGCTGTCCACCGTGGTGGACGCGCTGATGACCCACAGGGGCTGGAAGACGCCCGTGAACGTGAGCAGTGTGCTCGCGGACTGGCCGTCCCTCGTGGGGGCGCGCAACGCTGAGCACACGTGGCCCGAGAGTTTCGAGGACACCGTGGTGCGCGTGCGCTGCGACTCCACGGCCTACGCGACCCAGCTGCGGTTGATCCAACCCCAGATCATCAGGAAGTTCTCGGACAAGCTGGGGGAGGGGATCGTCACGCGGCTCGAGATCCACGGTCCCGTGGGGCCGAGCTGGAAACGGGGGCGCTGGTCGGTGCAGGGCAGGGGGCCGCGGGACACCTACGGGTGAGCTGAAAGCGCCAAAAACGCGCCAGAAGCGCGCGAGGCGCACCGCACCCCGAAAATGGGTCCACCCAGCGCGGCGGGGCTCCGGGGCGTCTGCGGGCCGTCCAGCGCTTCATGCGGTAGAATGGGAAGCCAAAGATCTTCCCGTCCCGCCAGCCGATGAGCCGCGAGCCGTCTCATCGGCTGTATTCATATGGGCCGGGTGATGATCGCCATCGATTACGCAGGAGGACCGGAGACCCCGTGGCTACAGAGGATCCCCTACAGCACGAGTACGGTGCGAGCGACATCACCGTTCTGGAAGGCCTCGAGGCGGTCAGGAAGCGCCCGGGGATGTACATCGGTTCCACTGGCCCCCGCGGCCTGCACCACCTGGTCTACGAGGTGGTCGACAACTCCGTGGACGAGGCGCTCGCGGGGTACTGCGACCACATCGAGGTGACCCTCCAGTCGGACGGCGGCGTGCGCGTGAGCGACAACGGCCGCGGCATCCCGGTGGACATGCACCCCACGGAGGGCAAGCCCACCGTGGAGGTCGTGATGACCATCCTGCACGCCGGCGGCAAGTTCGGCGGCGGTGGCTACGCCGTGTCCGGCGGTCTGCACGGCGTGGGCATCTCGGTGGTCAACGCCCTGTCCCGGCGTGTGGACACCGAAGTCCGCCGGCAGGGCTACGTCTGGCGGATGAGCTTCGCGAACGGCGGCCACCCCCAGGGTGAGCTCGAACGCGGCGAGCAGACGGACGAGACCGGGACCACCCAGGTCTTCTACCCGGACCCCGAGATCTTCGAGACCGTGGACTTCGATTTCGAGACCCTGCGGGCGCGGTTCCAGCAGATGGCGTTCCTCAACAAGGGTCTGCGGATCACGCTCACGGACGAGCGCGTCACGGACGAGACCGGTGAGGAGATCGCGGGGGAGTCCCCCGTGGACGCCTCCGGTCCGGTCGAGGGACAGGACGGAGGGACGGTCGGCGCGGACGACGCCGCTGTCCACGCCCACGCGGGCGCCCGCCGGGTGGTCTACTGCTACGAGCACGGGTTGCTGGACTACGTCACGTTCCTGAATTCGGCCAAGAAGGTCGATCTGATCCACGACGACGTCATCTCGCTCGAGGTGGACGACCCGGACAAGAAGATGTCCCTGGAGCTGGCCATGCAGTGGACCACGGCGTTCAACGAGTCCGTGCACACGTACGCCAACACCATCAACACCCATGAGGGCGGCACCCACGAGGAGGGCTTCCGCACCGCGCTGACCACGCTCATCAACCGCTACGCGCGGGAGAACAGGCTGCTGCGCGACAAGGACGACAACCTCACGGGCGAGGACGTGCGCGAGGGGCTCACCGCGGTGATCTCGATCAAGCTCGCGGAACCCCAGTTCGAGGGGCAGACCAAGACCAAGCTGGGCAACTCGGAGGCCAAGACCTTCGTTCAACGCGAGATGTTCGACCTGTTCGGGGCGTGGTTGGAGCGCAACCCCAACCCCGCCAAGGACATCATCCGCAAGGCGATCTACGCGTCCCAGGCGCGGTTGGCCGCGCGCAAGGCACGCGAGACCACACGACGCAAGGGCCTGCTGGAGTCCGGGGGCATGCCGGGCAAACTCAAGGACTGCTCGTCCAAGGACCCCACGGTCTCCGAGATCTACATCGTGGAGGGTGACTCCGCGGGTGGTTCCGCCGTGCAGGGCCGCGATCCCGCGCACCAGGCGATCCTGCCGCTGCGCGGGAAGATCCTCAACGTGGAGCGGGCCCGGTTGGACCGGGCGCTGTCCAACGCGGAAGTGCAGTCCATGATCACAGCCTTCGGCGCGGGGATCGGTGACGACTTCGACATCGAGAAAGCCCGCTACCACAAGATCGTGCTCATGGCGGACGCGGACGTGGACGGTCAGCACATCACCACCCTGTTGCTCACGCTGCTGTTCCGGTTCATGCGTCCGCTCATCGAGCACGGGTACGTGTACCTCGCGCAGCCGCCGCTGTATCGCATCAAGTGGTCCAACGCGCCGCACGACTACGTGTTCTCGGACGCCGAGCGCGATGCCGCCCTGGCCAAGGGGCTGGCGGAGAACCGCCGGCTGCCCAAGGACAACGGCATCCAGCGCTACAAGGGCCTCGGCGAGATGGACTACACCGAGCTGTGGGAGACCACCATGGACCCGGAGCACCGCACGCTGCTGCAGGTCACCATGGACGACGCCGCCGCGGCGGACCAGGTGTTCTCGGTCCTCATGGGCGAGGACGTGGAGTCCCGCCGCGAGTTCATCCAGCAGAACGCGAAGGACATCCGCTTCCTGGACATCTGAGCATGTGACGCCCGGAATATTCCGGCGCGAGTATGAACGATGATCCCGGGGACGAGAGAAGGAAACAGCAACCCATGAGTGACGAGACGCAGGACGGCAACGGCCCCGTGGACCCGCAGGACGCACCCGAGGCCGGCGACGGCGTCGTGACCGACGAGGTGGCGATCACGGGCGACCGCGTGGAGCAGATCGATCTCCAGACGGAGATGCAGCGCTCCTACCTGGACTACGCCATGGCGGTGATTGTGGGGCGCGCGCTGCCGGACGTGCGGGACGGTCTCAAGCCCGTGCACCGGCGGGTGCTCTACACGATGTACGACGGCGGTTACCGCCCCGATCGTTCGTTCAACAAGTGCGCGCGCGTGGTGGGCGACGTGATGGGCAACTACCACCCGCACGGTGACTCCGCGATCTACGACGCCCTGGTGCGACTGATCCAGGACTGGATCATGCGCTACCCGCTCGCGCTGGGGCAGGGCAACTTCGGTTCCCCCGGTAACGACGGCGCCGCGGCCCCCCGGTACACTGAGACCAAGATGGCGCCTCTGGCCATGGAGATGGTCCAGGACATCCACGAGGACACCGTGGACTTCCAGGACAACTACGACGGTAAGCAGCAGGAACCCGTGGTGCTGCCCGCGCGGTTCCCCAACCTGCTGGTCAACGGCTCCTCCGGCATCGCGGTGGGCATGGCCACCAACATCCCCCCGCACAACCTGCGCGAGGTCGCGGACGGCGTGCAGTGGTACCTCAAGAACCCGCACGTGGACCGCGAGACCCTGCTCGAGGAACTCATCAAGCGGATCAAGGGTCCGGACTTCCCCTCCGGGGCGCAGATCCTCGGCCACAAGGGCATCGAACAGGCCTACCGCACCGGTCGTGGTTCCATCACGCAGCGCGCGGTGGTCAGTGTGGAGGAGATCCACAACCGCACGTGCCTCGTGGTCACGGAGCTGCCGTACCAGGTCAACCCGGACAACCTGGCCATCAAGATCGCGGACCTCGTCAAGGAAGGGCGGGTCCAGGGCATCGCCGACATGCGCGACGAGACCTCGGGGCGCACGGGTCAGCGGTTGGTGATCGTGCTCAAGCGGGACGCCGTACCCAAGGTCGTGCTCAACAACCTCTACAAGCACACGCAGTTGCAGGAGAACTTCTCCGCGAACATGCTCGCGCTCGTGGACGGGGTGCCCCGGACGCTGTCCCTGGACGCGTTCGTGCACCACTGGGTCACCCACCAGATGGAAGTCATCGTCCGGCGCACCACGTACCGCCTCAAGCAGGCGCAGGAGGAAGCGCACATCCTGATCGGCCTGCTCAGGGCCCTGGACGCCCTAGACGAGGTCATTGCCCTGATCCGGCGCTCGCCCACCGTGGAGCAGGCACGCACCGGGCTCATGGAGCTGCTCGAGATCGACGAGGCCCAGGCCCAGGCGATCCTCAACATGCAGTTGCGCCGCCTGGCCGCGCTCGAACGGCAGAAGATCCAGGACCGGCACGCCGAGCTGCAGCGGTTGATCGCCGAGTACGAGTCGATCATCGCGTCCGAGGAGCGTCAGCGCGAGATCATCTCGGAGGAACTGCAGGGCATCGTGGACCACTACGGTGACGACCGCCGCACCGAGGTGCTCTACGGCTTCGACGGGGACGTCTCCATGGAGGACCTCATCCCGCAGGAGCAGGTGGTCGTGACCATCACGCGCGACGGCTATGTCAAGCGAACCCGCGCGGACGAGTACCGCGCCCAGCACCGAGGTGGCCGCGGCATCAAGGGCGCGCAGTTGCGCGGCGACGACGTCGTGGAGCACTTCTTCGTGACGAGCACCCACAACTGGATCCTGTTCTTCACGACCCTCGGGCGCGTCTACCGCGTCAAGGCCTACGAGTTCGTGGAGGCCGGCCGGGACGCCAAGGGCCAGCACGTGGCCAACCTCATGGAGTTCCAGCCCGAGGAACGCATCGCCCAGGTCATGGAGCTGCACTCCTACCAGGACGCCCCGTACCTCGTGCTCGCGACCCGCAACGGGTTGATCAAGAAGTCGCGGCTCACGGACTACGACACCAATCGTTCCGCGGGCGTGATCGCGATCAACCTGCGCGAGAACGACGAGTTGGTCTCGGCCATGCTCGTGAACACCGACGACGACGTCATGCTGATCTCGCGCCTGGGCCAGTCCCTGCGGTTCACCGCTGACGACGACGCCCTGCGCCCCATGGGTCGCGCGACCTCCGGTGTCACGGGCATGAAGTTCCGCCCCGGGGACGAGTTGCTCTCCGCCAACGTGGTCAGCGACGACTCCTACGTGTTCGTGGTGACCGAGGGCGGCTACGCCAAGCGCACGAGCGTCCAGGAGTACCGCGTGCAGGGCCGCGGTGGCCTGGGCATCAAGGTTGCCAAACTCGCCGAGGTCCGCGGTGGCCAGGTGGGCGGGCTGATCGTGGGCGAGAACGACGAGGTGCTCGTGGTCATGGAGAGCGGCAAGGTCGTGCGCTCCAACGTGAGCGAGGTCCCCGCCCGCGGCCGTGACACGATGGGTGTGATCTTCGCCAAGCCGGGTCCCAACGACGCCATCGTGGGGGTCGCCCGCAACGCCGAGCGGGAGATCGAGAAGGAGGTCGCGGAGGAGGATGCCGCCGAGGCCACCGGGCCGAGCGACGTCGCCCCCGGCTCCGCGATGGACTCCCCCGAAGCCACGACCGCGGACGTCCCCGCGGGCCAGGACGGTGCCGACGCCGCTGCGCCGGTCGGTGACGACGATGCAGTAGCGTTGGAGCACAACGACAACGGAGGTGACGCATGAGCGCGAGCTCAGCCTCGAAGGCGGGCCAGCCCGTGAAGACTTCTTCCCCCCAGAAGCCGTCCCCGCAGAGCGCCAAGAGCTCCGGCAAGGGACTCGTGCGACCCGCCCCCCGGGCCAAGGTGCGCCGCGCACGGCTCGTGGTGTCCAAGGTGGACACGTGGTCCGTGCTCAAGCTGGCCTTCCTGCTCTCCGTGGCGCTCGGGATCATCACGGTCGTGGCGTCCCTGGTGCTGTGGATCGTGCTGAGCCTCACCGGGTTGTTCGACGGGATCAACGAACTGCTGTCCATGCTCGGCGGCAGCGCCGGGGGAGCGGACATCAAGCGGTTCCTCTCGCTCGGCAACGTGGCCCTGTTCGCCACGATCATCTCCGTGGTCAACGTCATCCTGCTGACCGTGCTGTCCGTGCTCGGGGCGCTCGTGTACAACATCGCGGCGTCCCTGATCGGGGGCATCGGGGTGACCCTGACCGACGACTGATCCCGCGGTCCGCCCGATTTTGTGCGGCGGATGAAACTCCGGTAAAGTCTTGGCGTGGCCGATCAGAGGACGATTCTGGCGGTTCACGCTGAGGGCGTATAGCTCAGACGGTTAGAGCGCTTCGCTGATAACGAAGAGGTCCCAGGTTCAATTCCTGGTACGCCCACCCATCGAATTCCCGCCAACCGCGAGATGATCTCGTTCGGAGGGTCCCCATGAAGGCACGAATCGCAGCCCTGGCTGCACTGGCCGGCTTGTCCGTGGCAGCCTTCAAGTCCTGGCGCGAGGCGGAAGCCAAACGAGAGGCGTGGAATTCGGCCGTGGACCCCGTGGACTGACCGTCCCGGTACCGCGATCCGCGTTCTGCAGGATCAGCACCACAATTGAACACGGGGCCTTAGCTCAGTTGGTAGAGCGCCGCCTTTGCAAGGCGGATGTCAGGAGTTCGAATCTCCTAGGCTCCACATCCGAGAACCCCCGGGGACCGCAGCGCCGGTCCCCGGGGGTTCCTTCGTGCCGGGCCTGTTCCTGGTCCGTGCTCATCCGCTTTCATCCGGTTCGTCCTGGCCCGGTTCCTCCTGTCCCCGGCCTTGCGTGCGCGTCCCCGGTCCCCGGCGGGGACACACCATCCATACTTCGCCACCGAAGGAGTGTGGCGCACCCGGCGTGAAAGACTGCATGAGCACAACTGTGACCTGATTCATGCCCGAAGTGTGGAGCCCCCGATGCGCGACAAGACCCCGCTGCAACCCCTTCCGTCCATCGACCCCGATGAGTCGTTGGAGAAGGTCAAACGGTGGCAGCTGATCGGTCCCGGTCTCGTGGTGGCGGCCACGGGCGTGGGTGCCGCGGACATGGTGGCCACGCTGACCGCCGGCTCGCGCTACGGCTACACCCTGTTGTGGGCGGTCATCGCGGGCACGATCATGAAGATTGTGCTCGTGGAGGGCGCCGGTCGGTACTCGCTCGCGAGCGGGCGCACCATTTTCGAGGGTTGGCGCTCCCTGGGCCGGTGGACGTCCTGGTACTTCGGTCCGTACATCCTGATCTGGGGATTCGTGTACGGCGCCACGGCCATGTCCTCCTCCGCCCTGCCGCTCGCCGCGCTGTTCCCCATCCTGCCCCTGTGGGCGTGGGCCATCCTCATGGGCCTGATCGGGTTCGTGATCGTGTGGGCGGGGCGCTACGCGGTGATCGAGAAGATCACCGCGGCCATGGTGGGGATCATGTTCCTGGTCATGGTGGGGCTCGCGATCATCACCCTGCCCAATATCCCTCAGATGCTTACCGGGCTGATCCCCGTGATCCCGCAGGGCGGTGTGGTCTACACGCTCGCGTTGGCCGGCGGCGTGGGCGGCACGATCACCCTCGCGGCTTACGGTTACTGGCTGCGGGAGAAGGGCTGGCACCAACCGCGGTGGATGCGCGTGATGCAGCTCGACAACACCGTGGCCTACACCGTGACCGGTATCTTCGTGCTCGCGATGCTCGTGGTGGGTGCCGAGGTCCTCTACTCCGCCGGCTATGCCATCAGCGCCGGGGACAAGGGCCTGCTGGACCTGGACCGGGTGCTGCGCGACCGCTACGGGGACGTCATCGGCATCGCGTTCCTCGTGGGGTTCTGGGCGGCCTCGTTCTCCTCGGTGGTGGGTGTGTGGTCCGGGGTGTCCCTCATGTTCGCGGACTACTGGGGCAACATCCGCAAGAAGCCCAGCGGCCACCCGGACACCCGCAACGGCGGGAAGTACTTCAAGTTCTACCTGCTGTGGCTCACGTTCCCGCCCATGCTCCTGCTCCTGTTGGACCGGCCCGTGTTCCTCATCCTGCTCTACGGCGTGCTCGGGGCACTATTCATGCCGTTCCTGGCGGTCACGCTGCTGGGACTGCTCAACACGTCCCGCACGCCCAAGCGCTGGCGCAACGGTGTGTTCACCAATGCGGTCCTGGTGGTCTGCGCCGTGCTGTTCATCATCCTGGGCGTCTACCAGATGTGGGACACGGTCTCCGACATCTTCTCCTGAGTCCCACCGCACGGGCCGCGGGTCTCCCGGCGCGGCCCGTGCGTTCGCAGCGAACGACTCATGCGTTCCTTCCATGTAGCCCGTGCGCTCGCCATGCACGGGTTCGTGTGTTCATTCCGGTACGACGACGGCGCCGCACCCCCGAAGGGATGCGGCGCCGTCGTCGTGCGGGTCACGCGCGGTCGACGCGCGAGAACCGGCTCAGTGCTTGGGATCGCCCGGGTTGTGCTTGGAGCGGTTGTCCGGGGTGCCCATGTCGTCCGTCTTGGAGCCCTTGATCTGCTCCTTGACCTCGTTCACGGTCTGCTTGGCGTCCTCGGCCACGGACTTCACGCTGTCCGAGGCGCGGTGGGCGGCCTGGGACGCGGTGCCCGCCTTCTGGGCGGAGGAGGTGGGGTCCTTGACGTCGTCCACCTTCACACCGGTGCCGGCGGCGACCGTGGAGTTCGTGTTGACCGGGGAAGCCGATACACGCGGGGAGGCCGTGACGGGGGTCTTCCAGGGGTCCTGCACCGGGCGGGACGCGCGCCACGCGGCCACACCGGCCACGCCACCGGCGGCGAGGAGACCGAGGAGCAGCAGACCCTTGTGGCCACCCTGGGCCTTCTTCTGCTGCTTGGCGTATTCCTTGGCCGAGTTCTTCGCGGCCTTCTGGATGCGCTTGACGGTCTTCTTGTCACCGGTCAGCTTGGCCACGAGGGCGTCGAACTGGTCCGAGGTGTCCGCGTGGGCGACCTTGGAGGCCAGCGCGGCCACGGCGCCGGAGTACTTGTCCTGCGCCACGGCACGGCCCTCGGCGGTCTTTTTGGCGGCCTTCGCGGCCATGGGGGCGGCGGCAGCGGCACCGGCGGCCTTGGCCTTCTCGCCGCGGTGCTTGATGTCCTCACCGAGGTTCTGCGCCTTGCCCAGACCGTCCTGGACGTAGGGACCCGTGGCCTCCACACCGCTCGCGAGGGCGGACGCACCCGCCTGCACGCCGTGCTGCAGCTTCTCCCCGAGCTCCCCGATCTCGCTGGAGAGCCAGTCCCCAGCGCTGACGACCTTGGACTCGGCGTTCTTCCTGGCGTGCTCGGTCTGCTTCTGGGCCTTGCTCTTGAACAAGCTCATTGTGTGTCCCTCCTACAGTGGTGACCGTAAAAATCTCCACCTTCAGCATACGGTCTGACAACCCCGGGATTCCCGGGGAAAAGCGACACCCCAGCCCTTTTCACTGTGCGCTGAACACCTCGGGAGCGTTCTGCCGGCCCCGAGGACGCCGTGCCACAATGTGAATCATGACTTCCGCTATCGCCACGCACAAGGCCACCATCCACACCAACCACGGGGACATCGTGGTGGACCTTTTCGGCAACCACGCGCCCAAGACGGTCAAGAACTTCGTGGGTCTCTCGGACGGCACCCAGGAATGGGCGGACCCCCGCACGGGTGAGAAGCAGAACGGCCCGCTCTACAAGGACGTCGTCTTCCACCGCATCATCAAGGACTTCATGATCCAGGGCGGGGACCCGCTGGGCCAGGGCATCGGTGGCCCGGGCTACAACTTCGACGACGAGATCAGCCCTGAACTGAACTTCAACGCCCCGTACATGCTGGCCATGGCCAACGCCGGTACCCGCAACGGCCGCGGCACCAACGGCTCCCAGTTCTTCATCACCACCGCGCCCACCACGTGGCTGCAGGGCAAGCACACCATCTTCGGTGAGGTCGCGGACGACGAGTCCAAGAAGGTCGTGGACGAGCTCAACAACGTGCGCACCGGCGGCCAGGACCGTCCCGTGGAGGACTGCGTGATCACCTCCATCGACATCGAGAAGCTCTGACCCGCAGCTTTCACGCCCGGCACGAAGCCCACCCGGTCCCCGGGTGGGCTTCGTCCGTATTCGAGCCCCGTCCAGCCGCCCCGCCCACTCCCGGAGGATGACCATGACCCACCACCCCGACGACCCGCCGGATTACGGACGGTCCGCCGGCGCCCCGGACGCTCCCGCCCCGTGGAGCGGCGTGCCCGTTCCCGCCCCGCGGTACGGGCAGTACGTCCACGGTCAGCAGTCCGCCCACCCGGGTGGCGCGCCACGCGGCGGGTACGACGGCGCTGCGCCGCGCCGTCGTCGCAGCCCCCAGCGCGTCGGGGGCATGCCCGTGACGTGGACGCTCATCGGGATCTGCGTGGTCATGTGGGGCCTGCAGTGGCTCACGAGCCTGTTCACGCCCTATAGCCTGACGAGCATCCTGGGATACGCTCCCTCGCTCACGGACACCCAGCCGTGGCGGATGCTCACGAGCGGTTTCGTCCACGCGATGCCCTCACCGCTGCACCTACTGCTCAACATGTACACGCTCTATCTCTTCGGTCGGATGCTCGAGCCGCTGCTGGGGACCTGGCGGATGGCCGTCCTGTTCGTGGTGTCCGTGCTGGGCGGATCCGTGGGAGTGCTGTTGCTCGGTAATCCGTGGGTGCTCGTCATCGGGGCGTCCGGCGGCGTCTTCGGGCTCTTCGGCGCCATGTTCGTGTTCATGCGCCACTTCAAGAACAACATCACGCCCATCGCGGTGTTGATCGCGATCAACCTGGCTTTCGGTTTCCTGGTGGGCGGCATCGCCTGGCAAGCGCATGTGGGCGGGTTGATCGCCGGTGGTCTCGTGGCGCTCGCCATGCTGCCGGGGCTGCGTCGCCGACTCTGACCGGGCCCGGCCGCAAGCAGGGAAAGCTCTCCCGTTCCGCCGGATCCGGGTCGGGGATCGCGCTCTGATCCGGGCGTCCCAATGGCTGTCCACAGGGGTTGTCCACACCTGTTAACAACTTACAGATGTGTAATTCCACAACTGTGAACACCCCTGTGGATACCGCGACAGCGCGCTAGGACTGCCCCGTAGGGGACATGTCGATCGCGATATGCACAAGGTTCTCCACACCTGTGGATAACTTTCGTGCACGGGGTGGGGACAGTTCATGATCGTGACCTCACCCACACGTGCGCGGGCTCGTGAATAAATCGCGCGTGCACCGTGTTGTAGTAATCCTGTGCCCGCCCGGGTGCTGCCCGAATGGTCCGCCCGCGCGGTTCACCCGCTACGAGCGCCTGCGCGGTGCGCTGTCATAGGCCACGGACCGATCGCCACGGCCTCTCCGGCCACTCGCCCGCATCCCTCTGGGGAGCTCCACCTGCGAATCCTCGAAAGGTCGCGCGTCCATGACCCAGTTGACCCCCGCCCGTCGCAGACTCGCGCTGTTCGCCCTGGCTCTGGGCGGTTTCGGCATCGGCTGCACGGAATTCGCGTCTATGGGACTGTTGCCCCAGATCGCCCAGAACCTCCTGCCCGATCTCTACGGTGCGTCCTCCGAGACCGGGATCGCACGCGCCGGGTGGCTCGTGAGCGCGTATGCCATAGGTGTCGTGGTCGGGGCCCCGGTCATCTCCTTCTTCGCCGCGAAGTCCTCCCGCACCACGATGCTGCTCGTGATGGCCGCGGCACTGCTCATGGGCAACCTCGCCTCTGCAATCGTGCCCACGTTCGAGTCCCTCCTGGTGATGCGGTTCCTCGCGGGTATTCCCCATGGCGCATACTTCGGTCTGGCGTCCCTCGTGGCCGCCACCGTGATGGGTCCGGGGAACCAGGCCAAGGGTGTGGCACTTGCTTTATCGGGGCTCACGGTCGCCAACGTCGTAGGTGTCCCCGTGATGACGGCGGTCGGTCAGGCCTACGGCTGGCGCATGGCATACGTCGCGGTGGCCGTGGTCTTCGCGGTCACTGCGATCGGCGTGTGGCTGACCGTCCCCCACCAGGACCGGGTGGTCGGAGCGAACCGGCGCCGTGAACTGCGGGCGTTCCGGCTGCCGCAGGTGTGGATCGTCATGGGGATCGCGGGGATCGGTTTCGGCGGGTTCTTCGCGATCTACAGCTACCTGACCCAGATGAGCCGTGAGCTGGCGGGGCTGTCCGGCGCCGGCATCCCGTGGTTGCTCGCGGTCGTGGGAATCGGCATGACCCTGGGCAACATCCTGGGCGGGATCAGCGCGGACCGCAGTGCCCGGCGCACCATGGCCGTGGGTTTCCCGGCCCTCACCGCGGCACTGTTGCTCGTGGGGGCGCTCGCGGGATCCCCCGTGGGGATCTTCGTGGCCGGGTTCCTCATGGCACTGGCCAACTCGTTCATCATGCCCAGCATCCAGAGCTGGCTCATCACGGCGGCGGGGCCCGCCCAGCTCATGGGCGCATCGCTCAACCACGCGGCGTTCAATGTGGCCAACTCGATCGGGGCCCTGCTGGGCGGTGCGGTGATCTCCGCCGGTTTCGGCTACCGCTCCCCGGCCCTCGTGGCGGCCGCGCTGGCCGTGATCGGAGGTCTCCTCGCGCTCGCGGGTGTCAAGCGCCAGAAGGCGGACCGGCGGCGTCGGCTCGAGGCCGGCCTCCCGGTGACGGCCTCGCAACAGGCCGTCTGACGCCCCACCCGCGCGGGATGGACCTGTTGCGTCAGCGCTCGCTCGCGGTGGACACCGTGCGCCGCGTGTTGACCGGGCAGGGCTACCGCGAGGTCGAGACACCGGTGCTGAACACGGTGCACGGTGGGGCCTCGGCGCGCCCGTTCCGCACGTACATCAACGCGTACGGGATGGACCTCACGCTGCGGATCGCACCCGAGCTGTACCTCAAGCGACTGCTCGTGGCGGGCAGCGGGCCCATCTTCGAGGTAGCCCGCAACTTTCGCAACGAGGGCGCGGACGCGACCCACAACCCGGAGTTCACCGCGCTCGAGGCGTACCACCCGTTCGCGGATTACACGGTCATGCGCGAGCTGACCGAGACGATGATCAAGACGGTGGCCCAGGCGTTGCACGGTACCCAGGTGCTGCCCCTGTACGACGTGCACAACCCCGACGCCGTGCCCGTGCTGACCGACGTGTCCGGGCCGTGGCCCGTGATCGCCGTGACGGATGCGGTGAGCAAGGCGGTGGGACGGCGGATCTCGATCGATTCGGACTTCGAGACCCTGCTCGCAGTGGCCGCGCAGCACGACGTGGAGATCGGTCCGGGCATGGGCCCCGGGGCGGTGCTCGAGAGCCTCTATGAGGAGCTCGTGGAACCGCACACCGTGTTCCCCACGTTTTACTGCGACTTCCCGGAGGAGACCTCCCCGCTGACCGCACGCCACCGCTCCGAGCGCGGGCTCGTGGAACGCTGGGACCTGGTGGTCAACGGCATGGAACTCGGTACGGCGTACTCCGAGCTGACCGACCCGGTGGTCCAGCGCCACCGGCTCACGGAGCAGTCGCTCAAGGCCGCCGCGGGGGACCTCGAGGCCATGCGGGTGGGCAATGATTTCCTGGACGCCCTGGAGGTGGGCATGCCCCCGGCCGGTGGCATGGGGATCGGGCTGGACCGGTTGGTCATGCTCATGACCGCCACGACCATCCGCGACGTCCTGAGTTTCCCGTTCGTGAAGCCGCAGCAGCCGTGATCGCGCCCCGCGCGACCCCGGTTGCGGGCACACCCACGGGACGAACGAGCTACCCCGGGCGAGCGCCGTCGTCCGGGGAGGAACAGGACCGTGGTGCGCGGCACCCGGCCCACGAGGAGAAGAGTGGGTCACCATGACGCTTGAACTGCTGCACACCGCGGGAACGCTGATCCCGCAGCTGCCACCGCTAGGCGATCCCGCCCAACTGCTCGAGCAGCTGGGGCCGTGGGCGCTCGCCGGGACCACCCTGATGGTGTTCGTGGAATCGGGGCTGTTGTTCCCGTTCCTGCCCGGGGACTCCCTGCTGTTCACGGGTGGACTGCTGCACGAGGCGTTGCAGGTCCCGCTGTGGCTCATGATCCTGGTACCGTTCATCGCGGCGGTCGCGGGGGACCAGGTGGGCTACTTCCTGGGTAACCGGTTCGGCCGGCGCTTCTTCTCCGACGACGCCCGGTTCCTGAAGACCTCCTACCTCAACCGCACGGAGGACTTCTTCCTGCGCTACGGCGGCAGGGCGATCGTGCTCGCGCGCTTCGTCCCGATCATCCGCACGTACGTCCCGCTCGTGGCGGGCACGGCGCGCCACCCGTACCGCCGCTTCGTGGGGTGGAACGTCCTGGGTGGCTTCCTGTGGGTGACCATCATGGTGGTGGCCGGGTCCCTGCTGGGCGGGATCCCGCTGATCCGTGACCACGTGGACCTGATCGCGATCCTGATCGTGGTGATCTCGGTGATCCCGGTGGCCCTGCAGATCCTCAAGGGGTTCCGGGACCGGGGACCGCAGGAGAGTGCTACGGGACGATCGTGAACTTGACGTGGCCGTCCCCGCCGCGTTCGACGATCCGCAGCACCTCGCCGGCCTCCTCGAACGGGTATACGGGGCCCAGGCAGTAGTCCACGGTCACCTCGCCGTCGTGGATGCGGCGCACGGCCTTGTGGAAGGATACGAGACCGGGCTCGGACCGGGCGGCCACGGAGGCCAGTTCCTCGTCCGGGACCCGGACCGTGTGCGCCCCCAGCTCCCGGGCGATCCGCAAGCGTGATTCCTGCTTGTCCGAGACGATCACCTGCTCGAAGCCCCGGCGCAGCGCGTCCTGGAGGAAGAACAGATCCGCGAAGCCCGCACCCATGATCACGCACGTGCCCGCGTGGCCTCCGGGGTCGGTCACTGCTCGGTCAAGATGATCCCCTTCTCGAGGACATGGGTTGCGCGCACGATGACTCCTCCACGGCGGGGACGGACAGGCTTCCGTCCTCACCGTATGGCACCGGTGTGGTCCCCGTGACAACGTACCGGTAACCTGTGCGGGTGAAACTTCCCCGGGCCCTGCGGCCGTTCTCGTCACGTGCGTACACGGTGCTCGCCGTGGCCATGTGCATGAGCGTCTTCGGCTCCGGGTTGTGGGCCGTGGCCCTCGTGGCGCGGGTCATGGCGCTCGGGGGTTCCGCGGTTCAACTGTCCCTCGTTATGGCCGCCGGCGCGGTGGGCATGGTGTGCTTCGTGCTGCTCGGCGGGGTCACCGCGGACCGCCTGCCCCTGGGAGTCATCCTGCGGTGCGTGGAGGTCACCAACCTGGTCACGGCGTTGACCATCGTGATCCTCACCTGGACCGACACCCTCGCGCTGTGGCACCTCGCGCTCGCCGCGTTCGTCTTCGCCGGCACCGTGGGGTTCTTCTACCCCGCCTACTCCGCGGCCCTGCCCAGGATCCTGCCGCCCGATCAGCTGCTCGCGGCCAACGGCGTGGAGGGCACGGCCCGCCCCCTGCTGCAGATCGCGGCCGGGCCCGCGGTGGGCGGGGTCCTCACGGGCCTGGCCCTCCCTGGGGCGTCCGTCCTGGCGATCGCGGTGTGCCACGCGATCGCGCTGTCCTTCATGCTGCGGTTACGGATCCCGGAGCGCGAGGTCACCGGACCGATCCCTGCGGTGGACACCGCCCGGCCCTCCGTCCTTCGCGATCTCGTGGACGGGTTCCGGTACTGCGTGCGCACCCCGTGGTTGCTGTGGACGCTCTTGTGGGCCATGAGCGCGGTGTTCCTGTTCATCGGCCCGCTCGAGGTGCTCGTCCCGTTCCTGGTGGTGGACCGGCTGGGCGGATCGCTCGCGAGTTACGGCGCCATGCTGGGGCTGTACGGCGTGTCCACGGCCGTGGGCTCGAGCATCATGGCATCAGTGCAACTGCCCCGCAAGTACCTCACGACCATGATCTGGCTGTGGGGTTTCGGCACCCTGCCGTTCGGTCTGGTGGGTAGCACCGACTCGTGGTGGGTCATGGCGGCGGCGCTGTGCATCTTCGGGGCCACGGGTGGCGCGGGTCAGGTCATCTGGGGCACGCTCCTGCAACGGCGGGTGCCCGGGCACATGCTGGGGCGGATCTCGTCCCTGGACTTCTTCGTTTCGTTGTCCCTCATGCCCATCTCCATGGCCGTGGCCGGACCCGTCTCGCAGGCGCTGTCACCGGAAGCGATCTTCTGGGGTGTCGCACTGCTGACCCCCACGCTCGGCGTGGTCGCGGTCGTCGTCGGGCGGATGTACCGGGATCAGGCCGCCCACCCCTTGCGGTGATCCTCGCGCGCGTGTCCTGAACGGACGACGCCGCCGCGGTGCCCCTCCCTGGGGACGGGCGACGCGGCGTCGTGACAAGTATTTATATCGGGATCAGTATGCCTTGTTGCGCTGCTGGACGACCAGGTGGATCAACGCGAACGTGTGGTCCTCGTCGATCGCCTTGTAGGCTTGCTCAAGCGCCCCGGGGATCTCGGACTCGCGCTCCACACGCACGCCGAAACCGTGGAACGCCGTGGCCATGGCCGCGAAGTCCGGGTTTTTCAGCTGGGTCCCGGAGACGTGACCCGGGTAGTGCTGTTCCTGGTGGGTACGGATGGTGCCGTACTCCTGGTTGTCCATCACGATGACCAGGGGAGTGGCGCCGTACTGCGCGGCGGTCGCGAGTTCCTGGCCGTTCATGAGGAACTCGCCGTCCCCGGCGATCGAGATCACGCGGCGGCCGGGGTAGTTCAGGGACGCCGCCACAGCGGAGGGGATCGAGTAACCCATGGAGCCGTTGCGCGCGGAGATCATGGACGCGTAGCCGTTCGTGGGGAAGTAGCGGTGGGCCCAGTTGGTGTGCTCGCCCGCGCCGAAGGTGACCATGGCGTCCTCGGGGAGGGTCGCAACGAGGTTCGCCATCATGGTGTCCATCGAGGCCGGGCCGTCCGCGGGGGAGGCGTTCTTGGGGGTGGAGAAATCCACCTGCTGCTGACGCATCCGCGCGCACCAGTTCCGCCACACGTCCGAGACGGGCAGGTTCATGCGCACCAGGTCACGCACGAACACGTCCGGCTTGGCCACGATCTGGTAGGTCACCGCGCCGGAACGCCCGCGCATGGAGGGGTCCATGGTCACGATGAAGTTCTTCTTGGTCCAGTCCTGGCGCACCAGGAAGCCGTTGGTGATCACATCACCGGGGACCGTGCCCACGAACACCAGCAGGTCGGTCTCCTCCAGCAGATCGTGGGTGGGCTTGGGGCGGCCGTAACCGATGGGTCCCACGTACGAGGGGGAATCGAACGGGACGGTGCCCTCGCAGCGCCACTCCGCGGCGGCGGGGATGTGGTGTTCCTCGAGCCACGCGGTGAAATGCTGCGCGCCCTGCGAGGTCCAATCGTTACCACCGAAGACAAACAGGGGCTTCTGGGACTCCTTGAGCGCGGACTCGAGGGCCTTCCAGTCCTCCACGGTCATCCCCCCGCCGGCCACCGGGATCTCCGGGTGCACCGTGGGTTCGATTTGCCGGGTGATGATGTCCTCGGGCAGGCCCACCACCACGGGCCCCGGACGCCCGGAACGCGCGGCGAACATGGCCTCGGCCACGTACTCGGAGGCCCGCTCCGCGTGGTCCAGGACCATCACGCGCTTGGCCCCGGAGGCGAACCACTGATGCGGGTCGAACTCCTGGAACGCTTCCTTCTCACGGTGCTCGAACGGGATGAGTCCCACGAACAACACCATGGGCGTGGAGTCCTGCCACGCGGTGTGCAGGCCCACGTGCGCGTTGGCTGCGCCGGGACCACGGGTCACCATGGCCACGCCCGGGACGTCGTTCATCTTCCCGTCCGCTTCCGCCATGTACGCGGCGCCACCCTCCTGACGGCACACCACAGTGTCGATGGGGGAGTCGTAGAGCCCGTCCAGGACGTCCAGGTAACTCTCGCCGGGAACCACGTAGGCGCGCTCGACCCCGTGCGCCGCGAGGGAATCCACGATCACGTGGCCCGCGGACTTGCGTCCTGAGGTCGAGGAGTCGGTGTGCTGCGTCATGGGAGGCTCTCTTTTCGTCGTTGAATGTGTCGTGCTTCCCGGGCCCCGATGCCCGGGCAGCGGCAAATCTGTCTTGAAAATACCCGAACACCCGACCCCTACCGGTATTACGACGAGCTGTTATCACGGCCGTGAACCCGGTGTGACGATGCCCCGGTGCGCGTGTCACGCGAACCGGGGCATCGGGACGGGGAGAGTGGGATCAGGCGTGCATGTCCTCAAGTTCCACGTTGTTGGTCTCCCGCACCATCTTGATGGTGAAGACCAGGGACACCAGCGCGAAGAACGCGTAGATGCCGTAGGTCAGTCCCAGCGAGAAGTTGGACAGTGAAGGGAAGGAGACGGTCACGGCCCAGTTGGCGATCCACTGCACCGCACCGGCCACGGCCAGCGCCGCGCCGCGGATGCGGTTGGGGAACATCTCACCGAGCAGGACCCACATGAGCGGACCCCACGAGACACCGAAGAACACGACGAACAGGTTGGCGGCGATCAGCGCCACGGGTCCGGCCACGGGGCCGAGCTCGGGGGTGAGCTGGCCGTCCACCATGACCTTGGTGGCAGTCGCGAACACCACGGACATCACACCCAGGGACAGGGCCATGCCGGCGGAGCCCAGGAGCAGCAGCGGTCGGCGCCCGATCCGGTCCACCAGGAAGATGGCCACGATGGTCACCGCCACGTTGACCACGGAGGTGGCCACGGAGATGGTGAACGAATCGGACTCCTTGAAGCCCACTGACTCCCACAACACGTTGGAGTAGTAGAAGATCACGTTGATGCCCACGAACTGCTGCAGGGCGGCCAGGCCGATGCCCACCCACACCACGGGCTTGAGCCCGGCCATGGAACCGCGCAGGTCCGCGAAGCGGGGCTTGCGTTCGTCGTCCACGGTGCTGCGGATCTTGGAAACGCGGGCGTCCACGGCGTCTTCACCGTGGATCCTGGAGAGGACGGCGCGCGCCTCGTCCGGACGACCCACCGAGACCAGGTAGCGCGGCGACTCGGGGATCAGGAACGCGCCGATGCCGTACAGCACGGCGGGCACGGCCATGACCAGGAACATCCAGCGCCACGCGGCCAGCCCGAACCACATCTCATTGGCGGCGCCACCGGCCCCGTGGGCGAGCAGGGCGTCGATGAGCAGGGACAGGAAGATGCCCAACACGATACCCATCTGCTGCAGGGAGCCCAGGCGTCCGCGCAGGTGTGCGGGGGAGACCTCCGCGATGTACGCCGGTGCGATCACGGACGCCACACCCACGCCGATACCGCCCACGACCCGCCAGAACACGAGCCATTCGATGGACTGCGTGAAACCGCAGCCGATCGCCGAGAGCAGGAACAACAGTGCCGCGATCTTCATGATGGGGATGCGCCCCGTGCGGTCCGCGATGCGGGAACCGAAGAACGCACCCACGGCGGCGCCCAGGAGGGCCGCGGCCACCGCGAAGCCCAGGGGCCCCGGACCCACGTCGAACGTGGACTGGATGGAGGAGACCGCACCGTTGATCACGGCGGAGTCGTACCCGAAGAGGAGACCGCCGAACGCGGCCACGGTGGTGATGCGAATGACCGCGCCGGTGTTCGTCTGATGACGCTCCGGCGAGTGTGCTTGCGCTGGATGGCTCATCCCGCAGCTCCCTTGCTGTATCGAAATTCAACGCTTCCCGCTCCCGGGCATCATGCCTTCAGTTCCGGGGATGTACCGGTCGAGGGGCCCGTACGAGGCGGGTTTTTGTCTCCTGGAACCAGCTCGTGGGACCAGGGAGGGCGGCTGCCGGGGAAGGACAGTGAACCCAGGGTAGGACCCAGATCACAAAATGTCCATGAGTCGAAGACAAATTTCCCGCGTGTCGTTTGCAGCGGCTGGCGCGCCCCGGACGTCTTACACGGGGAGGGACGTCTCGGCCCGCGCACGGATGAGCGCACCCGTGAGGTGCGCCCGGGCCCCGAGCTGCGCGGTGGCGATCCGCAGCCCGGACACGCAACCGCGCACCGCGTAGCGCTGCACTGCGTCCCGCACGGGATCGAGCAGCAGGTCCTCGGCGCGCGCGAGCTCCCCGCCCACGACCACGAGTTCCGGGTTGAACGCATTGCACAGCTGCGCCACGGCGCCGCCGATCAACCGCCCGGTGTCCGTGATCACCCGGGTGCATCCGGGATCGCCGGCCAGCGCCTCCCGGACCACGTCACCCACGGATTCCACGCGCCGACCCGAGGAGGCCACGACGTCCAGCACGGTCTGGGAGGACACGAAGGTCTCGAGGCACCCTCGGTTGCCGCACCTGCACAGCCCCGCGCGTTCGTCGAGCGTCACGTGGCCGATCTCACCCGCGGACCCGGTGGCCCCGCGGTACAGCCCGCCGCCCAGGATCAGCCCGGCACCCACGCCGTGCGAGAGCTTGAGGTAGGCCATGTGAGCCGTCCCACGCCCCGCGCCGAGCGCGTGCTCGGCCACGGCCCCGGCGTTCGCGTCGTTCTCCACCACGGTGGGACAGCCCAGCGTCCCGGTGGCCAGCGCTCGCAGGTCCAGCCCGGCCCACGCCGGGAGGATGGCCTCCGAACCGAGGCCGCGGCACTCGGCGTCCACGGGCGCGGGAAGGGTGAGCCCCGCGCCCAGGATGCGCTGGGCGGGGACGTCGAGCGAGGTCCGCAACTCGTCCAGGATCTCTCGCGCCCCGGTCAGTACGTCCTCGGCGCGGTGCCCGGCCGGGAGGTCGATGCGCCGCTGCGCGCGGACGTCCAGGTTCAGGTCCGCCACGGCCACGCTCGCGTGGCGGTGGCCCACGTCCACTCCCACCAGGTAGCCGGCGCTCTCGCTGAAGTGCACGCGCTGCCCGCGCCGCCCGCCGTGCTCGGGTTCCATGGCGAGCAGGTCGCACGCGGTGAGCTCGTGGACGATGGACGAGACCGTCGACGGCGCCAGGGCCGTCTCCCGCGCGATGCTCGCCTGGGTCGCCGCACCCAGCTCGCGCACCGCGTCCACGACCCTGCGGCGATTGGCCAGGCGCAGTGCGGCCTGCGATCCCGGGGCGGTCAGTTGCGCGGAGGCAGGCTGCGGCGAGGGTGGGTGTGTGGAGGGCGGGCCGACCTGCGCCCGAGACTCTCGCGTGGAGCGCGGGGGTGGGGGTGTGGACGCCATCGTCTCTTCCCTTCTTGAATGTTTCTTGAGGGCTGAGTGTAGTCAGTATTCGGGAAATGAACTTTTTGAGCGCCCTGTGACGGTGTCCGCGGAAGAAAAAGCACATGACTGGATTACCCATCCCCATCGAGTATATTCCGATCGAATCATGCAACCATAAAAAGGTGTTTTCGGATTACATGTTTCACGTGAAACCTCGTTCTCAGCCCGCGGGGCACGGTGCGCCCGCACATCGACGCCGACCCTGGAACACCCTGGAACTCCGCGTCTGGGACGCCACACCGCGTGCGACACGCCCACTTCAGGAATCGTTGAGTGTCTCGTGTCACCATTGACACATGACCTATCCGGCGCAGCACACTTCCCCCTCGCCGGGCGGGTCCCCGTGGCGGTTGCCGCAATTGCGTCACCGAGTGGCCGTTCCATTGGTCACGGTGTTGCTGACGGCAACCTTTGGGCGTCTGGTGGTGTTGTCACCGCAGATCACCCACGGGGAGACCGCGTTGCTCGAGGGGCTCTCCCAGCATCGCAACGTTCTTTTGGACGCGGTGGCCACTGCGGTGCAGTACGCACTGTCCAACGGCGCGGTGGTGTTGATCATCGCCGCCGTCATCGGGTGGCTGGCCGTCCTCAGACGCCGCCCCCTCGACGCCACCGGGTTCGGCATCACCGCCCTCGCCGGATGGGGTGCCGTGGGTCTGGTCAAAGTGTTCGTGGAGCGGCCGCGTCCCACGTTCCTGAGCGGAGAGGCCCTCGCACCGGTCACCGGCTCCATGTCCTTTCCGTCCTCGCACACGGGTGCGGTCGTGGCGATCGCGCTGGCCATGGGTCTCGTGGCCTCCCGCCGTTCCTCACGGCGTCGGATCGCGCTGCTCGGCACGCTGGCCGTGGTGATCGTCGGGGCCGCCCGCATGTACTCGGGCGCGCACTACCCGTTGGACGTCCTGGCCGCCGTGCCCGTGGCCTGGGCAGGGGTCATCGCCGGGTGCACCCTGGCCAACAAGGTGGTGCCCGCTCTCGCCTTCGGGTTCTCGTGGCGTCAGGCCGGGGTGTCCCAGCCCGCACCCGCGACCATGCGCCGCGCCGGCTCCACGACGACAACCGCGCCCGCGCCGTCGTACCGGCCCGCGCGGGGCAGTACCGCTCTGGACGGCGCCGCGCAGCACGACGAGCGCACCGACCGCGCGGCCTGAGCGTCCTTTCCATCACGTACCACCGACGACGGCGGGCCGGACCTTGGGGGTCCGGCCCGCCGTTCCACGGGGCGATGGTTGGTGCCCGCGTGGTCTCTCCCCGTCAGGGCCGCCGGCGCGTGACGGGAAACTGTCGACGTCGCTCGCTCAGGCGGCGTCGTACCCCGCCTTCACACACAGCACAGGGCACCCGGCCTCGAGCAGCAGCCGCTGCGTGGTGGGGGCCATGATCAATTTGCCCACCGGGGTGCGCCGGCGGGTCCCGATCACGAGCAGAGCGGTCCGGTCGCGATCGGTGGCCTCGAGGATGACGTCCGCCGGATCGGCGTCGTGCGCCACGGGGACCAGCTCGTAGGACACGCCGCTCTCGTCGAGCGCGGCGCGGTCCTCCTTCACGGCGGCTTCGGTGTCCTCGGGGCCGGTGTGCCGCCCCCAGCGCTTGGTGTGATGACCCTGGACCACCACGAGGTCCGCCGAACGCAGGGTGGCCTCGGTGATCCCGGCGCGCAGGGCGGCCCGGCCGGCGGGGGTGGGAAGGTATCCGACAACGATGTTCATGACGTCTCCGGGTCCGTGAGCGGGTGGGTGGGGGAGCGGACTCAGCGGTCCACGTCCTCCAGGTTGGCGAGGTCCTCGGGGCGCTGGAAGCGGGTGCGGCGACCCGTGAACAGGCGGGCGTACAGGAAGTTCAGCAACCACAGGACCAGGCCCAGGGCGATCAGGACGAGCGCGATCTGGTACTCGATGACGTCCTGGGCCCACGGCCCCAGCAGGAACGCGCACGTGATGGCGCCGAGGTAGGGCAGGACGCGCGGGGCGTGGAAGTAGTCGTGACCCTCCTGGGAGCGGTCGCGGCGCAGGATCACGGCGGCCACGTTGACCACGGTGAACACCGCGAGCAACAGCAGCGCCGTGGTGCCGCCCAGTGCCGCGGCGGTGCCCTTACCCATCGCGTTGTTCACCAGGATGATGAGCACCATGCCCAGCGCGGTGGTGAAGATGATCGCGGTCCAGGGGGTGCGGCGCCCGGGGAGCACCTTGCCCAGGAAGCCCGGGATCACGCCCTGCCGTGCCATGCCGTAGAGCAGGCGCGAGGCCATGAGCATGTTGATCAATGCTGTGTTGGCGACCGCGAAGATGGTCAGGAACGGATAGATGGTGTCGATCGGCAGACCGGGGGCGCCGATGCGCACCACGTCCAGCAGCGGGGTCGTGGACTGTCCCAATTCACCGATGGGCACGATCGCCACCGTGAACACGGACACCAGCACGTAGATCACGCCGGTGATGCACAGGCCCAGCAGCATCACGCGCGGGAAGTTACGCGTGGGGTCCTTGGTCTCCTCGACCATGTTGACCGAGTCCTCGAAGCCCACGAAGGAGAAGAACGCGAGGGACGTGACGGCGGTCAGGGCCAGGAACATGCCCTTGTCGTCCGAGGTCTCGAAGATGACCGTGCGGCTGAAGTCCGCGTTGCCCTGGGCCGCGGCCCAGAACCCCACCAGGATCACGATCAGCAGGCCGGTGAGTTCGATGCACGTGAGCACCACGTTGAGCTTGACCGATTCGGACACCCCGCGCAGGTTGATCAACGCGAGGATCGCCAGGAAGGCCACGGCCACGATGGTGATCCCCAGCGGGCCCACGTCCAGGTGGAAACCCTTGGCGAAGTTGGAGGCCACGGTGCTGGATGCCGTGGCGGCGGAGGTCAGTCCCGAGCACAGCACGGCGAACGTCACCAGGAACGTGAGGAAGTGGATCCCGAACGCCTTGTGCGTGTAGAGCGCCGCACCCGAGGCCCCGGGGTACTTGGTCACGAGTTCCAGGTAGGAGAACGCGGTGATCGTGGCCACCACGAACGCGATGAGAATGGGTGCCCACGCGGCGCCGCCGATCTCACCGGCGATGTTGCCGGTCAGCGCGTAGACGCCCGTGCCCAGGATGTCGCCCACGATGAACAGGAGCAACAGTCCCGGACCCATGACCCGCTTCAGCTCATGCCCGCCCCCCGAGGACGCGGGTGCCCCGGCGGCACCGGATGCGCCCGGTGTCCGGCTGTTCGCCGTGGATGCCGGGGTGGCACCCTTCGACGCTGATGAATCGCTCATGGTGTCCTCCGCGGATCGGCCTCGTGCAGCCGCTGACTGGCACCCGTTTCCGATGACATGGATGTGACCCGCGGCTCATGCGTACAGGTAACCCTAAAGGATGCGGTCCGGGTGGTGGGAGCACCAGAGGACCCGGCGCGGCGAGCCGCGTGGGGGAAAGGCGCGGGCGGCGTCGTCGTCCGGTACGACGACGCGCCCCGCACCCGCCGCTGCGGGTACGGGGCGCGCGCCCACGGAAGGGGAACTCAGCGGATGCCGCGCATGAGCCGCAGGATGGGCTTGGCGGCGAGCAACATGATGATGCCGAGCACGATGGTGATCGCGCCCATGGTGCCGAAATAGCCGACCTCGTTCTCACGGGAGTAGAAGCTCGCGAGGGAGCCGGACAGGGCGGTACCGAGGGCCACCGCGAGGTTGTTGAGGGCCACCATCTGCACCGGGAACTTCCGCGGGGCGAGTTTGGTGGACAGGGACAACCCCACGGGGGAGAGGAACAGCTCACCCATGGTCGCGAAGAACAGGACCAGGACGATCCACCCCACGAACACGGAGGCGGTGTTCGCCTGCGTGATGAACAGCAGGAACGCCACGCCGATCGCCAGCAGGGCCACACCGAACTTCACGGGGGTGCTGGGCTGACGGGTACCGAGCTTGGTCCACATGGCCGCGAACACCATGCCGAACAGGATGATGAACACCGGGTTGATGGACTGCACCCAGGAGGGCGGGAACTCGTAGCCCAGGAAGTTCAGGTTCAGGCGGGTGTCCGCGTAGATGGCGAGCACCGTGAACTGCTGCTGGAACAGGGCGAAGAATGCCGCGGTGGCGATGAACATGGGGATGAAGGCCAGGACCCGGGAGTGTTCCTCCGGGGAGAGGTCCTTGTCCCGGAGCATGATCGTGAACAACAGGATGGTCGCCACCAGCACCACGAGGACCACGGCGTCGGCCAGGTTGCCCGGGTTGAGGAGGCCCGTGAACAGCAGCACCAGGATGATCACCACGGCGGCCACGGCGATGCCGATCCACTTGCCGTACTGCGAGCGCGGCAGGGGGTTGGCCACGGTGTGCACGCTGGCGGGCAGGCCCTTGCGGGTGAGGACGTACTGGATCAGGCCGATCGCCATGAAGAAGGCGGCCAGGCCGAAGCCGAAGTGGAAGCCCCACGTGTTCCAGGCGAAGCCGGTCAGCAGGGGGCCCAGGAAGCCGCCGATGTTCACGCCCATGTAGTAGATGGAGAAGCCGGCGTCACGGCGGGGGTCCTCACGGTCGTAGAGGGTTCCCACGAGGTTCACGCACGTGGTCTTGAGGCCACCGGACCCCACGGCGATGCACAGCAGACCGATGGTCAGCCCGGCCACGCTGGGGATCAGGGCCAGGGCGATGTGTCCCGCCATGATGAGCACGGCCGAGGCGAGCATGGTGCGCTCGGAGCCGAGCAACCGGTCCGCGATCCAACCGCCCAGGATGGAACACAGGTAGACGGTGCCGCCGTACGCACCCACGATGCCCGCGGCGACGCCCTGGTCGATGCCAAGACCGCCGTCGGAGACCGCGTAGTACATGTAGTACAGCACCAGTGCTTGCATGCCGTAGAAGGAGAAGCGTTCCCACATCTCCACGGAGAAGAGATTGGCCAGCATTCCTGGCTGGCCGAAGAAGGATTTACGACCCGCGGGGTTGTGCGGGTCCACGTGTGTATTGGGAGCAACGGGCACGCTGCTGGCCTGGCCGCCGTCCGAAGTGTTGTGACTCATAACTCTCTATGATGCACCCGCGCGCCGGGTGCGGTGACCTTTGACGCCGTACGAACGTGCCCCCGGGGCCCTCTCGTGAGGGCCTCGGGGGCACGTTTCCGGGGCATGTTCCCGCCGTGTCGCGGGGAGTCGACGCCGCCTGGTGGCCGGCCGACGCCGCGTCACAGCAGTGTGCGCCGCGTCACGGGACGCGCGTGTCGGAGGTGTCAGTCGTTGAAGTCGGCGGGGTCGGGGCCGAGGCGCCCGTCCTCGCGGGACAGCCCGCTGATCCGCTCGATCTCGTCCTGGCTCAGGGTGAGTTCCTGGGCGTCCCAGTTCTCCTGGATACGCTCCGGGGTCACGGACTTGGGGAACACCACGTTGCCCAGGGCCAGGTGCCACGCGATGATGACCTGCGCGGGGGTGGCGTCGTGGGCGCGGGCGATCTCACCGATGGTCTCGTCCTGCAGCTCCGCCTTGCCCTGGCCCAGCGGGGACCACGCCTCGGTCACGATCTGGTGCTGGGCGCCGATCTCGCGCAGGCGCTCCTGGGTGAAGTACGGGTGCAGCTCGATCTGGTGCACTGCGGGGACCACGCCGGTGTCCAGGACGTCCTGCAGGGCCTTCTCCGTGAAGTTGGAGACACCGATGGAACGCGCCTTACCGGACTCCTTGATCTCCTGGAACGCCTTCCAGGTCTCCACGTACTTGCCCTTCTCGGGCTGCGACCAGTGGATGAGGTAGAGGTCGACGTAGTCCAACCCGAGCCGTTCGAGGGACGCGTCGATGGCCTGCAGTGCGGAATCGTGGCCCTGGTCGTCGTTCCACAGCTTGGTGGTCACGAACAGTTCCTCGCGGGGGATCCCGCTCTTGGCGATCGCACGACCCACACCTTCCTCATTGCCGTAGATCTTGGCGGTGTCGATGTGTCGGTAGCCGATCTGCAGTGCCTTGCTCACGACGTCCTCGGCGACGTCCGCCGCGACCTGCCACACCCCGTACCCGAACTGGGGGATGGTGTTTCCGTCGTTGAGCTGCACGGTCTGGTTGGTGGGCATGAGGGCAAATCCTTTCGTTGACAACTACCGCTCAGTCAACTGCCTACCGGGTGGTTCTGACAAGCCCTTTACGTTCTGGGTGAAGTCCCTGGTGGGGGCGGGTATCCCGGCGGGAGGCCCCGCGGAAACGTGATGGAATAGGGGTATGCAGTTCAATTTCCGGCGCGTCAAATCCCCCGCTTACCTCACGTCCGTGGGTCTCCTGCTCATCGGTCTGCTGTTCGCCCTGGCCTCGGTGGCCGTGGCCGCCTGGATCTTCTTCCTCCTGGGTATCGCCCTGAACGTGGTGACCGTGAGCGTCACGGACGTTCCCGATTCCTCGTCCCGCGCCCGCGGTGCCGGCACCCGGGTGGTCGTGGAGCCCGAGGCGGACACCGAGCAGCACGCGGCGGTCCCGCCCGCCGGATCGTCTCCCGCGGGTTCGTCGTCCCTGCGCCGGGACGAGGAGTGGGTCCGGGACGCACACGAGGGTTCCCGCCAATGACCCTGCCCCGGCAGTGTGCCGTCGTTCCGCAGCACCGGAGCTGATGACGACGGCGCGGTATGGGACCCTGCCCCGCGGTCAGTTCATGGCCGCGGCACGGTAGATCTGCTGCACCGTCAGTTCGGGCAACCGGGTTTCGATCCCCACCGTGTTCTCCGGGTCCGAGCGCAGGTAGCGCACCGGCCCGTGCGATCCCACGGTGAGCTTCTCGGCGTCAGCCAGTGCGTAGACTGCGTCCAGCACGGCGGTGAACGCCGGGCCCTGCGTGGGGTTCACGCGCAGGGTGAGGTGGGCGGTCACGGTGTCCGAGACGCCGTTCTCGTCGAAGGGGGACTCCACGTCGAGCTCGCGTACGATGCCCACACCGTGGCCGATCACCCCCGGCAACCGCGCGGCCAGGTGGCCCCGGGCGCGGGCGAACGCGCCCCGCAGCACCGCGACCCAGGACAGCGCGGCCAGGACGAGCACCACCGCGATGACCCCGAGCCACAGCCCGTTACGGGTGTCCGTGTACCGGATGGCGCTGAGCACCACCACGAGCGCGGAGACCAGGGGGATTACGAGCAGCAGGGAGGCCGTGAGCTTCTCGCGCAGGGTGGGCTTGGCGGCGAGGTCGGGATCGGCCCCCGGGGCCCCGGTGCCGGTACCCGCGGAACCGGTCCCTGCGGCGTCGTCCGACGCGGGTGCGCGGCCCAACTGACGCATGGCGGCGGCATCGAACGCGCGGTCGTCAACGGTCACGGGCGCGGGCCAGGTGTCGTGGGAGTCCATGCCTCCCATTATGGTGGCATGGACGTCCAGGAGAGGTGGCCCCGTGCTCGCAGTCGATCCACGCCCCGAGCGTTCTGTGTCCGCCCGTGCGCCCCGCGCGGGACTGCTGCTGGTCGGCGTGCTCCTGCTGGGGGCCAACCTGCGGGCGGGGATCACCGCGGTGGGCCCGGTGCTGCCGCAGATCGAACACGAGGTGGGATTGAGCGCGTCGCAGGCGTCGCTGCTCGTGAGCCTGCCGCTCGTGGCGTTCGCCGTGATCTCCCCCTTCGCGCCGCGACTCGCGGAGGCATTCCGGCTCGAACGGGTCCTGGGTCTCGCCCTCGTGGTCCTCGCGGCGGGCATCGTGGTCCGCTCGGTTCCCGGACCCGGATTGATCTGGGTGGGCACGGGACTGCTGGGCGCGGCGATCGCGGTGCTCAACGTGCTGATCCCGTCCCTGATCAAACGTGACTGGCCGCACCGGATCGGCCCCATGACGGGTGTGTACCAAGCGGTCACGGCGCTGACCGCGGCGCTCGCCTCCGGTGTGGTGGTCCCCATCGCGGACGTCGCCCCGTCCGGCTGGCGGTTCGCGCTCGGGATCTGGGCGGCCGTGGCGATCATCGGCGTGGCCGTCTTCCTGCCGTGGATCCTGGGGGTGGCCTCCCGGGTGGGCTCGGGCACTGCCGCTCCCCGGGCTGCGGCCCCCGGCCCGGCGGCCCCCGATGCGACGGGGCCTGGTTCGCCGACTCCGAGTTCAGGAGCGGACGACGACGCCGCACCGGCGGTTCCCCCGGCCGTCACCGCGTCCGTTGCACGTTCCCGGGCCCGGCTCCCGCTGGGCTCCGCCCTGGCCTGGCAAGTGACCGTGTACATGGGGCTGCAGTCCACCGTCTACTACACGATGGTCACATGGCTGCCGACGATCCAGATCTCCGCCGGCGCTACCCCGGTCCAGGCCGGGTGGTACCACTTCGCGTTCCAGGCGTGCGGACTCGTGGGGACTCTCTTCGCCGCGTTCATGATCCCCCGGCTCCGGGAGCAGTCCGGTCTGGGTGCGGTGTTCGCTGCCTCAGCGGTGATCGGTCTGCTGGGTCTGCTGTTCGTCCCCTCCCTGTCCCTGTTGTGGGCGCTGTTCATCGGGTTCTGCACCGGCGGGGCGATCGTGCTGGCCATGGCCCTGTTCGGGCTGCGCACCACGGACTACCACCGGGCTGCGGCCCTGTCCTCCATGGCGCAGAGCGTGGGGTACCTCTTCGCCGCGCTCGGCCCCGTGATGATCGGGTTGTTGGAGGACGCCTCCGGGTCCTGGACCGCACCGCTGCTCGTGATGGTCGGGGTGGCCGTGGCACAGGGCGTGTTCATCGCGCTCGCGGGGCGGCGTCGCACGCTGGGTGCCTGAGCGGTCGGCGTGGGGCGGGGTCACCCAGGTCCTTAGATACACGAGATATTTGCTGCGTCAATATATGCTCACTACACTCGTGAGTATGGAAGAGACAAAGTGGCTGTCAGAGGACGAGCGGGAAGCGTGGCTCGCGCTCGTCTCCATCATGTTCCGCCTGCCGGGTGCCGTGGAGGGGCAGTTGCGCAGCGAGGAGGACATGTCACTCGCGGAATACCTGGTGCTCGCCATGCTGTCCGAAGCCCCGGACCACCGGCATAAGATGTCCGCTCTGGCCACGGCCACGAACACGTCCCAGTCCCGGCTCTCGCGAATCGTCGCGCGGATGGAGAAAGACGGGTTGGTCACTCGCGCGGGCCGTCAGGACGACCGCCGCGTGGTGATCGCGGAGATCACCCCCGCGGGACTCGAACGTTTGCGTGAGGCTGCTCCCGCCCACGTGCGTCATGTGCGGGAAATCGTCTTCGACCGACTGGCCCCCGAGCAGGTGGGCCAACTCAGTGAGATCGGCCGCGCCCTCAACCGCGGCTCCAATACCCGCGGTGCCATGGGGCTGGACTGCCCCGCGTGATTCCCTGACCCGGGGATACAGTTGCGAGCGTGAGTATGCAGAGCGCCCACATGGCCATGTGGCGGACCATGAAGGGGCAGGAGAACAAGGGCCGCAAGATCAGCGGTGAAACCGTGCGACGCATCATCACGTTCGCGCGTCCCCACCGCCATGCGATCCTGGCGTTCGTCCTGGTGTCGGTGGCCCTGGCCGTTCTGGGTGTGGTCACGCCCGTGCTGGCCGGGCGGGTGGTCAATGCGATCACCGGCGGGCACGACGTCTCCGTGGTGGTGTGGCTCGCGGTGGCCATCGCGGCGGTAGCCATCACGGACGCTGGACTGTCCCTGCTGAACAGGTGGCAGTCCTCACGAATCGGTGAAGGGCTCATCTACGATCTGCGCACCGCCGTGTACGACCACGTGCAGACCATGCCGCTCGCCTTCTTCACCCGCACGCGCACCGGGGCTCTCGTGTCCCGGCTGAACACGGACGTGATCGGCGCGCAGCGCGCGTTCGCCGGGACCCTGTCGGGTGTGGTGTCCAACGTGGTGTCCCTGCTGCTGACCGTAGGGGTCATGGTCACCATCTCGTGGCAGGTCACCGCGCTGTCCCTGCTGCTGTTGCCCATCTTCCTGATCCCCGCCCGGGCCATGGGTGGCCGGTTGGCCGCGTTGCAGCGTCGCTCCGCCCAATACAACGCCCAGATGTCCACGCGGATGACCGAGCGGTTCTCCGCCGGTGGCGCCACCCTGGTCAAGCTCTACAGCGATCCCGCGCAGGAATCGCGGGAGTTCGCCGCCCGCGCGAACGACGTCCGGGGAATCGGGATCCGCGCGACCATGTTGCAAACCACATTCGTCACCGCCCTGACCCTGGTCTCCGCCCTCGCGCTGGCGCTCGTGTACGGCGTGGGCGGAGCGCAGGCCTTGCTGGGCCACCTGGACGCGGGCTCGGTCGTGGCCTTGGGCATGCTTCTGACCAGGCTGTATACCCCGTTGACCATGTTGGCGAACGCCCACATGGACATCATGAGCGCGGTGGTCAGCTTCGAGCGCGTCTTCGAGGTCCTGGACATCAAGCCCCTCATCACCGAGAGCCCCGAGGCGCGTGCCCTGCCCGAGGGGCCCGTGGCCGTGGAGTTCGATCACGTGCGCTTCTCCTACCCCTCCGCGGACAAGGTCTCGCTCGCGTCCCTCGAGGACGTGGCCGTCCTGGATTCACGCGGCGGCGAGGAAGTCCTGCACGACATCGACTTCCGGGCGGAACCCGGCCACACCGTGGCCCTTGTGGGGTCCTCCGGGGCCGGGAAGTCCACGATCGCGCAGTTGGTCGCGCGGTTGTACGACGTCGACTCGGGCGCGGTCCGGCTCGGCGGCCAGGACGTGCGGGACACGACCTTCGAATCCCTGCGCCGCTCCGTGGGAATGGTCATGCAGGACGGGCACCTGTTCCACGACACGATCCGCGCGAACCTCGGTGTGGCCCGGGAGGGGGTCACGGACGCCGAGCTGTGGAACGCCCTGGAGCGCGCTCGGTTGCGGCACGTGATCGAATCCCTCCCGGACGGTCTGGACACCGTGGTGGGGGAGCGCGGCTACCGGCTCTCGGGTGGCGAGCGCCAGCGCCTCACGATCGCTCGCTTGCTGTTGGCCCAACCCCGCGTGGTGATCCTGGACGAGGCGACCTCCGCCCTGGATTCCACGAACGAGGCCTACGTGCAGGCGGCACTCGACGAGGCGATGTCCGGGCGCACCGCCGTGGTCATCGCGCACCGGCTGTCCACGATCCGCCAGGCGGACCAGATCCTCGTGATCGAGGCCGGCCGAATCGTGGAGCGCGGTTCCCACGAGGAACTGCTCGCACGCGCTGGCCGCTACGCGGAGCTGCACGCCACGCAGTTCGCGGCGGGCCGCAAGGACGACGCCGCTACCCGGCTCGATGACGCCACCCGGCCCAAGGAAGGCGCCGGACCGGCGTCGTCGGCGTCGCTGGAACGCGGTACGGGCCGGGGCTGAGGCGTGCCGTCCTGGGAGGGTCTGGGCTCCGAACTGGGGATCACGTCCGCCCATGCGATCGTGGTGGTGCTCTCCGCGGTGGGGATCTACGTGGCATTCCTCGTCTTTGTGCGGATCTTCGGCCAGCGGGTGCTCACGGCCATGTCCACGTTCGACGTGGTGATCACCGTGATGCTGGGTGCCGTGGCGGGGCGCGTGATCCTGGGGCACCCGCCGACACTCATGAGCGGGGTGCTGGGACTGGGCACCCTGTTCCTGCTGGAAGTGGTGTTCGG
Organism: Kocuria sp. CPCC 205261; assembly: GCF_040981025.1. NCBI lineage: Bacteria > Bacillati > Actinomycetota > Actinomycetes > Micrococcales > Micrococcaceae > Kocuria > Kocuria sp. CPCC 205261. The sequence continues at coordinate 100,921 of NZ_JAVKPU010000006.1, read as the reverse complement.
CCACCTGGGCACGCGGGCTCGGTGGCAGCGCGTGTTCAATTCACCCGCCCGCCTGCTCATGATCGGTGACCGCGTGGACGAGCACGCCCTGCGTCGCGCCCACATCACGCATTCCGAACTCAACGGGGCACTGCGTCGGGCGGGGGTGCGCTCCTACCGCGAGGTGGCGTGCGTGCTGCACGAACCCGGGGGCGGGATCAGTGTGCTGCGTCGGGGGGTTCCCATCGACCGGCGGATCCTCGCGGACGTGGCCGGGGCGGACCGGATCCCGGAGGAGTTCCTGACCGAGGACATCGGGGACGCGCCACTTGATGCGCCACAGGATCGGTGAACTCACTGATGGGAACCCGCCCCGGTGGTGCGGGGCGAAGTCCCAGGGATGCTCTATAGCAGGCTCGGTTGGTGGAACCTCGTAGAAAGAGAATGTCATGGAATTTAAAAGCCCGATCACAGTTTACTGCAGTGCGTTTGCAGTGATCGGATTGACCATATGCGGATGGTTGCTGATTTCTAAGGGGGTTGTTTTCCCCTTGGCCCTGACTCTGGCGTTTTTCTGTCTAGGGTCTCTCATGACATCCTTTTTCGTCGTTTCCGATGCCGTCTGGGGAAAGCAGATGCGGTGGGATTCGAACGCCTACAGGTCCGGTAGTGCGAGTGAATAGGACGTAGACAAGGATCTCAAGACCGGCCGGCGCATATTTGATCTGCGTTTTCATCATCAGTGCGATACTGGCAATCTGGTTCTTCGTGGTTGGGGGTGTGGTGGGGGTTCGCGCGGCGGTGGTCGTATGGACGTCGGGGTCCCCGTGGATGGAGGTTTTGCACTCACCATCCGGAAGAGCTCGACGTGTTCAACGCTACCTTCGCCGCGCTGTGCCTGATCACGTTCTGCCGCCTCGCCGTACTTGGCCTCGAAGCCGTCGGGCAGCGACTCGACCCGGATCGGGCGGTCATTGAGTGTCGTATCGTCGGGGGTGATCCGTGGTGGCGTAAGTTCAGCGGGTTAAAGGCCGCCGCGGCGGAAGAGCTGCCCGACGCGGTCCGGTGGTGGACCCGTTCCATGTCGTTCGTCTGGCCGGCGACGCCCTCGACCGGTGCCGGCTGTGCATCCAGCAGGACACTCTCGGGCATCGTGGCCGCGCCGGCGATCCGCTGTTGAAGGCGCGCCGGGCCCTGCACACCGGTGCCGGTCTGCTCACCGAGAAGCACACCGCCCGCTTCAACGCCGTGTTAGCGATCGAGGAGCATGTCGAGGTCGAAGCGACCTGAGGCATTTACCAGCGCATTGTCCCCGCCTACCGCGAGCCCGAGAAGAAGAAGGCGAAGCAGATGATGCAAGCGGTGATCCACGCGCTTAGCAGCGGTGTCCCGGCTACGCTCGTCGATATCCGCAAGCTTGGCCACACCTTTAGGCAACGCGCCTTCGACGTGTTCGCGTTCTTCGACCGGTCAGGCACCAGCAACGGGCCGACAGAGGCGATCAATGGGCGCGTTGAGCACCTGCGCGGCTCCGCTTTCGGTTTCGGCAACCTCACCAACTTCATCACCGGGAGCCTGCTCGAGGCTGGAGGATTCAGACCACACCTACACCCTCGAATGCGATGAGCCGGCAATCCCGGTGTTCATCCAGACGCGGGACATCATACAAATCTGACTCGTGAGCGGCGCGCGTGAGTGCAAAATAAAATGGGTGGGGCATTTACGAGTGTTCCGCCCATCGCTGTGGTCGGGGCTTGGGGGTGCGCGTGGCCGCGCGTTGTCCCCGCTCGCGCAGCTTCTGCTCCAGTTCGGACTCGCTGGTGCTGCCCAGGCGGTTCCGATCCTTGGACGCCATCGCGGACGTCTTCCTCGTGCCTTCCTTCCGGACGGCATGCTTCAGCGGCACTTGTGACGGCTCCACCGGGTGAACCGTCACGAATCTGGAAATGGTCCGCTCACCGATGGTTTTGCGCCGTTAGGATGAAACCACGGCTACGAAGGGATACGGCCCCATGACCGATCTGGCGATCCGCTACCGCGGGGTGAGCAAAGTCTATTCGGACGGTACTGCCGCGGTGGATAACTTGGACCTGGACGTTCCCGCGGGTTCCCTCACGGTGTTCGTGGGCCCATCCGGCTGCGGCAAGACCACGTCCCTGCGGATGCTCAACCGCATGGTGGAGCCCTCCTCGGGGACGGTGGAGGTCAACGGTCAGGACGTCGCGAGCATCCCGGCCGCCAAGCTGCGCCGCTCCATGGGGTACGTGATGCAGCAATCGGGTCTGCTGCCCCACAAGACCGTGGAGGACAACATCGCCACGGTCCCCCGGCTGAACGGGGTGTCCAAACGGGAGTCCCGCGCGCACGCCCGGCAGTTGCTGGGCTCGGTGGGATTGGACGAGTCCGTGGCCACCCGGTACCCGGCGCAGTTGTCCGGAGGTCAGCAACAACGCGTGGGCGTGGCACGTGCCCTGGCCTCGGATCCGCCCATCCTGCTCATGGACGAACCGTTCTCCGCCGTGGACCCCGTGGTGCGCCAGGACCTGCAGAGCGAATTGTTGGACCTGCAGAAGCGGTTGCACCGCACCATCATCTTCGTGACCCACGACATCGACGAGGCGATCCTGCTGGGCAACCGCGTGGCCGTGTTCGCGCGCGGGGGCAGGCTCGCGCAGTACGCGACCCCGGAGGAACTGCTGCGGGCCCCCGCGGACGACTTCGTCGCGGACTTCATCGGCCGTGACCGCGGGTTCCGTTCGCTGAGCTTCGACAACGCCTCCGTGGCACTGCAGCCCGTCACGGTTCTGGTCGTGGACACCGGCGAGCGCTTCCTGGTGGGCCCCTGCAGTGAGGACCCCGCGCCGTGGCAGGCGGCGGGAGCGGCGTCGTCGTCGGACTGGGTGCTCGCGGTGGACGAGCGCCGCCACCCGCTGGGCTGGCTGCCCGTGACGGCGTCCGGAGAACCGGCCGCGCGCGAGGAACTGCGTGTGGGAGGGACCCTGTGGCACGACGGCGGGTCGTTGCGCACCGCGCTCGACGCCGCCCTGTCCTCCCCGTCCGGGCAGGCCGTGGCCGTGCACCGCGACGGCTCCGTGGCGGGCGTAGTGCCCGGCGAGGACGTGATGCGCGCGATCGAAGAGCAGCGCTCGGCGCGCTACGACAGGTCGGAACGCTCGTGAACTGGCTGTCGAACAACTGGTCCACGGTCCTGGACCTCGCTGGCGCGCACCTGATCCAGTCCATCGTGCCCGTGGTCGTGGGCCTGCTGATCAGCGTCCCGCTTGCCCGGTTGGCCACGAGCAGACGCTGGTTGCGTCCGGTGTTCGTCACGGGCTCGTCACTGCTGTACACGATCCCCTCGCTGACCCTGTTCGTGGTCCTACCGCTGATCCTGGGCACGGGCATCACGTCCGTGGTCAACGTGATCGTGGCGCTGACCCTGTACGTGATCGCAATCCTGGTGCGCTCGTGCGTGGACGCGTTCGAGTCCCTGGACCGAGATGTCCTCCAGGCCGCCACCTCGCTGGGGTACAAACCCGTGCGCCGCTTCTTTGGGGTGGAACTGCCGCTGGCAGTGCCCGTGATGATCGCGGGGCTGCGCGTGGCCACGGTCTCCAACATCTCCATGGTCTCCGTGGGCGCCGTGATCGGCATCCAGTCCCTGGGCACCCTGTTCACGGACGGGCTGCGCCGCTCGATCGTCTCGGAGATCGTGGTGGGCATCGTGGCCACCGTGCTGATCGCGATCGTGCTGGATCAGCTCTTGCGTCTGCTCGGCCATGTCCTGACCCGCTGGCAGCGCACGGGGACCACGACGGCGCGCGAGCGGCGTCGTGCCGGCGCGGCGCGGCACGACAGCGCTAACGGCCGAGCCGACCGGCCCGGGGGCGGGGACCCCGAGGGCCGCGATTCCGTGGCCGGTGCGCCCGGCGGCGCGGGCGCCGTCGCCGCGGTGAAAGCCCGGGGTGATTGCGCGTGAACCTGTTCTCGGAAGCCGCGCAGTTCCTGACCGACCCCGCCAACTGGAGCGGAGCCACCGGGATCCCGCAGCGTTTGCTCGAACACGTGGGCTACAGCGTGCTGACCATGGGGATTGCGCTCGCGATCGCCGTGCCCCTGGGCCTGTGGGTGGGCCACACACGCCGCGGCGGCGGCGTGATCGTGGGCCTGGCTGGCGCATTGCGCTCGCTGCCCACCCTGGGTCTGCTGAGCCTGTTCACGCTGCTCATGGGGCTGGGGCTCATGCCCCCCATCCTGGCGCTCGTGCTGCTGGCCATCCCGCCCATCCTTTCGGGCACGTACTCGGGGGTCGCCGCGGTCTCCCCGGCGCTCGTGGACGCAGCTCGTTCCATGGGCATGACCGAGGGTCAGGTACTCACGCGCGTGGAGATCCCCGTGGCGCTGCCGGTGATCCTGGGCGGGATCCGCAATGCCGCGTTGCAGGTGCTCGCGACCGTGACCATCGTGGCGTACATCAACCTGGGCGGTCTGGGCCGCTATCTGATCGACGGGCTCGCGGTGCGTGACTACGCGCGCATGCTCGCGTCCGTGGTACTCGTGGCCGTGCTCGCACTGGCCGCGGATGCAGTACTCGCTCTCGTACAACGCCTGGTGACGTCGCCGGGCCTCAGACTGGCAGGAGATCGACCATGACACCGTCCCCCTCTACGCAGCGCACGCGCGCTGCGCACCGCGCCCTCCGCCCCGCCGTGTGGGCGGCCATGACCGCCACGGCCGTGTTCGCCCTCACCGCGTGCGGCGGCGGTTCCGACCCGCTCGCGGAGAACTCGGGCGACGCCGCCTCAGGCGGCTCCTCGGACGCCGTCACCGTGGGTTCTGCGGACTTCCCCGAGTCGCAGGTCATCGCCGAGCTCTACGCCGGGGTGCTGCGGGACGCGGGCGTCACAGTGGAGACCAAGCCGGGCATCGGCGCGCGCGAGGCCTACGTGGGTGCCGTCAAGGACGGTTCCGTGGACGTGGTCCCGGACTACTCCGGGAACCTGTTGCTCTTCGCGGACAAGGACGCCACCGCGGCCTCCGCCGAGGACATCATAAAGGCACTGCCTTCCGCGTTGGAGGGCCAGCAGCTCTCGGTGCTCGACCCCTCCCGCGCGGAGAACAAGGACGCCCTGGTGGTCACACAGGCCACCGCGGAGAAGTACGGTCTGACGTCCATCGAGGACCTCTCCTCGGTGTGCGGGGACCTGATCATGGCTGGCCCGCCGGAGTTCCAGGAACGCGCCTACGGCGTGGACGGGTTGAAGCAGAAGTACGACTGCTCCTTCAAATCCTTCCAGCCCATCAACGACGGCGGCGGCCCCCTCACCGTGCAGGCCCTGACCCAGGACGACGCCCAGGTGGCGGACATCTTCACCACCACCCCGGCCATCCAGGACCAGCACCTCACGGTGCTCGAGGACCCCAAGAACAACTTCATCGCCCAGCAGGTGCTCCCGCTCACCGCCCCGGACCGCTTGCCGCAGAACGCGGTGGACGCGCTGAACGAGTTCTCCACCAAGCTGACCACCCAGGACCTGATCGACCTCAACCGCAAGGTCAGCGGGGACCAGCAGCAGAACCCCGCGGACGCCGCCAAGCAGTGGCTCTCCGACCACGGGTACGAGAAGGCCTCCTGATCCGCGACACCCGCAGCGACGTCGGCCGACGAACTGCCGTCAGGGTCACCTGGTGACGTCCGGAATCCACCCCACGGGGTGGGATCGCCCGGTGCTCCCCGCATGGGGAAGCACCGGGCGTTCGTCATGTTCCGTTCATCCGCGTCCGGCCGAGCGCGTTCTTCACGGCCGTGTGCGCGGTTCTGCACAGGTTTGTCCACACCCGCTGGGGATTCGCGTCATATCGTCCTGACCTGGGGTTTCAGGGGTATCGCCCCACGTGGCCCACCCGAGAACGCGCCATGGTTTCCACACCTGTGGATAACTCTGTGCACAACCTGTGGGGTGAATACGGGGTGCGGGGACGAGTCACGCGGACGTCACCTGAGCGTCGAGTGCAACCGCGCCCGTATCCTGGACGAAACCGGCCCGCGGGAACGCGGGGGCGGTCGATCCGAGCTCGGCATCAAGGGGGATCCCGGGCACCATGACTCCCCACGCACGTGACGTGCGTCAACCGAGGAGGCATTCCCGTGCTGTCCGAACCCTCGATCCCCCGGGACACCACCGATCGCGAACACGTACTCGAATCGGTGCGGGAGCATCTCGCGCTGGATACGCGCGCGACCCCCGAGGAACGCACCGTCTTCCTTGGTCGGCTCAGCCGTCAGCTGGACCGTCTGATCACCTCCTTGCACGCGGTCTACGGACCCGGGCTCGGTATCTGGGACACCGTGACCCGCGCCGTCCTCACCGCGTGGGAGGCCTATGTGCAGCGCCCCCGGGACCTCAAGGACCTGGACCGCCGCCGCGAGGACCAACTGCCGTGGTTCACGTCCCGGGAGGCCGTGGGCGGGGTGTGTTACGTGGACCGCTACGGCGGGGACCTCGCGGGGATCCGGGAGAAGATCCCGTACTTCGAAGAACTCGGGCTGACCTACCTGCACCTCATGCCCCTCTACGAGAGCCCCGCCGGCAACTCGGACGGGGGGTACGCGGTGTCCTCCTACCGCCGGGTGGACCCGGAGCTGGGGACCATGGCGGAGCTCGCGGACCTGGCGGCCGAACTGCGGGCCCAGGGGATCGCCCTGGTGCTGGACTTCGTGTTCAACCACACCTCCAACGAGCATGAGTGGGCCCGGGCCGCGGCCGCCGGGGACCCGTTCTACGAACGCTTCTACTGGATGTACTCGGAGCGCACCGTGCCGGACGAGTTCGAGCGCACCGCGCGGGAGATCTTCCCGGATGACCACCCCGGGGTGTTCACGCGCGTGGACAGCACGCCGGCGGGACGGGACGCGAGCCCCTACGACCCGGATCCCCGGTGGGTATGGACCACGTTCCACCGCTTCCAGTGGGACCTCAACTACTCCAACCCCCACGTCTTCCACGCCATGGCCGCGGAAATGCTGTTCCTGGCCAACCAGGGGGCCCAGGTGCTGCGCCTGGACGCCGTGGCGTTCATCTGGAAGCAACTCGGCACCTCGTGCGAGTCCCAGCCACAGGTCCACGATCTGCTGCGCGCGTTCAACGCCGTGACGGCCCTGGCCGCCCCGGCCGTGGAGTTCAAGTCGGAGGCGATCGTCCACCCGGACGAGGTCATCCGCTACGTCCACCCGGACCAGTGTGCGCTGTCCTACAACCCCCTGCAGATGGCCCTCACATGGGAGGCCATGGCCACCCGGGACGTCTCCCTGCTCTCCGCCGCGCTCGCCGAACGTCACGAGACGCCAGCGGGCACCGCGTGGGTCAACTACGTGCGCGGCCATGACGACATCGGGTGGACGTTCTCCGACGACGACGCCGCTCGCCTGGGTGTCGATGGCCACGACCACCGCCGCTTCCTTAATGCCTTCTACACCGGGCGCCACCCCGGTAGCTTCGCGCACGGCGTGGCCTTCCAGGGCAACCCCCGCACGGGCGATTGCCGGATCTGCGGCACCACCGCGTCCCTGTTGGGTCTGGAGACCGAGCCGGGTCCGGCCGTGGATCGGATCCTGCTGGCGCATTCGCTGGCCATGAGCACCGGCGGAGTCCCCCTGCTTTACCTGGGTGACGAGGTGGGTCAGCGCAACGACGTCCATTGGGACGAGAACCCGGACGCCGCGGACGACGCCCGCTGGGTCCATCGCCCGCGCTACCCCCGCGACGACTACGAACGCCGCCACGACCTGTTCTCGGTGCAGGGGCGGATCTTCGGCGGGATCCGGGGGATGATCTCGGTGCGCCGTGCCACCCCGGAGTTCGAGGGCACCGCGCTCATCCCGTTCATCACGCACAACCGCCATGTCCTGGGCTATCAGCGTCCCGGCGAGCACAGCGTGGTGCTGTGCCTGGCGAACTTCAGCGACTGGCCCCAGTTCGTCACGGGTGAGACGCTGAGCGGTTTCCTGCCCTCGGCGACCATGCTGCACGAGAACGAGCGGGTGGACCTGCGCGGGGGGATCCTGGTGGAGGCTCACGGTTTTCGGTGGCTGCGCGTGATTCCCACCTCCTGACACCGCGGAAATCACAGCGTCACATAACTGCCCCCTAAAAGGGAGTAACTCAACGCAGATAAGCGGGCAGTGAGCGTTATCCACAACGTTTCTCCACAGGAGTGGATAAGTCACACGACTGTCATTCGACCCGGTTGGCCAGACGCTTGTTCGGTATTTACCCTGGTCATGCGTCGTTTTCTGCCGTTGCGGCGCCTGCCCAGGGTGTGTGCGTCGAAACTGTGTTCGAATTGTGCACAGACTTTTCCACCCCTGTGGATAACTTTTCTCCACCTCTTGTGGACGCGTCACACTTCCCCCGGCGGAGTGACGGCTTGTCGTCTTTGCATCAGACTGAGCGTCATAAGTTACTCGCGTGTAGTTGGTGTTCGGTGGGACGAACGCCATGGGGGGAAGCACGCACCAAGGGGGAAACATGTCTGTTCGCATCTCCGAGGTCGATTCCACCGACCACGGATTCTCGCTGCTCGTGGAGCAGGACGTGGCGGTCACCGCCCAGGAGTTCGATCTGGCCCTGGGCAGGCCCAGGGGGATGGGCCGATGGTTCGGGATCCACGTCACGTGGCCCACGTCCCTGGACGATCAACTGCACGTGGGCTCGGCGATCGAGTTCGACGCTCCGGTGGGGCCGTTCACGTTCGACTACGTCATGATCGTCGCGGACCGCGTGCCCGGTGAATCGCTCATGCTGCGCACCACCAAGGGGTTCGCGGACGTGATCATGGAGTACGCGTGGCAGCCCACGAGCTCGGGGGTGACCGTCCAGCTGCGCGCGGATTTCCGACTGCGCGGGGGGTTGTGGTGGAAGCGCCCGTGGGCCCGGATGATGGCCCGCCGCCGACTTGCCCAGGGGCTGGAACGCATGCGGCGGGATCTGGCCGCGGGGCAGCCGGGGGAGTTGGCGACGTCGTCGACCGAGCATCCCTCTCGCGGCACCGGCCACGGCGTGCGGGCTGCTGCCCACGGCAGGCACGCGGGAACGCACCGCAAGGCCACGGGGCGGCGACGCGCGCGAACCGCTTGAAACGCGCTTACTACTGAGAGCTGTGCGGACGCCACCGGGACCAACGGGGGGGGTGTCCCGCGGCCCCCGTCGGCACCGGATTACGGGCTGAGGCGGCGCTCCATGCGCATGACCGTGACCCGGTAATCCAACCGGGGGACGGCGAAATCCACGGCACCGCGGGGCGTGTAGCCCAGACCCGTGTAGAAACGCTTGAGCACCGGGTTGCCGTCATCGCAGTCCAGGCGGGAGACGCTCCGTCCGGACTCGACGATCACCCGTTCTGCGGTGCGGATCAGCCGGGCACCCGTGCCGGTGCCCGCGAGCGAGCGGTCCACCGCGACCCCGTGGGTGTAACCGGCGGGCTCCGGCTGCTCGCCCCAGATCTCAGGATCCGCCCAGATCACACGGATGCTCGCCAGGATCAGGCCGGGCTGCACCGGGGATTCCACGACCCACCACTCGCCGCGGTCGATCTCGCGGCGCACCTCGGCGGGGTCGAACTCGCCCTCGCGCCACTGGTCGATGCCCCGGCCCTGCAACCACCGCGCCAGACGGTCCCGCAGGTTCACGATGCCTTGCGCGTGCGAAGCCTGCGCGCGCGCGATCTCGAGGTCCGCGGGGTCGCCCCCGCCGGTTCGGGCCGCCAACGGGGCGTGGGCGGCGGCGGCGCGTCCCGGCGCGTGGACGCTCGCGGTGGCGCCGCCGGAACCGGTCGCGGTCGCGGTGACCTCCAGGGCGGTATCGGGGGTGGACATGGGCCCAAGGATAGGTCACGGCCCGGGCGGCAACGCACCGGTTGTGACGGAAGATGACGGGCTCCGTGAAACATACGCTAGTGGCTGAACGTCCTTGACCCGCCGAACCGCAGCGACGGACAGTTGAAGCATCACGCACCCGCAAAGGAAGGATGATTCACCGTGGCTGAAAAGTTCACTCTCCCCGATCTTCCCTATGACTACGCAGCGCTCGAGCCGCACATCTCGGCCCAGATCATGCAGCTGCACCACGACAAGCACCACAACACCTACGTGACCGGTGCCAACACCGCGCTCGAGAAGATGGAGGAGGCCCGCGCCAACGGCGACGCCGCCGGTGCCGCCAAGCTCTCCAAGGACCTCCAGTTCAACCTGGGCGGCCACATTAACCACTCCATCTTCTGGAAGAACCTCTCCCCGGAGGGTGGCGACAAGCCCGAGGGTGAGCTCGCCGCGGCGATCGACAACTTCTTCGGTTCCTTCGACGCCTTCCGCGACCAGTTCACCGCGGTGGCCACCACCATCCAGGGCTCCGGCTGGGCCATCCTGGCGTACGAGCCCATCGCCGGCAACCTGGTGATCGAGCAGATGTACGACCAGCAGAACGGTGTGCCCGTGGCCACCATCCCGCTGCTGCAGCTGGACATGTGGGAGCACGCCTTCTACCTGGACTACCAGAACGTGAAGGCCGACTACGTCAAGGCGTTCTGGAACATCGTCAACTGGGCGGACGTGGCCGAGCGCTTCGAGAAGGCTCGCGGCGGCGCCAAGTCCCTCATCTGATCCGGATGTGAAGTCCGCACCCCACGGGGTGCCTCGGAACCCCGCACGGCAGTTCTCGTGGCCGCGCGGGGTTTCGTGTTCCTCCGGGCGGCCGCCGCCGACGCCACTCCCCACCTCCCACGCCCGCCCGCCCGGTCCGTGCCGCATGAGTCGGTGCGTGTCGTACCCGAGGAGAGTTCATGAAGACACCGCGTTTCCTGGTCACCCGTGAGATCCCCGAACCGGGGCCGTCCATCCTGGAGGACGCGGGCGACGTCGAGATCCGGGACGGGATGAGCGCGGACGAACTGCGCGAGGCAGTGACCGGCGGCGAGTACGACGTGGTGGTCTCGCAGGTCTCCGACCGGTTCGACTCAGAGCTGCTGAGCGAGGCGCGGATCCGGGGGATCGCGAACTACGCGGTGGGGTACAACAACATCGACGTCGCGGCGGCCGCCGAACACGGGATCGCCGTGGGAAACACTCCGGACGTCCTCAATGACGCGACCGCCAACACCGCCATGTTGCTCCTGCTCGGCGCCGCGCGGCGTGCCCACGAGGCCGCCGAGTACCTGCGGGACGGGAAGTTCACGGGGATCGGACCCAAACTGCTGGTCGGTCAGGACGTCACCGGGGCCACCCTGGGTATTGCGGGCATGGGCCGGATCGGCAAGGCCGTGGCCCGCAGGGCACTGGGTTTCGACATGACGGTGATCTTCACGCAGCGCCCGCCCGAGGACCGCGCGGTCTCCGACGACGAACTGGACGATCTGGCCGGGAGGGTGCGCCAGGTGCCGTGGGACGAACTGGTCGAGACGAGTGACTATCTCTCGCTGCACGTCCCGCTCACCGAGGACACCACGCACCTGGTCGACGCGGACGTGTTGCGGCGGATGAAGTCCACCGCGGTGCTCGTAAACACCGCCCGCGGCCCCGTGGTTGATGAAAATGCATTGGTTGCGGCGCTGCGGGACGGCGAGATCTTCGCGGCCGGGCTGGACGTGTTCGAGAACGAACCCGAGCTCGCGGACGGGCTGGCCGATCTGCCCAACGCGTTCTTGCTGCCGCACGTGGGTTCCGCAGAAGTGGGCTCACGGGCGGGGATGGCTCGCAAGGCCGCGGAGAACGCCGTGGCCATGGCCTGCGGTGAGAAGCCGCCGTACGAAGTGACGCCGTAGCGTCCCGCCCCCTCGGGGCGTCGCGCGGAACGTGAGCTCACCACGAGCGGCCCTGCGTCACGCCGACATCGGTGTGGCCGCGGGTGGGAACACCGGTCAGAGTGCGTGCTCGCCGCGGAGGTGGGCAATCACTTGCGCGGTGGCGCGGACGGCGCTGTCCACGTGGGCCTCGGTCGTCTCTCGGCCCAGGCTGAACCGCACCGACGTGGTGGCGAGCTCCGCGGGGATCCCCAGGGCCATGAGCACGTGGGAGGGCTCGCTGGAACCGGCCGCGCACGCCGAGCCCGAGGACACGAGCACCCCCAGGTTCTGGAGGTCCACCAGGACGGTTTCGCCATTGACGCCTGGGAAGCAGAAGGACGCATTGGTCGGTAGTCGCGTGATCCCGTTCCGTCCCGACGTCGCTCCGACGGTTTCTGTCGCACGGCCGGCCGGCGGGATGAGGCCCTCGGAGGTGATCGAGGCTGGCGGGTCGACGGAAACGGCCGGGTCCGCGAAAGCAACCGGGCCGTCCGGAGCGACCGGGGTGGCACCGTCATTGCCGAGGTCGCCCACAACGTTTCGAGGATCCTGGCCGGTCAGGATTGCGTCCGGTACGGAGTTCAGGATGCCCGAGATCAGTCGGTCACGCAGGGCTGTCGAGCGGGCCGCGTAGGCCACCCGTTCTCGCTCGGCCAGCTCCAGCGCCACCGCCAGGCTCACGGCGCCGGCCACGGTGGAGGTTCCCGAGCGGCGCCCGCGCTCGTGACCGCCGCCGTTCAGCAGCGGGCGCAGCGGGGTGCCGCGCTTGAGCCACAGCAGGCCGATCCCTGGCGGCGTGCCGATCTTGTGTCCCGCCAGCGTCAGCGCGGCCACTCCCAGGTCTTCGACGTTCAGCGGCAGAGTGCCGGCCGCTTGCACGGCGTCCGTGTGCAGTGGAACCCCGTACTCCGCCGCGATCTCCGCCAGGGCGCGGATGTCCTGGACGGTCCCCACCTCGTTGTTGGCGAGCATCACCGACGCCACGGCCACGGTGGTCGGATCGGAGGCGCCGCTGCTCCCGGGAGGGGCATGGGAGGCGACGCCGCGGGAAGGGGCGGCACGGTCGGGGAGGGTGCGAGCGGCGTCGTCGTCGGACACGAGGGCGGCGCGGAAGGTGTCGGGGGAGAGCGCACCGGAGGGATCGACGGGCAGTTCGAGCGTCTCGAAACCGTCATGCTGGGCGAGTGCGCGGGCGGATTCCAGAACGGCGTCGTGCTCGATGGCGCTGACCAGCACGCGGTGACGCGAAGGCTGCCGTTCCCGGCGGGCCAAGGCGATGCCCTTGACCGCCAGGTTGTCCGCCTCGGTGCCGCCGGAGGTGAAGATGATCTCACCCGGGCGGGCCCCGAGGACCGCGGCAACGCGCTGGCGGGCGTCCTCGAGGGCGCGGGCGGCGCGCTGGCCGCGCTCGTGATGACTGGAGGCGTTACCGAACCCGCCGGTCAACCACGGCCACATGGCCTCGAGCACTTCGCGGCGCGGGGCGGTGGTCGCCGCGTGATCCAGGTAGATCATGATGTGACCTCTCGTGATGACGGACATGTCGTGCCCGTGACGGGCGATGAGCCGGACTGTAAAGATGGACCATGGAAGAAAACACGCTGACCACCATTGCCCAGGACATGCTCACCGAGGCGCGCGAGGCGTCCAGCGGGCGTTCCGCCCACCACCTCAACGGCGGCCGCGAGCACACGCTGCAGCAGACCATGATCGCGCTGGCCGAGGGCCAGGATCTCAAGGAACACGAGAACCCGGGCGAGGCCACGATCCAGGTGATCACGGGCCGGGTGGAGCTCGTCGCCGGCGACGAATCCGTGCAGCTCGGTCCTGCCCAGTACGCCGTGATCCCGCAGCAGCGTCACTCCCTGCACGCGCACGAGGACTCCGTGGTGCTGCTGACGCTCGTGAACAAGGGCTAGTCCACGGCCACGTCCAGACCCAGGTCCAATGCGCGCACCGAATGGGTGAGCGCGCCCACGGAGATGACATCCACGCCGGTGGAGGCCACCCTGCCGATGGTCTCCAGCGTGATGCCACCGGACGCCTCCACGATGGCGCGACCGTCCACCACGGCCACGCCGCTGATCAGGTCCGAGTGGGCGAAGTTGTCCAGCATGATGGTGTCCACCCCGCCGGCCAGGACGTCCTCGATCTGATCGAGCCGGTCCACCTCCACCTCAACGTGCGTGGTGTGCGGCAGCTTCTTGCGCAGTTCGCGCAGCGCATGGGTCACGGAGGTACCGTCCGCGGTGAGCACGGCCAGGTGGTTGTCCTTGAGCATCACGGCGTCCGAGAGGCCGAATCGATGATTGTTGCCGCCGCCGCACGTCACCGCGTGCTTCTCCAGCGCTCGTAGTCCGGGGGTGGTCTTGCGGGTGTCGGTCACGCGGGTGCGCGTGATGGTCCCGGCGGGCAGGTTGTTGGCGCGTTCCACCTCTGCCACGGCCTTCTCGACCTCGGCCACGTACCGGGCGGTGAGCGTCGCGATCCCGGACATCCGCTGCACGAGGTTCAGCACGCTGCGTTCGGCGCTCAGCAGTGGTCGCGCCGGGCCGGTGATGGTTGCGATGGCGGTTCCGGGGGTCAGCGGGTCACCATCGCATACGTGGAGCGTGACCTCCAGGCCCGAGTCCGCCGTGGCGAAGCCGGTCCGGATGATCTCTTCTCCCGCGAAAATTCCTGCTTCCCGCGAGGTGATCGTGGTGGTGGCGGTCGCCGCGGCAGGGATCACGAGCTCGGAGGTGATGTCACCCCACGGCGCATCCTCGGCCAGGCTCGCACGAATCACGACTTCAACGGCTGAGCGAGTCAGCATGGTCTGTCCTTTCGGGGGTGGGTGCTGCGGATCCGGAGGCGATCCATGCGGTGCTTGTGGCCAGGCGGGGGTCGGTGGCCGGATGGTCCACGCGCTGATGGGCTCCGCGGGATTCGGTGCGAGCCAACGAGGCGCATACGAGCGCGTGCCCCACGGTCAGGAGGTTCCGGTCCTCCGCTTCAGCCAGGGTTCCAGGGGCCGCCGCCGTATCCTCCTCGTCCGACGACGACGCCGCCAGCCAGCCTTCCAGCCGCGCCTTCGCCCGTTCGAGGCCCTCGGCGGTGCGGAACACCCCGGCGCCCTGCCACATGGCTTGCTGCAGGCCTGCGCGGGAGAACGGTTCGGCGCCGGCCGAGTCCGTCGAGGACGGTTCCCTTCCCGTGGAATACGGCCAGGTGCTGAGCAGCGGGTCGTTTCGGTCTGCCAGGTGGGGCTGGACGTGGGCCGTTGCCTCATCGAGCACGCGCGGCTCCGGTTCGCTGCAGAGGGCCACGGGCGACGCGTCCGCGGGTTCCCCCGGACCGGCGAGCAGTTCGCCGATCCTGCGGCCGAGGACCGTGGCTTCCAGCAGGGAATTCGAGGCCAGGCGGTTGGCCCCGTGCATGCCGGTGCGGGCACATTCCCCGGCGGCCCACAGTCCGGGAACAGTGGTGCGGCCCAGCGCATCGGTGGCGATGCCACCCATGAGGTAGTGCGCGGCGGGGCTCACGGGGACCCACTCGG
Organism: Kocuria sp. CPCC 205261; assembly: GCF_040981025.1. Classification (NCBI taxonomy): domain Bacteria; kingdom Bacillati; phylum Actinomycetota; class Actinomycetes; order Micrococcales; family Micrococcaceae; genus Kocuria; species Kocuria sp. CPCC 205261. Next base: position 85,569 of record NZ_JAVKPU010000006.1, on the reverse strand, counting down.
TGGACCAGTCGATGCCTCGCCTCGCGAGTTCGGCGTGGATGGACGGGAACCGGCGGGCCAGGAACTCGGCGCGGGTCAGCCCGGGCGGGACGGGGATCGTGGAGCAGTCCAGGTATGCGCCGCCGTCGTCGGATGTCGTGCGCGCCGCGAAGACCGCGCGCGCCACCACGTCCCGGGGAGCGAGTTCCGCGCGGGGGTCCACATCGGTCATGAAGCGGTGGCCGTCCTGATCGCGCAGTACCGCTCCCTCACCGCGGACCGCCTCGGAGATCAGGAACGAACCCGGAGCGGCCATTGCGGTGGGGTGGAACTGGAAGAACTCCAGGTCACGCACCTGGGCACCGGCGCGCAGGGCCAGTGCGATGCCGTCCCCGGTGGCCACCTGGGGATTGGTCGTCCACGGATACAGCTGACCCGCGCCACCCGTGGCGAGCACCACGTGGTCCGCGGGGAGGAACTCCTCGTCGCCCAGCTCTCCGCCGTGGAGAACCGGGTGGACGGTGCAGCCCACGACCCGGTCACCGACCACGATGACGTCCGTGACCAGGGTGTATTCGCGCAGACGGATATGTCCCCCGTGGGCCATCTCGCGTGTCCGAGCGGACAGGGCCTCCTGGATCGCGTGCCCCGTGGCGTCGCCCCCGGCATGCAGGATGCGCGAGATGCTGTGCGCAGCCTCCAGGCCCTGCACCCACGGGGAGTCGGGGCCGGCCACGTGGTCGAAGGCGACGCCGTGGTCTGTGAGGTCGCGAACAGCCGCGGCGGAGTCCCGGACGACCCCGTGCACCACCAGCGGATCACACAAGCCCGCACCGGCCACCAGGGTGTCCTGGACGTGCAGCCGTACCGAATCCGCTGGGTTTCCGCCGGGGAGGGAGCCGGTCATCGCGGCCATCCCACCTTGGGCGCGATCGGTCGCGGTGTGGGTGAGTGCGGCCTTGGTGACCACGGTGACGCGGGCACCGGCCTCCGCCGCGGACAAGGCCGCGCTGAGACCGGCGACCCCGGTGCCGATGACCAGGACGTCAGTCATGACTCACGCCCTCGGGACGGCGGCGAGCATGCGTTCGAGAGCCACGGACGCCTCCCGTGCGACGTCCTCGGCCACGGACACCTGATTGACCACGCGACCGGCCACGAGTTCCTCCAGGACCCACGCGAGGTAGCCCGGGTGGATGCGGTACATCGTGGAGCACGGGCAGATCACGGGATCCAGGCAGAAGATCGTGTGCTCGGGATGCTCCGCGGCCAAACGGTTGACCATGTTGATCTCGGTACCGATCGCGAACGTCTGCCCCGGCTCCGCGGCCTCCACGGCCTTGCGGATGTGGTCGGTGGAGCCCGAGGAATCGGCGGCGTCCACGACCTCCATAGGGGACTCGGGGTGCACGATCACGGTGCAGCCGGGGTATTCCGCGCGGGCCTTCTCGATCTGGCCCACCGTGAAGCGCTTGTGGACGGAGCAGAAGCCGTGCCACAGGATCACGCGGGAATCCTGGAGGACCTGCGCGGTGTTGCCGCCCAGCTCCCTGCGGGGATCCCACAGGGGCATGTGCTCCAGCGGCACACCCATGGCCTTGGCGGTGTTGCGACCCAGGTGCTGGTCCGGGAAGAACAGCACGCGCTGGCCGCGGCCGAAGGCCCAGTCCAGCACGGTCCGTGCGTTCGAGGACGTGCACACGATTCCGCCGTTGCGACCGCAGAACGCCTTGAGCGCGGCGGACGAGTTCATGTAGGTCACGGGGATCACGGAGGCGAGCGGCTCGCCGTCCTCGCCCATGATCGTCCGGCCGTGGGCGTCCGTGGCGTGGGGGCCGAACACGTCCATGAGATCCGCCCAGCACTCCTCCACGGAATCCGCGTCCGCCATGTCCGCCATGGAGCACCCCGCAGCGGGATTGGGAAGGATCACGGACTGGCCGCCCCGGGAGAGGATGTCCGCCGTCTCGGCCATGAAGTGCACACCGCAGAACACGATGGCTTCCGCCTCCGGGTGCGCCTTGGCCTGCTGCGCGAGCTGGAACGAATCACCGATGAAGTCCGCGTGCTTGACCACTTCGTCCCGCTGGTAGAAGTGCCCCATGACGACGGCGCGCTCACCCAGAGTCTTCTTGGCCGCCGTGATCATGGCGTCCAGTTCCTCGGGGGAGGCATCCCGGTAGCGCTGCGGAATGGTGGGCTGCGCGGGGGAGCCGGCCGGAGCGGCGTCGTCCTGGGAAGCACCCGGGCCGTAACCCGCCGAGAGCGGGGCGGGGAACTCCCACGGGTCCTGGGTGAGAGCGGCGTTGCACGAACCGCCCTCAAGGGTCGCCGCGGTGCCGGATGGGCGGGTGGGTAGCAGCGTGAGTCGGGTGGCCACGGAGGTCATGGGGTCTCCTCGGTACGGTCTGACGGGGATGGGCGGAAGAGTCCGGGCGGTTTGGCCGCCGCGAAGCGGTACAGCGTGGGAGGGCGGTGCCGGGCGCCGGCGAGGCGCTCGCCGGTGTCTCGGAGCTGGCCGGAGGACAGGACGTGGCGCCGGAAATTGGAGGGATCCAGGGCTTTGCTGATGATGGCTTCGTGCACCTCGCGCAGGGCCGCGATCGTGAACGTCTCCGGCAGGAACGCCCGGGCCACGGTTGGCTCGGCGATGCGACCGCGCAGGTGTTCCAGGGCGTGGGCCACGATGAGTGAGTGGTCGAACGCGAGGTCCGGCAGGTCGGTGACGCGCAGCCACGTGACGTTGAGGTCGTTCTCGCCCATCGCGGCCTCGTGCGGCGGGAGGGAGGCCCAGTAGACCACGGTGACCTGGCGTTCTTCGGCCCCGGCGGAGCGGGTCAGTCCGCCGAACGTGGCCAGTTGTTCCAGGTGGGTGGGGGCCAACCCGGTGGTCAGGGTGAGGCTGCGCAGGGCGGAGTCCTCGAGATCTTCAGTGGATCGCAATGGACCGCCCGGCAAAGCCCACATGCCGCGGTAGGGATCGCGAATCCGGCGGACCAGGGGTAACCACAGCTCGTGGGCACTGTTCTCGCCCGTGGGGCGGACCGTGAGGATCACCGTGGACACGGCCAGCAGCACGCGCTGATCGGTCATGGCGGCTCCCCGGTCTTCGACGCCCCGCGGGGCCGGATCGTTAGTGTCAAGATGACTCTAACTTGCTAAAGTCGTTATGACCATAAGTGCGACGGGATGCTTCACCCAGCAGGGAGCAGGGCGGTCCACCGAGCGGGGGTCCCGTTCCCCGGGGATGCCAGGAGACCATCGGGGTGCGGGAGCGTGTCGGCGGGCCCGGCTTGCCGCGCCGTCGCCGACGCCGTCGGGGCGAGGGGTCGAACGCTCGGGATGCCTGCTACCGTGTGCCGTCGCGGTTGCCGTCGTCCCCCACGGCCGTCGAGTCCGTCGCGTTGGAGGTGGCCCCACCGCGGCGTAGCTAACGTCCAGGTCCGAGTGTTCGACGCCGGCCCGGGAGAGGATCTCGCGACCGTAGCGGACTGCTTCAGCAACCGTTCCGCCGTTGGCCACCACGGCGGCCGTGATCCGTGCCGCGAAGTCCTCGGCGAGCACATCCGTCCCGGGGCCGTGGGACTGGGATGTGTGCTGGGTGCTCACGGGTGGACCGTCCTCGGACTCGCGGGTGGTGGATGCGGCCGGTGGTGGGTGTTGCTGATGGTGGGTGCCGCTGGTCAGCCTCATTCAGGGCGGGGAGGCCGGACCCCGCGGTGGGCGCGGTAGGGTCACACGTGCACCGCCGCATGGAAAGGATATGCCCGGGTGAACGCGACCAATCCCTCCGAGCTGGTTCTCACCGGCGAGTTCCGGGAGGCCCTGCAGCGGCTGCACCACGGGGAGAGCGTGTTCCTCACGGGCAAGGCCGGGACCGGTAAGTCCACCCTGATCCGGGAGTTCATGGCCCACACCCGGCGCAACGTGGTGGTCGTGGCACCCACGGGTATCGCGGCGTTGAACGTGGGCGGGTACACGATCCACCGGTTGCTCTCGTTGGCCCCGGGGATGTCCCCGGAGGAGGTGCGGCGCGGGCGGTACTACCCCGGCCGGTTCGCGGCCACCCTGCGCGAGTTGCACACGCTGATCGTGGACGAGGCGTCCATGGTCCGGGCGGATCTTTTCGACTGCCTCGTGGCTGCCCTGGAACGTTTCGGCCCCAAACCCGGGCGCAAGTACGGCGGTGTGCAGCTGGTGTTGGTGGGGGACCTCTACCAGTTGCCGCCCGTGGTCACCGATCATGAACGCGAGTACTTCGCGACCCGCTACTCCACCCCGTACTTCTTCTCCGCGGACACCTACCACCGGGACGACTTCGCCACGGTGGAACTGACCACAGTGTTCCGTCAGCTCGGGGACGACCGTCTCGTGGACATCCTCAATGCCGTGCGGGAGGGGGCGCTGCTCGAGGAGGCCCGCCGGGAGCTCAACGCCCGCACCGACCCGGACTTCACCCCGCCCATCGACGAGTTCTGGCTGACCCTGACCACGACCAACCGGATGGCCACGTCCCGCAACCGCGGGATGCTCGAGCAGATCCCCGAGCCGGCTGTGCACCACTCCGCGATCCTCACGGGGCAGCTGGACGGGTTCGAGATCCCCGTGGACCGGGAGCTCGTGTTCAAACGCGGCGCGCAGGTCATGATGCTCACCAACGATCCCTCCGACCGGTGGGTCAACGGCACGATCGCCAAGGTGGCCGACCACTTCTGGGAGGACGGCGAGCTCATCGTGTACATCGAGCTCCCCGACGGTCGCCTGGCCAAGGTCGAACCCAACCTGTGGGAGGTGACGCGGCCCGCCGTCGAACACGGAACGCTGCGCCACGACGTGATCGGGACGTACACGCAGCTGCCGTTCCGCCTTGCGTGGGCGGTGACCATCCACAAGAGCCAGGGGCAGACGCTCGACAATGTGGTGGTGGACCTGACCGGGGGCACGTTCGCCGACGGCCAGTTGTACGTGGCGCTGAGTCGCTGCACGTCCTTCGAGGGGCTCGTGCTGCGGCGCAACGTGTTGCCGCGCGATCTCAAGGTCGATCAGCGCATTCGCCGCTTCCTGCGCTCGGGGTCCCGGGACGCGGACACGAGCAAGGGCAACGTGTACCTGGGCATCTGCAGCGTGGGGGACGTGGGCGAGCGCTGGAGGCCCCGGCCCGTGGAGCTCGCCCTGGTCAGGGACGACGGCCTGGAGCTGAGCACCCTGGTCAACCCCACGCGGGACATGGGGGACGCGCGCAGCGCATACGGGATCACCGCGGGCCAGGTCCAGCTCGCGCCCCTGCTCACGGACGCGTGGGCCGCGCTCGCCCCGCACCTCGCGGGTCGCGTGCCCGTGGGCGCGGACATCGACCGCCAGCTCGGGTACCTCGATCACGAGCTCAAACGCACGGGGTACGTCACGCACATGCCCCTGGGGTACGACGTCGCCGCGGGGCGGGTCTCCGCCCAGCAGCGCCGCGGTCTCGGGGCGGCGACGGCGCTCGAACGGGCCCGTGCGGTGCGTGAGATCGCGGCTTCGTCGGGCGTCGCGGAGGGACTGGCCGATCCGTTCCCCGAAGCTCAGGACCGGTCGGGCTATCTCATGCCCCGGCCGGACGGTGTCACCGGGTTCACCGTGCGGTGCAGTGCGGATACCGCGGGGCGCCCGGGTGCGGTACTCGCCGAGAAGTTGCGGGAGGCCGGGGAGCGCGGGCGGCTCTCCGCGCAGAGCCTCGCGGTGGTGCGCGCCGTGGAGGAGCACACGGGTGAGTACATCCTGGACGGGTCGGCCGATGCGGCTCAGGGGATCGAGGCGGTCCTGGTGCCGGGTGCGCGGATCTGTTTCACCGGAACGGTGATCGGCCCCGACGGGCGGGAGGTCTACCGGGAGGACCTCGAGGATATGGCCGTGGAGCGTGGGCTGCAGCCGGTGGCAAACGTGACCAAGACCCGCTGCGACGTCCTGGTCACCGCGGAGGACGGCTCGCAGTCGAACAAGGCCAAGAACGCCGCGAAGTGGGGCAAGCCGGTGTTCACCGCCCGGGAGTTCACGGCGTGGTGGCGGGGTGAGCCCGCCTCCGCCGGACCGGAGTCGGCCGCGGAAGCGGGCGTGGTGATCCGCCCACTGATCGACCCGGCCGGTTGAACCGGGTTACCTGGAACCGGTGGCCACGGGATCCGTGGTGACCGCAGCGGCGTCGTCGGGCAGGACCGTGCGCTCGCGGCCCTTGCCGCGCACGAACGCGAAGAACACCGCCGTCATGATGACGAGCCACGCGAGCCCGGCGCTCAGGGCGATGCGGGTGTCCGGGGTGAAGGCGAGCAGCACGATCACGAACGCCATGAACGCGAGGGCCGCGTACGTGCTCACGCGACCGCCGGGCAGGGGGTAGGAACTGCGCGGGGCGCCGGCGCGGGCGCGCTCACGGGACATGCCCAGGTGGGAGACCAGGATCATGATCCACACCCACACGGTCGCGAACGTGGCCAGGGACGCGATGATCAGGAACACGTTCTCCGGGATCACCGCGTTGAGCACCACACCGATCAACAGCACCAAGGCCATGAGCGCCACGGTGAGGGTGGGCACGCCGCTGCGGCCCACATGGGTGAACGCGCGCGGCGCGTGACCCTGCTGCGCGAGCCCGTAGACCATGCGCCCGGAACCGAAGATGTCCGAGTTGATTGCGGAGATCGCCGCGGTGATGATCACCGCGTTGAGGATGTGGGGTGCGAACGGGATGCCCAGGGAGTCGAAGATCTGCACGAAGGGGCTGACCTCGCCGGTGACCTCGTTCCACGGGAAGAGGCTCATGAGCACGAACAGGGTCAGCACGTAGAACAGCAGGATCCGCACGGGCACCGTGTTGATCGCGGCGGGGATGGTCTTGGCGGGGATCCGGGCCTCACCGGCGGTGATGCCGATGGTCTCGATCCCGCCGAACGCGAACATCACCACGGAGAAGGACAGCAGCAGACTGGTGAACCCGTTGGGGAAGAGGCCGCCGTGATCCACCAGGTTGTGCAGCCCGGGCGGGGTGTCGGAGGGGACGGCGAAGCCGAAGAGCAGGATCGCGAAACCGCCTACGATCATGAGGATGATGGCCGTGACCTTCACGACCGAGAGCCAGAACTCCAGCTCACCGAAGACCTTGACGTTGAGCAGGTTCAGGCCGGTGATCAGCAGCACGATGGCCAGCACCCAGATCCACTGGGGTGTGTCCGGGAACCAGAACTGCATGTAGATGCCGAACGCCGTGACGTCCGCGAGGGCCACGATCGCCATCTCGAACACGAACGTCCACCCTGTGATGAAACCGGCCAGGGGACCCAGGTAGCGGCCGGCGTACTGACCGAAGGACCCCGAGACGGGGTGGAGCACGGCCATCTCACCGAGCGCACGCATCACCAGGAACACCACGGCCCCGCCCACGATGTACGCGAACAGCACCGCGGGGCCCGCGGTCTGGATGGCCGAGGCCGAGCCGTAGAACAGCCCCGTCCCGATCGCCGAGCCGAGGGCCATGAAGCGGACGTGGCGCACGGTCAGTCCGCGTTTGAGGGCGGCGGGGAATTCGCTCACGGGCGGTCCTTCTCGAGGGTTTCCAGGTGGCGGCCGGGGCGCCGCACACCAGGGGCGGCCGGATCCGGGCCTCTAGGAGATTACACCGGGCGCGTACCCGCCCCGGCTCGTGGGGCGAGAATGAACGGGGTGCATGCCAGGATGCAGGTGCGCCGGCGGAACAGGACGCCGGTGTATCGGTGACAAAGGTGCGCCACGTCACCACCGCTGCGCCGTAATCACGTGTCATGGCCCCGCGGTTGCGTACGTTGGGCGCAGCAGACTCCGCCGGCAGAACGGAACCAGAGATGTCCTCGTCCACGCCCCGTGCCCGCTCGCACGGCACACAGAAGGGGACCGGTGGCCTGCTCCGGGTCCTGAACTGGATCGAGTGGGTGGGCAACAAGCTTCCCGACCCGTTCTGGCTGTTCCTCCTGCTCGCGGGGGTCGTGATCCTGCTCAGCTGGATCCTCTCCGCCGTGGGACTCAGCGCGGTCAACCCCGCCACGGGCGAGACGGTGGCGGTCACCAATCTGTTGGCCCCGGACGGGCTGCGCAAGATGGTCGCGGAAGCGGTCACGAACTTCGTGGAGTTCCCGCCCCTGGGGCTCGTGGTCGTGATCCTGTTGGGCGTGGCCGTGGCCGAACAGTCCGGAATGCTCTCCGCGGCGCTGCGCGGCTCGGTGTCCCGCGTGGGTCCCAAGTGGCTGACCTTCGTCCTGGCACTCACGGGCATCACGGGGTCCATCGCCTCGGACGCGATGTACGTGGTGCTGATCCCCCTGGGTGCGCTCGCGTTCAAGGCCGCCGGCCGGTCCCCGGTCGTGGGGCTCGTGGTGGCGTTCTGCTCGGTCGCGGCGGGCTTCAACGCGTCCCTGTTGCCGACGGCGTCGGACGCCCTCCTGGGTGGCATCACCACCGCCGCCGCGGGGCTGATCGACGACAGCGTGATCGTCACCCCGGTCTCCAATTACTTCTTCACCTTCGTGTCGTCGCTCGTGCTCGCGGCGATCATCACCCTGGTCACGGAGACCGTGCTCGCCAAACGCGGTGCGGCGCTCGAGGAGGACACGGATACCAAGCAGCAGAACATGGGGGACTTCGAGGACATGCGCCTGAAGCCCCGCGAGAAGCGGGGTCTGCGCAACGCCGGCATCGCGTTCGCGATCATGATCGTGATCTATCTCGCGGTCCTGCTGATCCCCGGCTCACCTCTGCGCGCGGAGGACGGTTCCGTGCTGATGTCCCCGCTGCTGCTCAACGTGGGCATCGTGATCGCGGTGATGTTCGCCGTCGTCGGTTGGATCTACGGACGGACCGCCGGGACCATGACCGAGGCGCGACAGATCCCCGAGGCCATGGCCACGGGACTGACCACCGTGACCCCCGTGCTGGTGCTGTTCTTCGCCGCGGCCCAGTTCACCGCGTACTTCCAGTGGTCCGGGATCGGTCCCGTCCTGGCGATCTACGGCGCGGACTTCATCGGCTCGCTGGGACTGCACCCCATCCTCACGTTCACCGGGATCGTGGCGATCGTGGCGGTGATGAACCTGCTCATCACCTCCGGCTCCGCCCAGTGGACGCTGCTCGCGCCGGTGATGGTGCCCATGCTCATGCTGCTCAACGTGTCCCCGGAGATGACCCAGGCGCTGTTCCGCATCGGCGACTCGCCCACCAACGTGATCAGCCCCGTCAGCCCCTACTTCGCGCTCGTGCTCGGCTACCTGCGGCGCTACCAGAAGAACGCCGGGGTGGGCACGTTGATCTCGCTGGTGCTCCCGCTGTCCATCGCAATGCTCGTGGGCTGGTTCCTGCTCTTCATCGCCTGGTACCTCCTCGGCCTGCCGCTGGGTCCGCAGGACCTCTGAACGCGGCGGGGTTCGCCGGGGACGACGACGCCGCGCTGCCGCCCTCGCCCGGCACGCCGCCCCTCGCGGGGCGCGCAGCTTTGGGGTGGCCGGCCAAGGACCGCGAGCCCCACTGGAAACGACGAACGCCCCTCTCCGCCCGGTGACCAGGTCACTGAGCGGGGAGGGGCGTTCTCACCGTCCCCCGGTACCGGAAGCTGGCACCGGCGTCCGTCACCGGGGGAGCGGGTCAGTCGTTGGAGTCCACGGTGATCTTGTCCCCGGACACCGTCACGGTGCCGGAGGTGGAGATGCTCGTGGTGGTGTCCTCGTCGGACCAGTCGGCGGGCTCGTCGTCGTCGTACTCCTCGTTGTGCTGGTAGTTCAGACGCGCCTCCCCGGACTTGCTCGTGGAGAAGGAGATCTCACCGCTGCCGAACGGGGAGCGGGACACCGAATAGGTGGGGTAGCGCTCGATGCTCCACACCGGGTTCCGGTAGTCCTTCTCGTCCCCGAAGATCGAGTACCCGAAGGGGCAGCCGTCCGGCTCGAACTCGCCGGACTTGGCGCACGTGTCCAGCTTGGCGTTGAGCTGCTTGGTGAGGTCCTGCTCCAGCGCCGGGGTGAAGGACTGGCTGAAGGACATGCCCGAGTCCATCGACTCCGCCCCGGCGCGGATCTGCGCCACCTGGTTGCCGCCGTAGGTCACGTACTTGCTCGCGGAGGACACGCCCACGGCGTAGTCGCCCGGGAGCACGGTGAATTCCTGGGCGTGGGGGTCGTTCTGCTTGTCCACCGTGACCTTCTGGTCGTTCACGGTCAGCTCGTCCACACCCGCGGGAACCTCCACGCTGAACGTCTGGTAGAGCGAGGACCCGGCTGCGGTCTCGTCCACGCGCCAGGACTTGAACAGTCCGGCGCGCGAGTCGCTGACCATGGGCAGCGAGACCGGGGTGGTCACGCCGTCCTGGGTCACGGTGGCGTTGACCGTGGCGTGGTCGCCGTCGATCTGCGTGTCCTTGACCTTGTACGAGGACACCCGGTTCTCGGCGGCTCCGTAGATCTCGTCCGTGAGCAGCGCGCGCTCGCCGGTGGCCACGTTCGGGTCCGCGGCCTTCGCCACGGCGGACGCCTTGCCGTCCTGCACGGACTGCAGCAGCTCCTCGGCCTGGTTGTCCGGGCCGAAGACAGTGCGGCTGAGCACCGAGAACACGATCACCGCGGCCATGGCCAGCAGCACCAGGGCGCCCACGATGATCGCGATCAACCGGATCCGCTTCTTCTTGGCCGGGTCCATGGGCGTGCGCTCGGGCTGCGCGGCGGCTGCCGGGCGGGCGTCGTCGTAGCTGGGCAGCACGCGGGTCTGCTCACCCGGGGTGAGCCCGGCGGTGTCACCGCGCTGGGCGGTCACCGTGTCCTCGGTGGGGCAGGCCGCGGGGGACGACGTCGCCGCGGGGGTCGCGGACGTCGTCGTGCCCGGTGCGGTGGCAGCGTGGTGCCCGGCGGCAGCCACCGCGCCACCGGCTCCACCCACTGCGGCGGCGGAGGCCACCACGGCGGCGCGGCCGCGGGAGCGCTCGGAACCGCGCAGACCGCGGGTGACCCCGGCGGGCAGGGAGTTCATGAACGCGGGTACCACGAAGCGGGCGAGCAGCTCGATCACCGCACCCCACAGCAGGAGCACCAGGCACGTCCACCCGGCGGGGCGCAGGCTGAAGCCCGCCCCCTGGGTCCGGCTGCCCGCCTCCGCGGCGAAACCGCTGACGTTGAGCAGCCACATGAGCAGGATGCCGAGCACGAAGTACGCGAGGGGCAGCACGGCCCACGCGAAGGGGTTGCGCGCCACGCGCTGGTTCATGGGACGCACGTGCCCCCAGGCGGTGGCCGCGCACAGCACGGAGACCAGCGCCAGCAGGATGCACAGCACCACAGCCCAGCCGGGCACGGTGCCCTCGCTCCACAGGTAGAACGCGTGGGAGTTGCCGGTCAGGTCCGTGTAGGAGATCGCCGCGCCACCCGCGGTCAGCGCGGAGAGCAGGGAGAGCACGAACAGCCAGCCCACGGCCACGGGCAGCCAGAACAGGGCGGAGAAGCCCGCCACGGCGCCGTACTTCACGAAGGCCCAGATCAGAAGTCCCAGGCCCGCCACCACGGCGAACACGGTGAACTGAACAACGATGGGACGCAGCACCTGAAGCGCACCCGGCAGGGAGCGCTCGGCGCCGATCACCACGCGGCCCGGAGCGGCCTGGGTGGAGCGCACGTTCAGTGCGGAGGCGATGCTCAGCAGACCCACCACCAGGAGCACGGCGAACAGGCCCGGCCCCACGGCGGTGATGCGCAGCTGGAGGGTGGAGTAGAACACGGAGAGGTCCATGCGCAGCACGGTCACCGCGGTGACGATCAGCGCCAGCGCGCCCCACACCACGCCGCCCACGGCGGCCATGACCCACTGCACGGCGCGCGTCTCCACGCGCAGACCCGCCGAGAGCTTGCGCGCCACGAACCACGCGGCGGCGATGCCGCACGCCAGGGCGAAGTGCTGCGGCACGGTGATGCCCGCGGTGCCGCCCTCGCCACCGACGCTCGCGATCACGCGCAGCGGCACCAGCGCGGCCATGGCGGCCAGCTGGAACGGCACGGACAGGAACCATGCGGCGCCGGAGAGGTCGGGGGCCTCACCGGTGAAGGTGCCGATCTGGTTGTCCACCTGATCCGTGAGACTCCCGCTGGAGTCCCCCGCGATGGCTGCGCCCAGGAGCGTGAGCAGCATGGCGAGCACGGTGCCCAGCACCATGCCCACGTAGCCGGCCGCCCCGGCCACGGCGGGAACCCACCAGTGGCGCGGGGTCATCGTGGACAGAGCCGCTGGCGGAGAGTAGGCGTAAGGCTGCTGGCCGGGGGCGGTGGCCGCCCCGGCGCTCGCCGCACCATGGCTGGCGGCACCGGCTGCTGCCGCGCCGTGGCCCTCGTGGCCTGCGGCGGGGACGGCTTCGGTCTTCTCCCCGTTCCGATCCCGGGACTCGCCCGCCGGGCCGTGCGCCGATGATGGCATGTGGTTCTCCCCTGTCACGCGTTGAAGGTCCAGCGGATTGCCTGGACTTTCCCTGGATACCAGAGGAGGACACGCCCCCAGGTCATGCCCCGCCGTGAAAGGGACGTGTGTATGAATAAGTCTCTATTTGACGCGCGGGCCCGCCGATCCTGCGGGGTACTCCTGCAGGGGGGCGCAGGTGTCGTAGGCGTTCTGGATGAGGTCGATGATCCGCCACCCCTCCTCCGTGGCGTCCGCGCGCACGGTGAAGGTGGGGTCCCCGTCCAGGATCCAGCGCATCACGGAGCCGTAGGCCGTGAGCCCCGGCTCCGGGACGCCGCTGGAGAGGGTGAGACGGTTCATGCCGCGGGAGTCGAAGGGGCTGCCCACGTTGGTCTCGAGCTGCACGTGCTCCTCCTCGAAGCCCACGCTGAGTACGTCCGGGGCCAGGGGGTGCGGCCAGCCCTTGTACTCGTGGGGCGGGCGGCGGAAGGTCACGCGGATGTGCTGGGCGGGGTTGCCGATCGCCTTGCCGGAGCGCAGGGTCACCGGCACCCCGTTCCAACGCCAGGTGTCCACCTCCAGGGTGACCTGCACGAACGTCTCGGTCTCCCGCTGCGGGTCCACGTCCTTCTCCTCCGCGTAGTCCGGGACGTCGTGCCCGCCCGTGGTTCCCGCGGTGTAGCGGCCGCGGACCACCGGGGTGATCCCGGGGTGCTCGGCGGCGTGCATGGTGGACTCCTCGTCCCACAGCCGGGTGGCGCGCAGGATGTGCGCGGTGTTGGCGGGGACCTCCACGGCGTCGAATCGGGAAGGCGGGTCCATCATCGTCAGCGCCATGACCTGCAGCAGGTGGGACTGCAGCATGTCCCGGGCGGCACCCGTGCTGTCGTAGAACTCCCCGCGGCCCTCCAGGGCGAGCGTCTCGTCGAAGACGATCTCGATGGACTCCACGTGCCGCCGGTCCCACAGCGGCTCGAACAGTCGGTTGGCGAAGCGCAGGCCCACGATGTCCAGCACGCCGGGCATGCCCAGGAAGTGGTCCACGCGGAACGTGTGCTGCTCGTCCACCAGCTGCCCCACCTGCGCGTTCAGCGCCCGCGCGGAGGCCAGGTCCGTGCCCACGGGCTTCTCGAGCGCCAGGTACAGGTCCTCGGGCAGCGAGTCCAGCTCGGCCAGCGCTGCGCACGCCTTCTTGGTGATGGCGGGAGCCAGCGCGAAGTACAGGCACACGGGGCCGACGACGTCGCCGAGCAGCTTCTCGAGGTCCGCAGCCTCGGTGACGTCGCACGAGACCCAGTGCGTCTCCCGCTGCGCTCGCTCCACGGCGGGGCCGGTGGCGCCCACGGACGCGAACGCCTTGGCGACCGTCTCCTCCCAGGTCCCCGCACGCACGTCGTCGTCCGGACCCAGTGGACCCGGGAAGTCGTCCCGGGCGGAGCCGACGATCGTGATCTCCCGCTCCGGCTGCAGGTCCAGCAGCGAACCGAGCCCCGGCAGGAGCAGTCGCGCGGTGAGGTCGCCGGAGGCGCCGAGAATCACAAGGGTCCTGATGTTGTCCATGGGATCAGGGTAGGGGGTGGACAGAGGCTCGGGCTGCGCTGCCGCACCCCGGGGGACGGCCAGCGGGCGGCGTCGGGGTTCGTGCCAGCGGCTGAGGCTGGAAACGAGACCGGGGCGCAGGAGGCCGGGCACGGGAACGGCGCGACGGCGCCTGTTGGTGCGCGGGTGGCCGGCGGCGGCCTGGACGACTGGGTCTCAGCGGTGGGCTGCGGGGGCGGCTACGACGAGATCGTCACCCGCTCCCTGCCGGTGCTGCGCACCCTGACCCACCCGGAGACCGGCGGGATCGTCGCGGCGCCCACCACGTCCCTGCCGGAGGACTTCGTGGGGGCGCAACTGGGACTACCGCTGCACCTGGCTGCGGGATGCGGCCCTGAGCATTCAGGTGCTCGTGAACCAGGGCCACCAGGACGGTGCGCTGCTGCGGCGGGACCGGCTGCCGTGCGCCGTCGCCGGGCAGGCGGACGTGGCCGCGGTGCCCTCGGTGGCGGCGGGCAACGCGGCGTCGCACGGCGTCGGCCTGGGTCAGATGAACCTGTCCGGGTACCTGGCCCCGCAGCGCATCCACTACGGCAGCGAGAAGAGCGACGACTTCACGAACGCCCTCTACCCGCAGCACTCGATCACCTCGCTCGCCTGCCGGAAGGACCCGACCGCGCGCCTGCGTCCGGTGAACTGGAACCGGGTGCCGGACGGCAAGGACCTGGAGGTGTGGAACCGGTTCACCGCCAACTTCTGGCTCCCGGAGAAGGTTCCGCTGTCCACCGACATTCCCGCGTGGCAACGGATGCGCCCGGAGGAGCGGACGCTGACCACGCGGGTGTTCACGGGCCTGACCATGCTGGACACCGTGTAGGCCACGGTGGGGGGATCTGCCGGATCCAGGGCACCCGCACGCAGCACGAGGAGGCGGCGTACACGAACACTGCCTTCATGCAGTCCGTGCACGCGCGCAGATGCAGGAGTTGACGTTCGAGCCGCTGGAGACGCTCTCGGAGCTCGGGCTGCGGTACTCGGGGCGCTCTACGAACCGCTGGGGCTGATGGAGGACGTGGCGGTCTTCGTGCGGTACAACAATGCGAACAAGGCGCTCATGAACCTGGGCTACCCCGAGCGGTTCCCGGCCGAGAAAACGCGGGTGAACCCCGAGATCCTGGCGGCGCTGTCCCCGGGCAGCGACGAGAACCACGACTTCTTCAGCAGCCCCGGCTCCAGCTACGTGATGGGCAAGGGGGAGGACACCACCGACGCGGACTGGGAGTTCTGAGCCCTCCGGCGGAGCCCGCCGTGGCCCGGCCACTCCCGCGGTGAAGGCCCGGCTCCCCTCCCAGGGTGCCGGGCCGCGGGTGGTCGCGTGCGGCGCCGTCGGCCACCGAGCCTGCGAGGCTTGCCCGCCATGTGGGACCCACGTACGGTGTAGCCGATCCGTGCGGAGCCTTCCGCGCCGCGCGGCCGCCCGGCCTCGCACGGCACCATCCACGCCGCGCCCGAGGGCCTGACAGTGGGGAGAAACGCAACGTGGCGCTCAGTGTTCTGGATCTGTTCTCGGTGGGTATCGGACCGTCGTCCTCCCACACGGTGGGGCCCATGCGGGCCGCACGGCTCTTCGTGGCCGGGCTCGCCGCCGACGCCCTGCTGGAGTCCGTGACCCGGGTCCACTCCCAGCTCTTCGGCTCCTTGGGGGCCACCGGGTGGGGCCACGGATCGGACAAGGCCGTGGTGCTGGGGCTTATGGGCGAGGACCCCGAGACCGTGGACACGGACCTCGCGGACCAGAAGGTCGCGCTCGCGGGGGAGAAAGGGCAACTGCTGCTCGGGGGCACACACCCCGTAGCCTTCGACCGTTCCCGTGACGTGATCATGCACCGCAGGAAGTCCCTGCCCACCCACCCCAACGGGATGAGCTTCACCGCCTACGGCGCCGCCGGCGAGGTCATCCGCGAACGGATCTACTACTCCGTGGGCGGTGGTTTCGTGGTGGACGAGTCCGCGAGCGGTGCGGACAAGGTGGTCGCGGACAGCACCCCCGTGGCCTACCCGTTCAGCACGGGTGATGAATTGCTGGCCATCTGCGAGACCGAGGGTCTGAGCATCGCCCAGATCATGGCCGCGAACGAGCTGTCGTGGCGGCCCGCGGAACAGACCCGGGAGCAGCTGCTGCACATCTGGTCCGTGATGCAGGAATGTGTGGAGAATGGGTGCACGCGCGAGGAGAAGACCCTGCCCGGGGGACTGAAGGTGCGCCGTCGTGCGCCGGAGATGCGCAAGCAGCTGCTCACCAAGGAACCCGGCAACGACCCCTTCTACGGCATGGACTGGGTCAACCTGTACGCGCTCGCGGTCAACGAGGAGAATGCGTCCGGCGGGCGGATCGTCACGGCCCCCACGAACGGCGCGGCAGGGATCATCCCGGCGGTGCTGCACTTCTACACGCGGTTCATGGCGGACGCGTGCGATGACAAGATCGTGGACTTCCTGCTCACCGCCGCGGCGATCGGGATCGTGATCAAGGAGAACGCCTCGATCTCCGGCGCCGAGGTGGGTTGCCAGGGCGAGGTGGGATCGGCGTGTTCCATGGCGGCCGCCGGCCTGTGTGCGGTGCTGGGCGGGAGCCCCCGGCAGGTGGAGTGCGCGGCGGAAATGGGGATCGAGCACAACCTGGGGCTCACGTGCGACCCTGTGGGCGGGCTCGTGCAGATTCCGTGCATCGAGCGCAATGCGATCGCGAGCGTCAAGGCCATCAACTCCGCCCGGCTGTCCATGCAGGGGGACGGGACCCACAAGGTCTCCCTGGATCAAGTGGTCAAGACCATGCGGGAGACCGGCGCGGACATGAAGATCAAGTACAAGGAGACCTCGCGCGGCGGCCTCGCGGTCAATGTGATCGAATGCTGACGGGCACAATGGGGGCGTGAGCACCTCGATCCTCCTCCTCGCGGACACCCACCTGCCCAAGCGGGCCAAGGCCCTCCCGGACCAGGTGTGGCGCGAGGTCGACGCCGCGGACGTGGTGCTCCACGCCGGTGACTGGGTGGACCTGGCCACGTTCGAGGCCCTCGAGCAGCGCTCCCGGAAGCTGATCGCGGTGTGGGGCAACAATGACGGCCCCGAGTTACGCAAACGCATGCCTGAAACCGCATACTGCGCGCTCGAGGGGGTGCGGTTCGCCATGACGCACGAGACCGGCGCCTCAAGCGGACGGGAGCGGCGTATGGACCGGGCGTTCCCGGACATCGACGTCCTGGTCTTCGGCCATAGCCACATCCCCTGGGACACCGTGGCGCCCTCCGGGATGCGCTTGCTCAACCCCGGCAGCCCCACCGACCGGCGGCGCCAACCACACTGCACGTACATGCGCGCGGTCGCTGACGCGGGTGCCCTCACGAGCGTGGAGCTGATCCGGTTACCGCCGCGCACCGTCTAGGGTGGGCGCATGAGGCTGTTCGCGGCTGTTCACCCCACCCGGGCCGCACGTGAGCACCTGATCGGTGCATTGCGTGAGGTCCGTGAACTCACCGGCACCGCACTGCGCTGGGGCGACCCCGAGCAGTGGCACGTCACCCTTGCGTTCTACGGCGAGCAACCCGAGGCTGCGGTGCCGGAGCTCGGGGAGCTGCTGAGCGACGTCGCCCGGGACCACGCACCGCTCACCGTGTGTTTGCGAGGCGCGGGATCCTTCTCCGGCACAACCCTGTGGATGGGCGTGGGTGGTGCCTCGGACGCGCTCGTGGAGCTCATGCACGCGTGCTCGCTGGACCCCGAGGAGCGCGCAAGACAGCGCGCCCACCTCACGGTCGCGCGCATGTCCCGTGCCGAGCGCACGCGCAAGGCTCGCGAACGACGCCGCAGCTCACGCACCGTGGCGCGCCCCGGGCCCGAGCTCGCGCATGTAGTGCACGCGCTGTCCGTGTACGAGGGGCCCGCGTGGACCGTCAGCGAGCTCTCCCTGGTGTCCTCAGAGCTCGGCGAGGGCCGCAGCGGTGGCGCCCTGCACCGCACCGTGCAACGATTCCGGCTGTCGGAGCGCGTCGCCTCGGACGCCCCTGGGCGTATGCCTGAGGAAGGCTGCCGGTGATTGATTCGGTTCGTGGGGCACGCGCCGGCGCGTGGTTGTGGCTGCTCGTGGCATGCGGGGTGTTGACCCAGGCCACCGTGAACCTGTTGCGACCGGTCACGTCCTACAAACTGCTCGCGCTGCACGCGGACTCGATCACGATCGGGTTGACCACGGCCGCGTACGCCCTGGTCCCGCTGCTCACCGCGGTGTGGCTCGGGCGGTACTCGGACCGCACCCGGCAATTGCGCGTGCTGACCCTTTCCGGGGTGTTTCTGCTGGTCGCCGGTGGGGCGCTGCTGGCGCTGTCACCCACGGTGTGGGCGGTCGTGGCCGCGAGCGCCGTGCTGGGCATGGGGCACCTGAGCTTCACGATCGGGGGTCAGACGGCGATCGCCCGTTACGCCGCGGACCGGGACCTGGACAAGGGGTTCGGGTGGTTCACCGCAGCGTTCTCCGCGGGGCAGATGATCGGCCCCGCCCTGGGCGGTTGGCTCGTGGGGCACAGCTCGTCCGCGACCTCCCCGGAGCGCCTCGCGGACGTGAACCAGGCACTGTGGATCGGTGCCGCGATCTCGCTCGCGGCCGTTCCGCTGTTGCTCCTGCGCGCCGGGACACCCGCGGCGGACGCAGCCCCGTCCCGCGCGACCTCCGGTACTGCGGCGCGTTCCGAATCAGCCGACAAACCCACCATCGCACGGGTGCTCAGGGTGCCCCGGGTGGCGTCCCACATGCTCGCCGCACTGTCCCTGCTCGCGATGCTCGATATCCTCACCGCCTTCCTGCCGGTCATCGGGGAGGAGGCCGGTGTGGCTCCCGCGGTCGTGGGTCTGTTGCTCGGCGTCCGGGGTTTCGCGTCCATTGCCTCCCGGTTGCTCCTGCCGTGGTTGTCCCAGCGGTTCTCGCGGCGGGGTCTGCTGCTGACATGTTTGTTCGGGGCCGGCATCACGCTGGTCATCCCACCGCTCGTGCTGGGGAACTTCTGGGCCGCGGCGTTCTTCCTGGCCGTGGGTGGATTCCTGTTGGGTTTGGGTCAGCCACTCACCATGACCATGATCACCACGTCCGTCCCGGGCAACTGGCGCGGCTCCGCCCTGGCGGTCCGGTTGACGGGTAATCGCCTGGGGCAGGTGATCCTCCCCCTGGTTGCGGGTGTCTTCGCGGCACCCCTGGGCCCGGCCGCCGCGGTGTGGATGTGCTGCGGGGTGCTCTTGGCCAGCGGTGCGGAGAAGGCGTGGGGGGACCGCCGCGCGGACCGTTCGTGATGTGACCGTGCCTACCGTGGCCGCAACTGGTTCATGGCTCAGGAGGGTTCATGTCCGCACTGCATCAGGCGCTCCCGCGGGATTTCCGGCGGATGTCCCGCAACGCCGGGCTCGAGTCCGGGGGAGTGGAGTGCCAAGCGGCGACCACCGCGGACGGGCTCAATCGGCAGTGGTTCGTCGGGTGGTTGATCGCGCGGTGCCACGGTGTACTACGACGCGATCGGTAACGAGTTCGGCCTCTTCGAGCTGTGTCCGGGCGCCCCGTACGTGATGGTCGGCTCGCATCTGGACTCCCAGCCCAGGGCCGTCCGGTTCGACGGCGCCTACGGTGTGCTTGCCGGGGCGACCGTGTGCGCGGAGCTGTACCGAGCGGCGCCGTCCGGGGAGACGGAACTGACGTACAACCTGTGCGTGGTGAACTGGACGGGTAGCGCGCCCGGCCGAGCGTCGTCGCCCGTAGACGTGCGGCGGGCGGCGACCCGGAAGCGTAGCGACGTCGTCGAGCCGCGGCCGCGGCGGCGCACCTAGAGTGGAGGACATCGTCGATCTGAGGAGGACCCCGTGACCGAAGCGCTGCCCCTGGACGGTGTGCTCGTGGCCGATTTCTCGCGCGTGCTCGCGGGGCCGCTGTGCACCATGACGCTCGCGGACCTCGGTGCCCGCGTGATCAAGGTCGAGCGCCCGGGCACCGGTGACGACACGCGCGCGTGGGGTCCGCCCTATTCCGAGACCGGTGCCACGTACTTCGAGTCCGTGAACCGCAACAAGGAATCCGTGTGCCTGGACCTGCGGGACGAGGACGGGCGGGAACTCGCGCGCGAACTCGCCCTGCGCGCGGACGTGGTCGTGGAGAACTTCAAGCCCGGCGGGATGGCCAAGCTCGGCCTGGGCTACGAGGAGATCTCGCGCGAGAACCCCGGCGTGGTCTACGTGTCCGTGTCCGGTTTCGGCACCGCCGAGGGCGCCCACCTGGCCGGTTACGACTTCCTG
Source organism: Kocuria sp. CPCC 205261 (assembly GCF_040981025.1). Taxonomy (NCBI): domain Bacteria; kingdom Bacillati; phylum Actinomycetota; class Actinomycetes; order Micrococcales; family Micrococcaceae; genus Kocuria; species Kocuria sp. CPCC 205261. Next base: position 65,292 of record NZ_JAVKPU010000006.1, on the reverse strand, counting down.
GTCCAGGCCGTGGGTGGGCTCATGAGCATCACGGGCGCCGCGGACGGCGAGCCCACCAAGGTGGGCGTGGCCCTGGTGGACGTCCTGACCGCCAAGGACGCCACGATCGGCGCGCTCGCGGCCCTCGAAGCGCGACGCCGCACGGGCCGCGGCGCGCACATCGACGTCAGTCTGCTCTCGAGTCTGCAGGGTGCCCTCGTCAACCAGGGCCAGGCATACCTGGGTGCCGGTAAGGTCCCCGAGCGCATGGGCAATGCCCACCCGTCCATCGTCCCCTACCAGTTGTTGCACTGCGCGGACGCGCCCCTTGCGGTGACCGTGGGCAACGACGGACAGTTCCGCAGATTCACGGCCGTGCTGGGCATTCCCGAGGTCGCGGACGACGAACGGTTCGCCACGAACTCGGCGCGCGTGGCCCACCGCGACGACCTCGTGCCGCTTCTGGAGGAGGCGCTGTCCGCCCGGACCGCCCGCGAGTGGCAGGAAGCGCTGACCGAGGAAGGGGTGCCTGCGGGCAAGGTCGCCGGGATCGGCGAGGGCGTCACGCTGGCCGAGGACCTCGGACTGGAACCCACGGTGGACGTCCAGGATCGGGAGGGCAGGACCGTGGGACGGCAGTTCCGTCATCCGGCCCGCTGGACCCCACCCCTGGAATCCCCCACGGTCGCCCCGCCGCAGCTCGGGCAGGACACGGAAACGATTGTGGCGTGGCTCCGTGAGCCCCGTCACCGTACAGTGAGAACATGAGCCAACAGAACACCGTCAACGTCATGGACCTGGTGGGCTTCGACTCCCTGCTGAACGAGGAAGAGATCGCTCTGCGATCCACCGTGCGGGAGTTCGTGGACACCACCATCCGCCCCAACATCGCCGAGTGGTACGAGAAAGCGGTCTTCCCCCTGGAGATCGTCCCGGAGATGGCCAAGCTGGGCCTGCTGGGTATGCACCTGAAGGGATACGGCTGCGCGGGCCGTTCCGCCGTGGAATACGGCCTGGCCGGCGCCGAGCTGGAAGCCGGGGATTCCGGTCTGCGCACGTTCGTGTCCGTGCAGGGCTCCCTGGCCATGAGCGCCATCTACAAGTGGGGCTCCGAGGAGCAGAAGCAGGAGTGGCTCCCGCGCATGGCCGCCGGTGAGGCCATCGGGTGCTTCGGGCTCACCGAGCCCACCGCGGGTTCCGACCCCGGTTCCATGAAGACGTTCGCGCGCCGCGACGGCGAGGACTGGGTCATCTCCGGCGCCAAGCGGTGGATCGGCCTGGCGACCGTGGCCAAGGTGGCCGTCATCTGGGCCCAGACGGACGAGGGCATACGCGGTTTCGTGGTGCCCACCGACACCCCGGGCTTCAAGGCCACGCCCATCCAGCCCAAGCTGTCCATGCGGGCCTCGATCCAGTGCGAGATCGAACTCACGGACGTGCGACTTCCCGCATCCGCTCTGCTACCCGAGGCCAAGGGGCTGCGCGGCCCGTTCTCGTGCCTCAACGAAGCCCGGTACGGGATCATCTGGGGTGCCATGGGCGCTGCCCGCGACTCGTTCGAGGTGGCCCTGAAGTATTCCCAGGAGCGCATGCAATTCGATCGCCCGCTGGCCGGGTACCAGCTCACGCAGCAGAAGTTCGCGGACATGGCCCTCGAGATCGACAAGGGCTTCCTGCTCGCACTGCAGATCGGCCGCCTCAAGGACGCCGGCACACTGCAGCACCACCAGATCTCGGTGGGCAAGCTCAACAACTGCCGCGAGGCCATCAAGATTGCCCGCGAGGCCCGCACGATCCTGGGCGGCAACGGCGTCACCCTCGACTACTCCCCGCTGCGCCACGCCAACAACCTGGAATCCGTGCGCACATACGAGGGCACGGATGAGGTGCACGCCCTCATCCTGGGCCAGCAGCTCACCGGGGAGGCGGCCTTCCGCTGATCCCGTGGGTGTTCAGCCCGCCCGACCCGCTCGCCCGTCCCACAGCCCCGTGGCGCGGGCGAGCAGGGGCGCTCCCAGCACGGGTTCCCGGTCCAACAGCGTGACCCGCAGTCCATGATCGCCCAGGCGTTCCCTGAGCTCCACGCCCACCGAGGTGGTTGCGAGCCCGCCTCCCATCACTACGGGGAGGGGCTCGCCCAGGTTCCTGGCCACGTTGATGATCAGCTCCGCGAGGTGCGAGGCGGCCGCCGAGACCAACTCGCGAGCGGCGTCGTCGTGCGGGGCCAGCTCGATCACCGTGCGGGCTAGACCGGCCCAGTGGGTGCGGTCGGGGCGGTCGTGGAACGCCGCGATCAGCTCGGTGGGCGTGTCGACCCCGGCGTGTCCCAACACGGCCCGAGCGAACCGGTCGTCCTCTGCGGGGGTCTCGTCGCTCGCTCCCCGGTGCTGCGCGTCCCGCAGCACATGGCGCACCGCTTCCCGGCCGAGCCAGTACCCGCTGCCCTCGTCGCCGAGCAGGTAGCCCCAGCCCCCGGCGCGGGTCCCGTGGCCGGAAGCGTTCACACCCCACGCCACGGAACCGGTTCCCGCGATCACCGCGATGCCCTCGGTGTGTCCGCCCGCGGCGAGGATCAGGCGGGTGTCATGCACCGCGATCACGGGCGTCTGCGACGCCGGGTAGGCGCCCGGTGCCGGGTGACCGTCCGCCGCCGAAAAAATGCCCGGCGCCGGGCCAGCGCCCGCTGCGGCCTCAGCCACGGAGCGAATGAGCTGCGTCAGTGCAGCGGCGTCGTGCGGGGTGTCCACACCGCCGGCGCCGGCGAGAACCGTGGTGCCGGGTGGCGGTTCCAAGCGGGCGAAGATCTCCCGCAGTGACTGGGTGGCCCGCTCCCGGCTGACGTTCTGCACGTTCGCGCTGCCGGAACGAGCTTCGCGCACCGGGGAGTCCCCGCGGAACAGTACGCCGCGGGTGTGGGATCCGCCGATGTCCAGGCCCACGAGGAACCGGTTCACGGGTTCACGGGTTCCCCGGTCATCAATGCCTCAGCCCTCGACGGTGACTTCACCCATCTCATCCCAGCCGTCACCGTCGATCTGGCGGGAGATGATGCGCGGGGTGCGGACGAGGTACGGCGGGAACTTCTCGGTCATGGCGGTGAAGTGCTCGGACTTCACGTGGGCCTCGGCGGCGTCGTCCTCGAAGGCCTCCACGAGCACGTACTCGTTGGGGTTGTCCAGGCTGCGGGACCAGTCGAACCACTTGTTGCCCGGCTCCTGGCGGGTCGCGGCAGTGAAGTCCGCGACGATCTCGGGCCAGCGCTCGGCGTACTCGTCCTTGACCTCGAACTTGACCACGATGAAGATCATTGCACTGCTCCTGTCCTGGGGTGTGACACGTCCCGTGCCGGTTCCATGCCGTGCCCCAGTATAAGTCGGCGGCTCGCCGTCATGCGGCGTCACGGCGGCCGCGGGAGGAGCGAACCGTGGGCTAGTGTGCAGACATGAGTAGCGCACCTACCCATCTGCCCGTCACGCACGAGCAGCGTGTCACCGCTCGCCGCGCCGTGGTCGCGTCCTCGATCGGTAACGCGCTCGAGTGGTTCGACATCATCGTCTACTCGTCCCTCGCGGTCGTGATTTCCGCGCTGTTCTTCGAGTCGGATTCGATCGGACAGGTCACGGGCACCCTGCTGACGTTCGGTACGTTCGCACTGTCGTACCTGATTCGCCCGCTCGGTGCCCTGGTGCTGGGCTCCTACGCGGACCGCCACGGTCGCCGCCCGGCCCTGACCATCACGATTGCCCTGATGATGCTCGGCACGCTCATCATGCTGCTCGCCCCCACGGCGGCGGTCATCGGCCCCGCGGCAGCGCTGCTCATCCTGCTCGCCCGCCTGATCCAGGGCTTCTCCGCCGGTGGCGAGTTCGGCACGGCCACCGCGTTCCTGATCGAGAACGCCCCCGACAAGCGCGCCTTCTACGGGTCGTGGCAAGTGGCGACCCAGGGCCTTGCGATCCTGATGGCCTCCGGTTTCGGGTTCGCGCTGCACACCCTGCTGAGCCACGACGCGCTGTACTCGTGGGGCTGGCGCATCCCCTACCTCTTCGGCCTGCTCATCGGCCCCGTGGGCCTCTACATCCGCTTGCGCATGGACGAGACCCCGGACTTCCGGGCGTTGCAGGACGAGCGTGCGCGAGCGGCGTCGTCGCCCTCGGAGAGCACGGGTACAACGACGCCGCCCCGCCCGTCCCTCGGGCGCGGTCCCCTCGCGCAGACCATCGTCCACTCCGCCGGCCGGTGGCTCACGGCCGCGGGTGTGGTGGGCCTGGCGTCCATGTCCGTGTACACGATCCTGTTCATGCCCACGTACTCGATCCAGAACTTCGACCTGCCCTCGTGGGCCGCGTACCTGGGCGGTGTGGTGGCCGGCGCGGTGACCCTGGTGGGCTCCCCGTTCGTGGGGCACCTCGCGGACCGCGTGGGACCTGCCCGGGTCATGCTCGTGGCCTCCGCGGTGGGCATCGTGGTGGTGTACCCGCTGTTCCTGTGGTTGGTCGCGGTCCCGACCGTGGCCACCCTAACCGTGGTGCAAGCGGTGCTGGGCGTGATCATGGCCCTGTACTTCGGCCCCATGCCCGCGCTGCTCACCGACATGTTCCCCACGCAGATCCGCACCACGGGGATGTCCGTGGCCTACAACCTGGGCGTCACGGTGTTCGGGGGATTCGCACCCCTCGTGCTCGCGTGGCTCGTGAGCTCCACCGGCTCTCTGACCTCACCGAGCATCTACTACGCGGCGGTGGCGGCCCTATCCCTGGTGTGCCTGCTGATCGCGCGCAAGCGGTTCGCGGTGCGGTGATCCGGACCGCGGTGGGGCGGGCAGGCGAAAGGCCCCCGTCGTGTTCACGACGAGGGCCCTCCGGTCGAAAGGTGGCGGGTGCGGATCTCAGCCCAGCCCGTCCTTCAGATTCTTGCCGGCGTCTTTGATGTTCTCCACGGACTGCTTGGCGCCACCGGAAGCTTTCTCCCCGGCACCCTCAGCTTGCAGATCTGCGTTGTCCGTGGCGTCACCAAGCTTTTCCTTGGCGGAACCGGAAGCCTTCTCCGCAGCATTACTGATCTTGTCGCCGAGTCCCATAGGCACTTCCTTCCGTGGAGCGAACAGGTCCTCATAATCTAGACCCGACGTCCCGTCCGGGGGAAGACATGGCGCGGAACAATTTCCTGGGAGCACCCGCTTCAAAACCTCGGGAGTGGCGGGCCTTCCGGCCCGGGCGACTCACCGGAACCGCGGTGTCTGCCGAACCAAAAGACTCCGCCAGCCCGAGCGGCTCACTGGTAGGACACGAACCACGGCTTGGGCGTCAGCTCGAAGGTCTGCTTGGGGGTGAACGTGGGGGTGTCCTCGTCGTAGAAGTTCTTCCACGCCATGCGGATCCCCCGGGGCAGCTCGTGCTGCAGAGCGTCCCACGTGGACATCTTCAGATCCGGGGTGCCGTGCCCGTCCGCGTGCAGGAGGAACGCGAGCTCGGGGTGGTCCGTCGTGATGGCCTCACGGTTCTGGATCATGGGCATGGAGAACTGGTGCAGGATCAGGGTCTTCTGGGGCAGGCCGTTCTCGGCCGTGAGCCGGGCGAGCCACTGCGTGGTCTCGTTGATCTCCTGAGCGCTCACGGACCCGATCTGCTGCAGCGGGTACTGCCCTGGCCCCAGCCGCCACTCGGGGTCCAGGGCCAGGCCCACGTTGGACCGCTTGAGCAGTTCCTCGTACCGCTTGGCCTGGGACAGGAAGTCCGAGCGGCCGGGCTGCAGGTCCAGGACCACGTAGATCCCGTGCTTCTGCGCGGCCTCGATGTACGGCATGAGGCGCTCCACGGGAGCCTCGCTGGAGAAGTCGCCGTCCGGTCCCGGGTCGGAGGAGGCGGTGGTCGCGATGATCTCGAACGCCGGGATCACTTTCTCCTGGCTGTAGGGCTCGTACTGCTTGGCCAGCTCGATCGCCCGCTCGGCGGATTCCTCCGGCCCCTGCTCCCCCAGCGCGCCCAGCCCCGGGGTGCCCGGGTGTCCGTAGAGCGCCACGAACCGGCGCTCGGGGAACAGGGTGGTGCCCCCGCCGATCAGCTCTGGCGGCTGGGTGGGCGTGGGTGTCGCGCTGGGCTGTTCGGTCGCGGTGGACGACGTCGTTGCGGTACCGTTCGCGGCGTCGTCGCCCCCCGCGTCGCCGCCGGAACCGCAGCCGGTGAGCAGCAGCATGGCGCAGAGGGCGGAAAGGGCGGCGGGGGCGGCGGAGCGCATGGTGCGTGACCTCGATCGGTAGGGGGAGCGCGGGGGAGTCGAGTGTGCTGGTTCCACGGTACGTGTTCGCGGGCGTGAACACCCGGAATCCCGGGGCGGGCGGGGCCGTATGACGGTGCGCTCAGCCCAGTGCCACGCGCTGCAGCAAGTCCAACAGGGTGGCCCGTTCGTCCTCGCTCAGGGGTGCCATTGTCCCGTCCGTGCAGCGGTCCACCGCGGCGCGCGCACGCCGGTAGAGCTCGCGGCCCTTGTCCGTGGGCTCGATCAACTTGGAGCGGCGATCATTGGGGTCGGTGCGCCGCACTACGGCCCCGCGACGCTCGAGGGAATCCACGATCAGCACGATCTGGCTGGGGTCCAGGACAAGGTACCTGCTCAGATCCCGCTGGGACGGGGGCAGGTCCGAACACACGAGGGACAGGGCCGAGTAATGGCGCACCTTCAGGTCCAGTTCCCCCAGGGCCCGGTTGGCGGACGCGGAAGCCAGGGAACTCGCCCGGGCCATGAGGAACACCGGCTCGCTCGCGAGATCACTCGTCCTCAGGTCCGGCGCTGGGTCAAGGGCGTCCTGCGGAAGGGGGGTGGTCATGTCGCTGCTCCTGGGTGTCGTGACGTGCTCCGTGCGGTGGGCGGGGGGTGGGACCGTCCGCCGAAAGATCGTCGTGGATAATCTTAACCGTTGGCAATCTCAATTAAATACGGTCCTATGAAAGAAACATGCGGTGACGCCCATCACCGTCGGAGCAGAACCCCAGAGGGAGCATGTCATGACCGCCACCCCCCTCGAAGGAAAAGTCGCCATCGTCACGGGCTCCGGTCAGGGGCTCGGGCTGGCCTACGCCCAGACCTTGGCCCGGTACGGTGCCGCCGTGGTGATCAACGACGTCAATCAGGAGACCGCGGACGCCGCCGTGGAGTCCATCACCTCGCAGGGCGGCGAGGCCGTGGCCGTCGTCGCGCCCGTGGGTGACACGGAGGCGGCCACCGCGCTCGTGCAGGGAGCCGTGGAGGCCTTCGGCCACCTGGACATCCTGGTCAACAACGCCGGTGTGCTGCGGGACAAGTCCCTGCTCAAGATGACCGACGAGGACTTCGACGTGGTCATCAAGGTCCACCTGCGCGGCACCTTCACGTGCTCGCGCGAGGCGTACCGCTACTTCAAGGAGAACGGTGTGGCCGGGCGGATCATCGCGATCGGTTCGCCCACCGGCCAGTACGGCAACTTCGGTCAGACCAACTACGCTGCCGCCAAGGCCGGCATCGTGGGCATGATCCGCACGTTCGCGCTCGAGATGAAGAAGGCCGGCGTGACCGCCAACGCGGTGATCCCCGTGGCCGCCACGGCCATGACCAAGACCGTCCCGTTCTTCCAGAAGGCCGTGGAGGCGGACGAGCGCGGCGAGGCCATGCCGGCGTTCTTCCGCCACGAGCTGGGCTTCGGCACTGCGGAGGACGTCGCGGGTCTGATCACGTGGCTCGCGTCCGACGACGCCGCGGACGTCTCCGGCCAGGCGATCGGCGCGGGCGGGGACCGGTTGCAGCTGTTCAGCCACCCCACCCCGCTCGTGACCGAGTACCGCGAGGGCGGGTGGACGTACGAGGCGCTCGCGGAGCAGGCCAAGGGCCTGTTCGAGGGCAACTGGCAGACGGTCGGGGAAATGATCCCCGAGCTCCCGGCGGACATGCGCCCCGAGCAGCGCTGATCCCCGTACCCACCAGGCAGGAGGACCGGAATGCGGTATGAATTCGGGGCCGAGCTGGCCCAGCGGGACGGCATCGACGTGCACGTCCACATCGAGTGCTCGGACCACGGGCACGCATCCCTGCCCGCGGCGCTCACGGAGGCCTCGGCCAAGTACTTCAAGTCCGAGGACCGTTCGCCCACGCTGGACACGATCGCCGAACGGTACCGGGAGTGGAACCTCGCGGCCGTGGTCTTCACCGTGGACGCGACCACCGCGCTGGGCCATGAGCCCAACTCGATCGAGGAGATCGCGGAAGGGGCGGCCCGCAACAACGACGTGCTGATCCCGTTCGGTTCCGTGGATCCGCTCCAGGCCCCCCGGGCCGTGGAACGGGCCAAGCAACTGGTCGAGGAGTACGGGGTCAAGGGCTTCAAGTTCCACCCGTCCCTGCAGGGCTTCGACCCCTCGGACCAGGCGTACTACCCGATCTACGAAGCCATCCAGGAACTCGGTGTCCCCGCCCTGTTCCACACGGGTCAGAACGGGATGGGCGCGGGGCTGCCCGGTGGCTACGGCATCAAACTGGCGTACTCCAATCCGCTGTTGCTGGACGCGGTGGCCGCGGACTTCCCGCAGCTGCAGGTCATCATGGCCCACCCGTCGGTGCCGTGGCAGGACGAGGCCAACTCGATCGCCACCCACAAGGCGAACGTGTGGATCGACCTGTCCGGATGGTCGCCCAAGTACTTCCCGGAGTCCCTGGTGCACGCGTCCAACGCGATGCTCCAGGACAAGGTGCTGTTCGGCACCGACTACCCGCTGATCACCCCGCAGAAGTGGCTCGGTGCCTTCGAGCAGCAGCGCTTCAAGGACGAGGTCAAGCCCAAGATCCTCAAGGGCAACGCCCTGCGGCTCTTCGGCCTGGGGGAACTCGAGGGGGCGTACGAGCCGAGCGAGGGCGGCGTCGTCGCCGCGGCAAAGAACTACGCGGCGGAGAAGGCCGCGCAGATGCAGAAGGTGGAGCGGGCATGAGCGAGCTGTACCCGGACTGCGATCCGTACGGCATCGCCGACCGGCTGAGCGAGGCCGAGCGCGCGCCCATCCTGCGGTTGCGCACGGTGCTCGAGGATGAGATCTCGCCACTGCTGGCCGAGTACTGGGAGAGGGGCGAGTTCCCCTATCAGATCGCGCCGTCCCTGCACGGGCTCAACCTGATGACCCCGGACGAGATCGAGGGGGAGCCGCGTTCGCTGTACCACGGGTTCCGGATCTTCGAACTGGCCCGCACGGACGCCTCGATGGCCACGTTCTACAAGGCGCAGGCGGGGTTGTTCCGCACGTCCTGCCGCGTGGGGGCGTCGCCGGAACAGTTCGCCGAGCTCGACCCCAAGATCACCACGTTCGAGACCACGGGCGTGTTCTGCCTGACCGAACCGGACCACGGTTCGGACATCGCCGGCGGCCTGGCCACGTCCGCTGCGCGTGACGGTGACGAGTGGATCATCAACGGTTCCAAGCGCTGGATCGGCGGCGCGTTCACCGCCGACTACCTGGCCGTGTTCGCCCGTGACACGGCGGACGGACAGGTCAAGGCGTTCCTCGTGGACCGCGAGGCGCCCGGCGTGACGCTCGAGAAGATCCACGGCAAGACCTCGCTGCGCATGATGCAGAACGCGGACATCCACCTCGCGGACGTGCGCGTGCCCGAGTCCCAGCGGCTGCAGAACTGCAACTCGTTCAAAGACGTGGCGGCCATGCTGCGGGTCATGCGCTCGGACGTCGCGTGGATCGCCACGGGCATCCAGGCGGGCGCGTACGAGGCCGCGCTGCGCTATGTGCGCTCGCGCGAGCAGTTCGGCAGGTCGCTCGGCAGCTTCCAGCTCGTGCAGGAGAAGCTCGCGCGCATGCTGGGCAACGCCACGGCGTCGCTGTCCATGGTGTCGGACCTCGCCGAGAAGCAGGACCGCGGCGAGTACCGGGACGAGGATTCCGCGCTCGCCAAGATGTGGATCGCACTGCGTATGCGCGAGACCGTGGCCCTGGCCCGCGAGGTCGTGGGGGGCAACGGGATCACGCTCGCGACCGACGTCGCCCGCTTCCATGCGGACGCCGAGGCCGTCTATTCCTACGAGGGCACCCACGAGATCAACGCGCTCGTGGTGGGCCGCTCCATCACGGGCACGTCCGCCTTCGTCTGATCCGTCCGTTCGATTCTTCCGACGGCGCTGCCGTCCCGCACTATTCCAAGGAGACTTTCATGACCGCCAAGACCGTTGTGTCGTTCGACGACGTGGCCGCGCTCGCCGGGAAGGATCTGGGCTACTCCGAGTGGCGCGAGATCACCCAGGACCAGGTGAACCTGTTCGCGGATGCCACCGACGACCACCAGTGGATCCACACCGACCCGGAGAAGGCCGCGGACGGGCCGTTCGGCGGGCCCATCGCGCACGGGTTCCTGACCCTGTCGCTGCTGATACCCATGTGGGGTGAGCTCTTCGACGTGTCCGACGTGAAGACCAAGATCAACTACGGCCTGGACAAGGTCCGTTTCACCTCACCGGTGAAGGTGGGCGCACGCATCCGGATGACCGTGACCATCGCGGAGGTCACGGAGGTCAAGGGCAACGGCCTGCACCAGGTGGCGGATGCGACGATCGAGATCGAGGGGGAGGAGCGCCCCGCGGTGGTGGCGCGCTTCCTGAACCGGTTCTACAAGTAGGGTTCAGGGCCCTCACTACATTCCTGCCCCGATAATGCACACTACGACGCTGTGGCGTGCATTATCGGGGCACAGGTGTTCTCAGGGGTGGGTCCCAGGCCGTTCACTTCTCGGTTCTGTCCGCGATCCACTTCTGGAACACCGCGGAGTCCTGCTCGCCCAGTCCCGAGTCGATGAGCTGTTGCGCCGCGGCCGCGATGGGCCCGCCCAGCACCGACGTGGTTCCGGTGGCGCGGGCGGCATCCAGGTACGCGGAGACGTCCTTGTGCACGAAGGCCGCCTGCGCGGACACCGAGTAGTCGTGGCCCACGAGCTTAGGGGTCTTGTCCGCCAGGATGGTGGATCCCGCGTAGCCGCCCTGGAGCAGGTCCAGCAGTGTGGCCAGGTCCAGTCCGGCCCGTTCGGCCACGACGCTGGCCTCGGAGATCGCCACGATCTCCGCCGCGCAGATCAGCTGGTTGCACGCCTTCGCTACCTGCCCGGCCCCCAGCGGCCCCAGGTGGACGGGACGACCGCACGAGGACAGGACGTCCGAGACCAGGCCGGCGCCGGCGTCGTCGCCACCCACCATGACGGACAGGTCCCCGCGGATCGCCCCGGCCTCCCCGCCGCTGATGGGCGCGTCCACGAACTCGACACCCGAGGTGTCCCGGTGCCAGCGGGTGATGTCCACGGGGGAGACGGTGGAGCTGATCGCCAGGACCAGGCGGTCGTGGTCGGCGTCGCGCTCGCGGGCGCCCTCAGCGAGTTCTTCCAGCACGCCGTCGATTTCCGGGGCGCCGGGCACCAACAGGATCACGACGTCGCACTGGCGCGCCATGTGCCGCGGCGTGTCCACCGCGCGGGCCCCCGGGGCCTTGTGGAGGCTGCGATGCAGAACCACCACGTCGTGCCCGGCGCTGATGATGTGCCCGGCCATGGGCTTGCCCATGGATCCGAGACCGATGATTCCCACGGTGTGCGGTGACGGGCTCATGCTGCGGCTCCTCGCGACGGTGACGGGTGGTCCCATCATGCCCCGAATGCTGGCGCCGGCGTCCAGGGGTGGGGGCGAATTACCTCGAACAGAAATACCGAAATAAGGATGGGCGTCGTACTGCCGGGAAAATTCTATGAAATCTTTGATTTGGTGGCAGTGGGTTATCGCCATGGGAGGTGCCGAGGGTGCATCCAGTTCTTATGGGCGGGGTATTCGTGACTGGATTGATGACTGCATTACGTGCATTGCGGGGCCGCGCCCCAATATCCGGCGTCTCGAGCGTTTGGTCATCGGCGCCGGCGTGGATCATCCGGGCCGGATGGCCGGTTGGAGCCGCCGAACAGTGCGGATTTAAAGACACTTCCGAAAAATTAAATGAGGCCAGCAATCAGAGGGATAAGCAGTATCGAACGGATAAGAATGGCCAGATGATCCATTATTCACTTCTCGCGCCTCGTGAAGTCCATTGTCCTACGTAGTTATAAGGATTCAGTCTATCAGGATCACCCTCATGAAAATAGTGTGGTACTTCATTCGTATTTCTTCTTCGAAGCGGACAGGGAATGCCGGCCATTGATTGGGCGATGCACGGGGGTAGGTCATGGAGCCTCCCGCAGTCATGCTCACCACCCGCACCCGGGGGCGTAATGACATCTCACGGAGGGGCGGCCTGGGGCTGGAACCGCCGGGCCCGTCCCCCTGGCCGCGCTGGCCGTCGGCGTCCTGGCCCTCACCGCGTGCGGGGCGGGTGGCGCGGGGCAGGCGGGAGCAGCGTCGTCGTCCCCGCGCGCCGAGGAGACCACGAAGGCCGCGGCCAAGGAGGTCTCGCGACTCACCCCGCGCGCGGTGGTGGCGTACGAGGGCGGTCTGCTCACCGTGGACACCGCGTCCGGCGAGGTCCTGGACACGACTGAGAAGGACGGGTTCCTGCGCCTCAACAACGCCGGGGACGGCAGGCACGTGATGGTCAGCGACGGCGACGTGTTCCGCGTGCACGACACCGGCTTGGACGCGCATAAGCACGGCGACCACTACCACTACCGCGAATCCGCACCCGAGCTGACCGACGTGACCTTCGACGCCCCGCATGCCGGGCACGTGGTGGTCCACCACGGCAAGACCACGTTGTTCGGCGACGGGGACGGTTCCATCACGACCTTCGAGTCCGAGACGCTGAAGGACGGCGCGCCGGACACGACCGAACGGAAGACCGAGCACCCGCACCACGGTGTGGCGCTCGAGCTGACCGACGGCACACTGTTCACGACCCAGGGCACGGAGGATGAACGGCACACCGCGCGCGTGCTTGGCAAGGACGGCGCCGTCAAGGCCGAGACGACGGACTGCCCGGGCGTGCACGGTGAGGCGGCGGCCGCGCCGGGAGCGAGCACCGACACCGTGATGGCGGGTTGCGAGAACGGGCCCGTGATCTATCGGGACGGGACGTTCCACAAGGTGGCCGTGGCGGACGCCTACGCGCGCTCGGGCAACCTCGCAGGTTCGGAGAGGTCGCCGATCGTGCTCGGCGACTACAAGGTGGACGAGGATGCCGAGCAGGAGCGCCCCACGCGTGTGGCCCTCTTCGACACCCGGGACGGGTCGCACCGGCTGGTGGACCTGAGCTCGTCCTACTGGTTCCGTTCGCTGGCCCGCGGGCCGGAGGGTGAGGCTTTGGTGCTCACGTACGACGGCAAGCTCAACGTGATCGACGTGGAGTCCGGAAAGGTGGTCCGGAAGATCGACGTGATCCAGCGGTGGGAGGAGAAGGCGGACTGGCAGGAGGCGGGTCCCGCGATCAAGGTGGCCGGCTCGAGCGCCTACGTGACCGACGCGCAGAACAAGAAACTGCACGTGGTGGATCTGACCAAGGGTGAAGTGGCCAAGACCATCGACCTGCCGCAGACGCCGGTGGAACTCGCGGTGGTGACGGGCAAACCGGAGGCTCCGGCGCGGGAGGAGAAGGCGCACGGACACGTTTCCCACGGGCACGGTTCCCACGAGGGTCACGACCATGTCCACGACGACGCCGCTCCCTCAGCGGGTGCCGAGGGGCACGGTGGGCACGGGGGTCACGGCCACTGAGCATCGAGGTGGTCCCCCGCCACGAGCGCGCGGTCGGCACACATGTGTGCCGACCGCGCACTTTCCTTCGTCAGGGGGTTCAAAAATGAATGACGATCATTTAAAGTGATCCATGCAACCATCATCGGGGCGCCATGACCGAGCGATCACCGCCGGCGGAGCCGCCACCCGAGAAGCACTCACACCAGGGAGGTCTCCATGAGCGAAGTGCTGCAGAACTTCATCAACGGCCGGTTCGTGCCGGCCCAGGGCCGGGACACCGTCGATATCGTCAACCCCGGCACCGGGGAGACGGTGGCGGTCTCACCCGTCAGTGGCCAGGAGGACGTGGAGGCGGCTTTCCGCGCCGCCACGGATGCGGCCCGGACCTGGAAGCGCACCACCCCCGCAGAACGCCAAGAAGCCCTGCTGCGTATTGCGGATGGACTCGTGGAGCACCGGGACGAGCTGATCGAGGCCCAGCACCGCAACACCGGTCAGCCCAGGGCGCTGATCGGTGAGGAGGAGGTCGACGCCGGAGCGGACAACCTGCGCTTCTTCGCCGGGGCCGCTCGCACGCTTGAGGGCAGGGCCGCCACCGAGTACATGTCGGAACACACGTCCTACGTGCGCCGCGAGCCCTTGGGCGTGGTGGCTCAGGTGACGCCGTGGAACTACCCGCTCATGATGGCCCTGTGGAAAATCGGCCCGGCGCTCGCGGCGGGCAACACGATCGTGCTCAAGCCCAGCGACACCACCCCGGAGTCCACCCTGGTCCTGGCCCGGATCGCGGGTGAGGTGCTTCCCCCGGGCGTGCTCAACGTGGTCCTGGGTGACGGTGGCACGGGTGCCCTGCTCACCGAGCACCCCGCTCCCGCCATGGTCTCCATCACCGGTTCGGTGCGTGCCGGTCGGGCGGTCGCGCGCAGTGCGGCGGACGGGCTCAAGCGATCCCACCTGGAACTCGGCGGCAAGGCGCCGGCCGTGGTCTTCGCGGACGCGGACCTGCCGCGCACGGCACAGCAGCTCGTCCAGTACGGCACGTTCAACGCCGGCCAGGACTGCACTGCGGTCACCCGCATCCTCGTGGCGGACGGCGTCCACGACGAGCTCGTGCGTCTGCTGGTTGCGGAGGCCGAGAAGCTCACGACCGGTGACGCGGACGAATCGCGCAACGACTACGGGCCGCTGAACAACGAGCGCCACTTCGCGGATGTGCGCGCCAAGCTGGAGAGCGTCCCGGAACACGCCACGGTGGTCACGGGCGGCAAACCCGTGGCGGGCACGGACGGTTTCTTCATCGAACCGACCATCATCACGGGTGTGCGTCAGGACGACACCCTGGTGCAGGAGGAGACGTTCGGCCCCGTGCTCACGGTCCAGCGGTTCTCCTCGGAGGAGGAGGCTGTGGAGCTCGCCAACGACGTCCCCTACGCTCTGGCCTCCAGCCTGTGGACCTCCGACCACGGCACTGCGATGCGCGTGAGCCGGGACCTGGACTTCGGATGCGTGTGGGTCAACACCCACATGCTGCTGATCTCCGAAATGCCCCACGGCGGGTTCAAAAATTCCGGCTACGGCAAGGACCTATCCCTGTACTCGGTCGAGGAATACACGCGCGTCAAGCACGTGATGCACTCACTTGAGGTCTGATCCGCCACTCGTGATTCCGGGCTCCTGGGCCCGCAAGGCGTCCAGGTGCACCCGGAACCCGGACAGCAGACTACGCAGCCCCACGTCGAACGCCACATCGGCGGGCGACGCCGCTGTCTCGGCCCCCGCACCATGGGGCCCGGGCGAGCGGCGTCGTGAATCCAGGGAGAGGTCACGATGCGCAACGGCCGCGGAGAACATGGGGGCTACCTCGCTGAGTTCGCCGGGATCGAAGATGTTATCCGGTGCCACGGCGTCGTAGGCGGAGCCGAAGACCAGGGATTCCACCGCCACGATCGTGTTGACCACCCAGGACCGCGGCCAACCGGCGCGCGTGAGTCCCGCGGCCACCTTCTCGTACATGGCCAGGGTGTGCGGGGAATTGGCGACCGGCAGGACGGCCATGACGGGGATCAGGGGGATGTTGCGGGCGTAGACCTCACGGTAGGAACGCGCCCACCGCTCCAGGGCCACATCCCAGTCCTGCGCGTCGAAGGCCGAGCAGTCGATCTCCTGGTTGACTCGGTCCTGGACCAGGATCATGATGTCCCGCTTGGACCCCACGTGGTTGTACAGGGCGGAGGCGGAGACGCCGAGCTGGCGGGCGAGCGCGGCCATGGTCAGGGCGCGGTAGCCACCGGACTGGATGAGGGACACCGCGGCGCTGGCGATCTTGCGTTGCGTGAGCACCGGATTCAGTGGGCGGCCCCGGCCGCGCGTGGAACTGTCCTTCACCACTGATCCTCCCGGAGGCGTCGCTCGCGCAACCACTGCACGGCGTCCCACCCCACCCTCACGATCCCATGCGGAGCGTGCATCCGCACATCACCCATAAATGAATGTTCTTCATTATATCTGGAGAGGAAAACACCATGTCAGAGCAACGAATCATCGGATCCCGAGAGGCCATCGAGCGGGACGTCGTGATCGTGGGCGCCGGCCCGGCCGGGCTCATGGCGGCGCGCCGGTTGTCGCAGGCCGGTAAGTCCGTGGCTGTCCTGGAAGCCCGTGACCGCGTGGGTGGACGGACCTGGTCCAGGACCATCGATGACGCGTTCCTGGAGATCGGCGGCCAGTGGATCTCCCCGGACCAGACCGAGTTGCTGTCCCTCGTGGATGAGCTGGGACTCGAGACCTTCGAGCGCTACCGCGAGGGCGATTCGGTCTACATCGCCCCGGACGGCACCCGGCACGCCTACACCGGTCACATGTTCCCGGCCTCCCCGGAGACGGAGGCGGAGATGGAGAAGTTGATCGGGAAGCTGGACGAGCTGGCCTCGGAGATCGGCGCCACGGAACCCTGGGCCCATCCCAAGGCCCGGGAACTGGACACCGTGTCCTTCCACGACTGGCTGCGTCGCAACAGCTCGGACGAGGAAGCCTGCAACAACATCGGTATCTTCATCGCAGGGGGCATGCTGACCAAGCCGTCCCACGCGTTCTCCGCGCTGCAGGCCGTGCTCATGGCGGCCTCCGCCGGTTCCTTCTCCAACCTCGTGGACGAGGACTTCATCCTGGACCGCCGCGTGGTGGGCGGGATGCAGTCGGTGTCCGTCACGATGGCCGGTGAGCTGGGCGTGGACGAGGGCGCCGAGGAGGTCGCCAGTGATCCCGGAACGGTGGTGTTCCTGAACTCCCCCGTGCGCACGATCACCTGGGCCGGGGAGGGCCAGACCTACGAGGAGCACGACCCCAACGCCACGGTCACGGTCTATTCGGACCGGGTGACCGTCCACGCCAAGGACGTGGTGGTCGCGGTCCCCCCGAACCTCTACTCCCGGATCTCGTTCGAACCCCCGCTGCCCCGGATGCAGCACCAGATGCACCAGCACCAGTCCCTGGGGATCGTCATCAAGGTCCACGCGGTGTACGAGACCCCGTTCTGGCGGGAGAAGGGCCTGTCCGGCACGGGCTTCGGGGCGTACGAGCTCTCGCAGGAGGTCTACGACAACACCAACCACGAGGACACCCGGGGCACCCTGGTGGGCTTCGTCTCGGACGAGAAGGCGGACGAGGTCTTCCGGCTGCCCGCCGAGGAGCGCAAGCGCCGGATCCTCGAGTCCTTGTCCCACTACCTGGGCGAGGAAGCGCTGACCCCGGTGGTCTACTACGAGTCCGACTTCGGCTCCGAGGAGTGGACGCGCGGTGCCTACGCCGCGTCCTTCGACCTAGGCGGGCTGTCCCGCTACGGGGCCATCCAGTCGGAGCCCGTGGGCCCCATCCGCTGGGCGTGTTCCGATCTCGCGGCGGAGGGTTATCAGCACGTCGACGGCGCTCTGCGCCAGGGCGCGCTGGCCGCCTCCCGGATCCTCGAGGCGAGGGGACAGCGGTGAGTGCCTCCGTCACCCACGCTCCGGGTGCGCAGGGCGACGGCGCGGGACGGTCCGCCTTCCGCTACGTCGTGGCGTACGGCGGGGACAAGCGCAGCAAGGAGGCGCTGCGCCTGGCCGTGGTGATGGCCCGGGCCTTCCACGCCGAGCTGGAGCTGGTGTGCGTGGTGCGCACCGACGACCCGTACAGCCACGTGTACCCGCCCGTGGGCAACGTCGTCCCGATGATCACCCGCCAGGCCGCCGAGTGGCTGGACGAGGGGCTCGCACTGGTTCCCGAGGACGTCGTCGCGCGCGCTCACGTGCGCAGCTCACCGTCCGTGGCGGACGGTCTGATCCGGGCCGTGGAGGAGTTCGGCGCCGGGCTCATGGTGGTCGGCGCGGCGAGCGGGAAGTACACCGCCAAGTTCTCGGTGGGTCCGGTCGCGGACGCCCTGCTGCACCGGGCGACCGTGCCCGTGGCACTGGCCCCGCGGCGCTACAAGGGCGAGGAAGCGATCACGCGCTTGTACGCCGGGGTGGGGACCCGCCCCGGTGCGCAGCGGATCATCTCCGAGACGCGCCGCGCCGTGAGTCGGACCGGTCTGGAGCTCGTGCTCGTGAACTTCCTGCCGTTGGACCAGGTCCACGGCGCACCCGAGGCCGCCGTGGACCTCGCGCAGCGAACCCTCGAGGACGCGGCCGCCGAGATCGGCGCGCAAAACCCCGTGAGCGTGCGCGTGGCCCAGGGCAAGAACCTCAAGCAGACGGTGGACGACATCTCCTGGGAGCCCGGTTCCGTGCTCTTCGTGGGGTCCTCGCGCCTCGCCGGGAACCGCCAGATCTTCCTGGGGACCACCACCGCCCGCATCCTGCGTCACCTTCCCATCCCCATGATCGTGCTGCCCCGTGCAGCCGACGACGACGCCGCGCGCAAGGGCGCGACCGAGGAGACACTGACATGAGTCACGACGCTCCCGGGAAACTACCCGGAACCACGCCCTCCGCTACATCCGGCACCGCGTCCCCCGGGGCGGAGGAGACCCAGGGCAAGGGCCTCAACGCCGGATCGGTGGGATTGCTCGGATCACTCGTCATCGGCGTGTCCACGATCGCCCCGGCCTACACCCTCTCCGGGGCCCTGGGTCCCACGGCCGCGGCGGTCGGCACCCACTTACCGGCCATCCTCCTGGTGGGATTCCTTCCCATGCTGCTCGTGGCCCTGGGCTACCGGCAGTTGAACCGGGCCATGCCGGACTCCGGCACCACGTTCACGTGGGTCTCCAAGGCCTTTGGGCCGTGGGTCGGATGGATGGGTAGCTGGGGCCTGCTGGCCGCGACCATCCTGGTGCTGTCCAACCTGGCCGGGATCGCCGTGGACTTCCTGTACCTGGCCATAGCGCAGGTCACCGGCCGGGAGGAAATCGCCGAGCTGACCCGCAATGTGCCGCTCAACGTGGCCACGTGTCTCGTGTTCGTGGCATTGGCGTCCTGGATCTCCTACCGGGGCATGGAGGCCACCAAGGTGGTCCAGTACCTGCTCGTGGGGTTCCAGGTGATCGTGCTGGTGTGGTTCTCGGTCGCCGCGTATCTGCACGTGGCGGATGGCACGGCCTTCGAGGGGCTGCACATGGACCCCGACTGGTTCAACCCGCTCAGTGTCGACTCGTTCTCGACCTTCGCGGCGGGCGTGTCCCTGTCCGTGTTCATCTATTGGGGCTGGGACGTGGTGCTCACCCTCAACGAGGAGAGCACCGACGGGGCCAACACCCCCGGGAGATCCGCCCTGGCCACCATCCTGGTGATCGTCGCCCTGTACCTCATGGTCGCCCTGGCCGTGCTCATGTACTCCGGGGTGTCCTCGGAGGGAGTGGGCCTGGGTAACCCGGAGATCCAGGAGAACGTGTTCGCCGCGCTCGCCGGACCGATCATGGGCCCCACCGCGGTCCTGATGTCCATCGCCGTCCTCTCGTCCTCCGCCGCGTCCCTGCAGTCCACCATGATCTCGCCGGCGCGCACGATGCTGGCCATGGGCTACTACGGGGCCCTGCCGCGCAAGTACGCCCGGGTCAACGCACGGTTCCAGACCCCGGGATACGCGACCATGGCCGCGGCCGTCATCGCGTCCGTGTTCTACGCCGTGATGCGCGTGATCTCCGAGAACGTGCTGTGGGACACCATCACCACCCTGGGCATGATGGTGTGCTTCTACTACGGCGTCACCGCCCTCGCGTGCGTGTGGTACTTCCGCCGGGACGCGTTCAAGAGCGTGCGCGGTTTCCTGGGGAAGTTCGCGGCTCCCCTGGTGGGCGGGATCCTGCTGCTGGTGTTCTTCGTCCAGACCTCCTACGACTCCATGGACCCGGACTACGGGTCCGGTTCGGAGATCGGGGGTGTGGGTCTCGTGTTCATCCTGGGGGTGGGGATCCTGCTGCTCGGACTGCTCATGATGTTCGTGCAGTACCGCCGCAACCCCGCGTTCTTCAGGCAGCGCTTCGAGACCACGGAACTGCCCGTCATCGACTAGGGCGTGCGCTGATCCAGACCGCCCCGAACCCGTCCGAGAGACCGAAAAGGAACACCGTGCCTTCTTCGCACACGATCACCGACACGACCGCCAGGGACACCGTGATGCCCGCCGAGTGGGAGCCGCACGAACGCACGTGGCTCGCGTTCCCCCCGCCCAACGCCACGTTCGGGCAGCGGGGGGACGAAACCCTTAACCGGGCCCGTCGCGCGTGGTCCCGGGTAGCACGCACCATCGCACGCTACGAGAAGGTCACCGTGGTGGCGCACCCGGGCGACGTCGACGCCGCCCGGGACGCGCTGGGCGACGTCGCGGACCTCGCCGTGGCCCCGCTCGACGATGCCTGGATCCGGGACTCCGGCCCCACGTTCGTGCACGACCCCGAGGGCCGGGTGGCGGCCGTGGATTGGGTGTTCAACGGCTGGGGCGCGCAGGAGTGGGCCTCGTGGGAGAACGACCGGAAGGTGGGGGCGTTCGTCGCGGACACGGCGGGTGTCCCGGTGGCCACGAGCGAGCTGGTCAACGAGGGTGGTGGGTTCCACGTGGATGGGCGGGGGACCGTATTGCTCACCGAGACCGTGCAACTGGATCCGGGCCGTAATCCGGGGGCTACCAGGGAACGGGTGGAGGCCTTGATCCACGAGCAGCTGGGCACCACCAAGGCGATCTGGCTGCCCCGGGGACTGAGCCGGGACTACGACCAGTTCGGTACGCGCGGCCACGTGGACATCGTCGCGGCGTTCGCGGGGCCCGGTACGGTCCTGATGCACGAGCAGACCGATCCGCGCCACCCCGATCACGCGGTGTCGCAAGAGATCCGGCGGTGCCTGGAGGCTGCCGTGGATGCCACGGGACAGCCGCTGCGCGTGGTGGGTGTGCCCGCGCCGACTGTGCTCACCGACGAGGAGGGGTACGTGGACTGGTCCTACATCAACCACTACGTGGGCAATAGCGTGGTGGTGCTGTGCGCCTTCGACGAGCCTCGTGATGCGGAGGCAGCGCGAATCCTGCAGGAGGTCTACCCGGACCGGACCATCGAGCTGGTGGACGCCCGGGACATCTTCGCTTTCGGCGGCGGGATCCATTGCATCACCCAGCAGCAACCGGCGCCGCGGGCGGCGTCGCCGTCGGGGGAGGAGCGGGCATGAGCGACGTCGACGTCGTGGAGGCCTCGATCGCACAGCTACGCGCTGCGCTCGAGGCGGGGGAGGTGACCAGCGAGGAACTGGTCCTGGCGTACCAGCGGCGCATCGCGACATACGACCGTGACGGCATCCGCTTGAAAGCCGTGGTCGTGGACGCTCCCGACGCCCTCGAGCAGGCGCGGGCGTCGGACCGACGCCGCGAGCGCGGCGAGACCCTGGGCCCGCTGGACGGTATCCCGTACACCGCGAAGGACAGCTACTGCGCGCAGGGGCTCACGGTCGCCGCGGGATCTCCGGCGTTCCGGGACCTCGTGGCGCAGCGGGACGCCTTCACGATCGAGCGGTTGCGCGCGGCCGGGGCCGTCCTGCTGGGTCTGACCAACATGCCGCCCATGGCCAACGGCGGTATGCAGCGCGGGGTGTACGGGCGCGCCGAGAGCCCGTACAACGAGCACTACCTCACGGCGGCCTTCGGATCGGGGTCCTCCAACGGCTCCGGGACGGCCACGGCGGCGTCGTTCGCGAGCTTCGGGCTCGGAGAGGAGACGTGGTCCTCCGGGCGCGCGCCCGCGTCGAACAACGGGCTGTGCGCCTACACGCCGTCGCGCGGGGTCATCTCCGTGCGGGGCAACTGGCCGCTGGTGCCCACCATGGACGTGGTGGTGCCCCACACCCGCTCGATGGCGGACATGCTCGAGGTCCTGGACGTCATCGTCGCCGACGACGCCCACGTCCGCGGTGACTTCTGGCGCGTCCAACCCTGGGTGGCGATCCCCAAGGCCTCGGCGGTGCGTCCGGAGTCCTACCGCTCCCTGGCGGCGGGCGACGTCACCGCCGACGTCACCGCCGGGGCGCAGCCGCTGCGCGGTACACGGCTGGGGGTGCCGCGCATGTACGTCAATGCCGACCCTCTGGCCGGTACCACGGCGGACCCCGGGATCGGCGGGCCCACCGGGCAGCGAATCGTCACGCGGGACTCGGTCATGGCCGTGTGGCAGCATACCCATGCCGCTCTGGAGGCCGCGGGCGCGGAGGTCGTGGAGGTGGACTTCCCGGTCGTGAGCAACTACGAGGGGGACCGCCCCGGCGCCCCCACCATCGCGACCCGCGGATTTGTGAGCCCCGAGTACCTGAAGCGGGAGACCGTGGATCTCTCCGCGTGGGCGTGGGACGACTTCCTGGACGCGAACGGGGACCCTGCGCTGCACCGGTTAGCGGACGTGGCCGGGGAGGAGATCTTCCCGCACCCGCCCGGCGCACTGCCGGACCGCTACGACGGGTTCGAGGACGACATCGCCGACTACCCCCAGTTCATGCGCGACCACGGCCGCGTGGAGCTGACCCGGATCCCCGAGTTGGCCGAGGGCGTGCGCGGACTCGAGCGCACCCGGCAGGTGGATCTCGAAGCGTGGCTGGACGAGCTCGGTCTGGACGGGGTGGTCTTCCCCGCGGTCGCGGACGTGGGCCCGGCGGACGCGGACGTGAATCCGGATTCTGCGGACCTGGCCTGGCGCAATGGGACGTGGGTGGCCAACGGGAACCTGGTGCCACGGCATCTGGGGATCCCCACGGTCACGGTGCCCATGGGTGTCATGGCGGACATCGGGATGCCCGTGGGCCTCACGCTCGCGGGCCGGGCATATGACGATACCGAGCTGTTGCGCCTGGCCACGATTTTCGAGGCGCTGCTTCCCGCTCGCACCGCGCCGCCGAGGACGCCGCCGCTGCACAGGGGGTGAGACGGCGCTCGGGCGCGTCGTCACGCTGGTTCCCTATCGCGCGCGGGGCCGGCGGCGAGGGGTGGGCGGGAGCCGCGTCGTCACCCCCGAGTACCGTGGACCCCATGAACGCCCCAGCCAACGAACCCAGTAGCGCCCGTCTGGATGTGTGGTTGTGGTCGGTCCGGTTGTTCAAGACCCGCTCGGCCGCCACGACCGCGTGCCGCGCGGGACACGTGCGGCTCAACGGCGCCCCCGTGAAGGCCGCCCAGCCGGTGCGGGTGGGGGATCGGGTGAGTGTGCGCCGCCCGGGGTGGCAGCAGGAGTTCCAGGTCACCAAGCTCATCGTCAAGCGTGTAGGCGCCCCCGCGGCGGCCCAGTGCTACATCGACCACTCCCCGCCGCGGCCCGCGGAACTCAGCGTGCCGGTGGCCCGCAGGGACCGTGGGGCGGGGCGGCCCACCAAGAAGGACCGCCGCGAGCTCGAAAGGCTCAGGGGCCTGCGTTAGTCCTTGTGCGCCGTCGTACCCGCGGCCACCTGAGGGGGGCCGGGATCCACCCAGCCCCGGAACCCACCGTGGGTCAGCAGGGTGCGGGTGCGGGGATCGATCAGCGCCAGGTAGAGCGTGAAGGCCACCGTGATCACGAACGCCACCTGGGACACGCTCACGCTGAGGTCGATGAACGGCCACACGGACAGCTGGTCCTGGGCACCGAAGACCACGAAGAACGTGATCACGATGTACAGGATGCGGATCTGCCAGTTGTCCTTGATGCCGGTCGCGGCCAGCAGGGGGATGAGCCACAGGATGTACCAGGGCTGGATGATGGGGGACAGCAGCACCACGGCGGAGAACGCGAGGGCCATCCGCCGCACGATCCTGCGGTCCCCGCCCACGAACATCAGCACGAGGACCAGGGCGATGGCCGCGTACTGCAGCACCTGACGGAACACCGATGCGAGGGCGTCCCCCGGTTGGCCGAAGAAGTTTCCCACGCGCTCCACCTGTTGTCCCAGGAACCCGGACGGCGAGTACCCCGTGTACCCCGGGGTGGGGTCCAACAGGGCCCAGGCCCAGCCCAGACCGAGGTTATCCGCGTAACCGCTCACCGCGAGGATCCCGAAACTGAGCAGCGCGGTAGCCGCCCAGATGACGAACCGCCGCGGCCACGAGGCACCCTTGCCCGCCCAGAGCAGACCGATGAACGGCAGCAGCAGGATGGTGATGGGTTTGATCCCGATGGACCCCGTGACCAGAAGTATGCCCAGCAGGGGATATTTCGTGGCCGCGGCGTATACGCCGGCCACGGCGAGGCCCACCATGAGTGCGTCGTTGTGGGCGCTGGCCACGAAGCTGATGAGGAACAGCGGGTTGGCCACGGCGATCCAGAGAGCCCGGGCACCGTTGATCCCGTGCAGGCGCGCGAGCTTGGGCACGTAGATCATGCACAGCACCACTCCCACATACGCCACCGCCCGGAACAGCATCACGGAGGCGTCCGGCTGGGCGTTGGTCAACCGGACGACCCCGGCGGCGATCCACAGGAAGTAGGGGCCGTACGGGGTGCGGGCCTCCGCCCATTCCGGATCCGCGCCCAGCATGAACCAGTTGTCGAGCGAGGAGATCCCCTCCACGTACGGGTCCTTGCCGGCCAGCATCAACCGGCCCTGACCGATGTACGCGTACACGTCCCGCGAGTAGATGGGAACGGCGAAGAACAGGGGCAGGGACCACGTGATCACGGCGATCATCACGGTGCGCAACGACCCGTGCGGCCACCCCCGCAGGCGTTGACCGAGGCGCAACCACGACCGGATGAGCAGCATGGCGCCCACGGTGAGCAGCACGGTGCACCCGTACACGCCCCACACGTTCACGCGCAGTTCGATGACCAAGGGGTGCCGGACCATGGGGGAGCCGTTGGCGATCCACCCGGTCCCCACGGACCCCACGAGCATCATGAGCGAACCAATGACACCCTGGATGATCGCCATGTGGGCGCGCGAATCACTCTTGGCGGTGGAACCGGTGTGCGCGGGAGAGGGGCGAGAACCGGTCGCGGTCATGGATTCCAGCCCCCTCAGCCAACCAGTGGTGGGCGAGCCGAGGTGTCCAGCGGCTCCGACCCCTGACTTTACAGGACGGTTTGCACTCGAACAGTGCGCGTTCTGGGGGTTCCCTGGGGGCGGGGTGAGCGCATCATGGCGCCGTATGCGGTCCCCGGAGTGGTTCCCCATAGAATCGGAACCGGTATGTCCGAGGCGCCGGGACCCTCGGGCACCGCACGCCCCCGAACAGGACCAGTGCACACCCCCGGACCAGAACAGAATCCCGCGCGCATTCGGACAAGGACCTCATCCGTGCCCACAGAGAGATATTTCACGGCCGCCACCCGGGCACGGGACGCCGTGCTCCCCCGCCCCGCGCAGGATCGTCTGATGACACCGGGCGCGCTGCTCGTGGGGTTCCTGCTGGTGCACGTGGGCTTCCTGATTTTTGCCCTGATCGTCTCGCTGCAGGGCAATGCCTTCAGCGACACCAACATCTACCGCGCGTGGGCGGAAGCGGGTTTCGACGACCGCAACATCGCGTACGGTCCCAGCCCCTGGGTGTACCCCGTGCTCGCGCAGATCCCCATGGGACTCGCGGGCATCGCGGGACCGGGCCCGTACTTCTTCCTGTGGGTGCTCATCATCGCGGTGCTCAACGCCGTGGCCATGGGCAAGCTGACCGAATGGGGTCGTAACCGTGCCGCACTGCCCGCTGGCTGGTGGTGGCTCGTGTTCATCCTGCTCATGGGCTGGCTGGGCTTTGCGCGCGTGGACGGTCTCACGGCCCCGCTCGTGCTGCTGGGCCTGGTCTACGGGGTGTCCCGCCCGTTCGTGGCCTCCGCGATCCTCAGCCTGGCCACATGGATCAAGGTCTGGCCGGCGGCCGTCGTGATCGCCCTGTTGACCGCCGCACGACGCCGCGGCGCCGTGTTGCTCGCCGGGATCCTGGTCACGCTGTTCGCCGTGGCAGCCGCGTTCGTGTCCGGATCACCGCGCCAGATCGCGGACTTCATGACCCAGCAGGGCGACCGCGGCATGCAGCTCGAGGCCACGTTCAGCACCCCGTGGCTGTGGCTCTCGGTGCTGGGTGTGGGTGATTCCCGCATGTACATGAACACGGACATCAACTCGATGCAGGTCAGCGGCCCCGGCTCGGACGTGATGTCCCGGCTCATGCAGCCGCTGTTCGTGGTGGCCGCCGTGGTGGTCGTGGTGCTGATCGCCCGCGGGCTGCGTCGCGGCGTGCACGCCGGTGCCCTGGACCGCACGGCCCTGTTCCTCGCGGGTTCGCTGACCATGGTCACGGCCTTCATCGTGTTCAACAAGGTGGGCTCGCCCCAGTTCATGGTGTGGCTGGGCCCCGTGATCGCGGTGGGCCTGGTGCACAACTGGAAGGTGTGGCGCACCCCGGCGTTCCTCGCGGTGCTGATCGCGATCGCCACGTTCTTCATCTACCCGCTCTTCTACACCGCGCTGAGCCACAACAACCCCGTCATGGCCGGCGTGCTGACCCTGCGCAACCTGCTGCTCGT
Source organism: Kocuria sp. CPCC 205261 (assembly GCF_040981025.1). Lineage (NCBI taxonomy): Bacteria > Bacillati > Actinomycetota > Actinomycetes > Micrococcales > Micrococcaceae > Kocuria > Kocuria sp. CPCC 205261. The sequence continues at coordinate 38,695 of NZ_JAVKPU010000006.1, read as the reverse complement.
GGTCCTGCTGTGGTGGTCCGCGCGCGGGCTGTACCGGCTGGGGTCCGCCGGGCCCGCCGGTTCCGCCGCGAAGGGAGCCCCGGTTGCCGGCCCGCACGCCTGACGACGACGCCGCTCCCGCCCCCGGGGACGCCCACCGCACCTCGGTGCCGCGCACGGGTGCCCCCGCGGCACCCACTGGCGGAGCCACGGCGCACCCCGAGGCTGCCTCTGCCGACGACGCCGCTCACTCGGTGACGGGCGCGCGGCCCGGGCCGCAGCGCCGTCGTCCGCCGGAGTGGCTGAACCGCCCCGCCGCCGTGTGGGTGGGCTTCGCGGTGGTGCACGTGTACTTCCTGTGCTGGATGGCCACGTTCTTCCTGCACGGGTGGGCGTTCAGCGACACCGAGCAGTACCGCGAATGGGCGATGGCCGGGTACAACGCGCCCGACCAGGGTTCCGTCAGCCCGTGGGTCTACCCCGTGCTCGCGCAGGTGCCCATCATGTTCCCGAGGATCGCGGGCTACGACCTCTACCTTCTGGCGTGGACGCTCATGATCACCGCGTTGAACGCCGTGGCCATGTGGTTCCTCCTCCACCGCGCCCCGCGCAGCGGTGTGCTGGCCGGGTGGTGGTGGGTCGTCTTCACCGTGTTCCTGGGGTACCTCAGCTTCGCGCGTGTGGAGGGTGTGGCGGCGCCGATCATGTTCATCGGCCTGCTCTACGCCGTGCGCCATCCGGTGGTGGGATCGGCGCTGCTGAGCATCGCCACGTGGATCAAGGTGTGGCCGGCCGCGGTGCTGCTGGCCATGGTCATCGCGCTCAAGCAGCGCGTGCGCATCATCACGGCGGGCGTGGTGGTCACGCTGTTCGTGGTGCTGGGCGTGCTGGTGCTCGGCGGGATCGAGCGGATCGCGGACTTCCTGCTCAACCAAGGCTCCCGCGGGATGCAGCTCGAGGCCACGTTCTCCACGCCGTGGGTGTGGGCCGCTGTCCTGGGGCTCGCCGACTCCCGGATCGCGGACAACACCGCGATCAACTCCACCGAGGTCTACGGTCCCGGTGTGGAGGTCATGGCCTCCCTCATGCAGCCGCTGCTGCTCATGGCCGTTCTCGTTGCCGCGGTGCTGCTCATCCGGGCACTGCGGCGCGGTGCGGACAGGGCGCGCCTGGTCCACGCCGGATCCTTGCTGCTGACCATCGTGCTGATCGTGTTCAACAAGGTGGGCTCCCCGCAGTTCATGATCTGGCTGGCCCCGGTGATCATGGTGGGTCTGCTGCACGACCGCGTCCGGTGGCGCATCCCGGCCTTACTGGCCCTGGGCATCGCGGCGACCACGTTCGTGATCTACCCGCTGTTCTACACGCCGCTGATCCACGCGAACCCGGTCATGGCCGGGGTGCTGACCCTGCGTAACGTGCTGCTCGTGATCCTCCTGGGTTGGACCGTGCGGCGGATCTGGCAGCTGGGTGCGCCCGCGGCGGCCGGGGCCCGGCCCGGTGCCACTGTGTTGAATGCGGAGGAGCCAAGCGCCGAAGATAAGAAGTCATCCCCGCGACGATAGCCAAACGCCGGAGAAGCTCCCCGTGGCGGTCGTTGAGCGTTAGGAGCCGTCCCCGCGCCTCGTGAGCCGGTTCTTGGCATACCCCCACAGCGAGGGCGCCTCCTCGGGCTGCCGGGCCTCCGCATTGCGCAACCGGTCCTCCCGCTTGTCGCGGTGGCGTTGCATGTGGTCCTCGTAGCGCTTCTGGTTGAGCCGCTGCTGTTCCTGCTCCGCGGCCTCCCCCTGCGGATCCGTCTCATAGCCGTCCCGCGGGTCGGTGCGCTGCGAATCACGTACCACCCGGGGGGCGGTGGCGTGCGTGTCTGCCCGTTCGGCCTCGACCACGCGCGGGAGCCTCCGCCGGATCGCCTCGCGCTCCGCCCGCTCCGCCAACCGTCGCTGCGACGCACTCATCCGGCGGGGCTCGGTGTACCGGTCGCGGATCTTCTCGATTACGGGCAGCTCGTCGGTGGTCTCGTACGGCTCCTCCGGGTCGTCGACCTCATACGACGACGGCGCCGCTTGCTCCCGTACGTGCGGCGCCGCGGCGTCGTCGTCCGTGACGTAGGAGACCCGGGTGACGGGGTGGTGTGCGGTGTCCTGGTCCCGCAGCGGGGTGACACGCGGGACGGAACCGGTGTCGACTTCCCGCGGCGCCTGCCACGGCGTGTCCGCGAAGACGCGGTGGCTGCGCCAACCCCGGAAGAGTTTCCAGCCGAGGTAGAGCACGCCCAGCAGCAGGACGGCGGCGGGTTCGGCGTAGCCCGTGGAGTAATAGATCGAGGCCGCGATGAGCGCCACCATTCCCGCCCCCAGGGGCACGAGGGCCACGGGCGACTGAACGGGCAGCAAACCCAGGAGATCACGGGTGTAGCGGCTGTCGTGACGACGACCGTGCACCGTGTGGGCCCGGATCTTCACGCCCGGGGGAGTGTGCTCTGAGAGTCGGTGCGTGGTGACCGGGGGATCCTCCGGGTCCTCGGGATCGAGCACCACGGTGCGGGCGCGCCCGGCGGCCAACGCCGCCCTATTGGTCGCCAGAAAGCCGGCGAGCAGTAGATACACGCCCATGGTCAGAAGCACGTAGGGCAGCATTACCGCCACGACCAGGGCGATCGCACGCCAGACCCAGGCCACGTCCCCGGCCGGGAAGTTCTCGAAACGGAAGGGTCCGTGGGTTACCCACAGGAGAAGCGCCCCGAGGATCACGGCTCCCACCCCGTTGCGCACGGCGTGCACGCGCAACCGCGGCCAACCGCGGGCCGACCGCGCGGCCCGGCGCTGTTCGCGTGTGCGCATGAGGACTCCTGTAATCCTGGGGAAAAGGGTGCTCCCAGGGTATGTGGTGCGGGGGACACGCACGAGGACTCAGGGGTGGGGCGCACGGGCCGTACTTGCATCGTGACGGGTGAGGTGCGCACCCCCACCTGCCCCTAGGATCGACCCGTGGCCCGTTTCCTGCTCGACATCGCCCCCGTGCGGGACATCCCCGCCTTCCGGCGACTGTGGATCGGGTCCACGCTGTCGATGCTCGGAAGCCAGTTCACCGTGATCGCGATCAGCCTGGAAGTGTTCGAGCTGACCGGATCCACGTTCGCCGTGGGGATGGTGGGCTTCTTCGCGCTCGTGCCCCTGATCATCGCAGGTCTCTACGGGGGCAGCATCGGGGACGCCACCGACCGGCGTTCGGCGGGCCTGTGGACCACGTTCGGCCTGTTCATCATGACCGTGGCGTTGGCCGCGCACGCGTGGCTGGACATTGCGAGCGTCGCGGTGCTCTACGGCATCGTGGCCCTGCACTCCTTCGCGCAGGGACTGAACCAGCCCGTGCGCGGTGCGATCGTCCCGCGCCTGGTCCCCATGCGACAACTGCCCGCCGCCAACGCCCTGTTCCAACTGACCATGGGCTCGTGCCTCATGGTGGGCCCGCTGCTGGGCGCGCTCACGGTGGCCGGACTGGGTTTCCGGTGGGCCTACACGGTGGACGCCCTGAGCTTCGCCATGAGCCTGTGGGCCATGTACAAACTGCCATCCCTGCCGCCCATCCCCGGGGAGGACGGCGCCACGAGCAAGGCCGGTTTCCGTTCCGTCGTGGAGGGGTTCCGGTTCCTGGCCACCCGCCCCAACCTGCGCATGACATTCCTGCTGGACCTGGCCGCCATGATCTTCGCGATGCCCCGCGCGCTGTTCCCCGTGCTCGGGGCGTCCGTGCTGGGCGGGGACCAGTTCACGGTGGGGCTGCTCACCGCGGCGCTCGCGTCGGGATCCGTCCTCGCGGGAGTCTTCTCGGGAACATTCATTCGCATCAATCACCACGGTCGCGGGTGTGCCGCCGCCGTGGCCGCGTGGGCCGTGTGCATCATGGCGTTCGGTGCGGTGATCCTGGTGGCCTCCGGCGGCTGGGGCCGGGACACCGCGTGGCCCCTCGTCATGTCCTGCCTGGTGCTCGTGGCCGCGGGGGTCATGGACTCGGTGTCCATGCTGTTCCGCACCACCATCCTGCAGGCGGCCACCCCCGACTCGCTGCGCGGCAGGCTCCAGGGCATCTTCATCGTGGTGGTTGCGGGCGGCCCTCGCCTGGGCGACGCCGTGATGGGCACCGGCGGCCAGTGGCTCGGACCCGGGTTCGCCGCCCTGGTGGGTGCCGTGATCTGCTTCCTGCTCGTGCTGCTGCTCGTGCGGATGTTCCCCGGGTTCATGCGCTACGACGCCCGCGACCCGCAACCCTGACCGCCTGCGCCTTCCTCGACGGGGCTCGTCTTCGGGGACGACGACGCCGCTCGCGCACCCTCGGGTCGCCCGCTCACTCCCATGCCGTTCGCGGGCCGCGGATATCACCCGGCCCCGTGGTCTGGATGGGGCCGGCTCCCGCACAATGGAGATCGATCACGTGGCACACCAGGAGGTAAGGGACATGGCGATTCTCGAGGACGGCCGATGGGACGGGAAGATCTTCGACGGGGAGTGGACGGAGGGTTCCGGTGAGCCCATCACGGTGCTGAACCCGGCCTCGGAAGCGGTCCTGGGTCACGTGGGTGCGGCCACGCCGGAGGACGTGTACCGGGCGGCGTCCGCGGCGTCGTCGGCCCAGCAGTCCTGGGCAGCGCTCAAGCCCACCGAGCGCGCGGCCGTGCTGCGCCGGGCGGGGCAGTTGTTCGAGGAGCACGCTGACGAGGTCGTGGACTGGGTCGTGCGCGAGACCGGCGCCATCCAGCCCAAGGCCGGGATGGAGGCCCACGTGGCCGCGCAGGAATGCTTCGAGGCGTCCGCGCTGCCCACGCACGCGAAGGGCCAGGTGCTGGCTTCGGACGACCCGCACTGGTCGCTCGCGCGGCGTCTGCCCGCCGGGGTGGTGTCGGTGATCTCCCCGTTCAACTTCCCCCTGATCCTCTCGATCCGTTCCGTGGCACCCGCGCTCGCGCTCGGTAATGCGGTGCTGCTCAAGCCGGACCCGCGCACGCCCGTGACCGGCGGAGTGCTGATCGCACGCATCTTCGAGGAGGCCGGGCTTCCCGAGGGCGTGCTGCACGTGCTGCCCGGCGGCGGGGACGCCGGTGCGGCCGCCGTGGACGCACCCGAGGTCCGGATCGTGTCCTTCACGGGTTCCACCGAGGCGGGGCGGCACGTGGGCGCGGCCGGTGCCCAGCATCTCAAGCGCACGCACCTGGAGCTCGGTGGCAACAACGCGATGATCGTGCTGCCCTCCGCGGACCTGGACCTGGCCGCGAGCGTGGGTGCCATGGGGACCTTCTTCCACCAGGGTCAGGTGTGCATGACCACGGGACGGCACATCGTGCACCGGGACGTCTACGAGGAATACGTCCAGCGACTCGCGGACAAGGCGGACGCCCTCGTGGTGGGCGACCCCTCCGAGGGACAGGTCCACCTGGGCCCGATCATCGACGAGAAGCAGCTGAAGTCCGTGGACTCCAAGGTCCAGGAATCGGTGATCGCCGGCGCCACGATCCGGGCGGGTGCCACCCACGACGGGTTGTTCTATCGCCCCACGGTGCTGACTGATCTTTCCCCTGAGATGCCGGCGTGGAACCAGGAGATCTTCGGCCCGGTGGCACCCGTAATCGCGGTGTCCTCCGTGGACGAGGCCGTGGCGCTGGCCAACGCCTCCGAGTACGCGCTGTCCCTGTCGATCCTGGGCGAGGTGGGGGAGGCCATGAAGGTCGCGGACCGCGTCACGGCCGGGAAGATCCACATCAACGAGATGACCGTGATGGACGAGGCCACCGCCCCCATGGGTGGGATGAAGGCCTCCGGCACGGGCGTGCACTTCGGTGGGGCGGACGCCAACGTCGAGGCGTTCACCGAGCTGCAATGGGTCACCCTCAGCCCGGACATCCCGCAGTACCCATTCTGATCGGGCAATCCCGCCCGGCCCCGAGGACCGCGACGGCGTGTGATTTTGCTGAGCTAAAGCAGCGAACCACCCTCTGAGAGGGGGTTTGCGTGCTTTGGCTCAGCAAAATCAGTGCACCCGCACTTGGGAGAGGGTGGGGTTTACCCGGAGACGAGTCGGTTCAGACGTCCCTGCGGGTGCGGCTCGTGACTCTGCTGCGCAGTGTCAGGAGCAGGATGATCACCAGGACCCCGTAGAGCACGAGCACGATCGGACCGCTCACCAGGACCGAGGCGTCACCGTCCGCGCTGATCAGGGCGTCCCGCAGGCTCGTCTCCGCGAGCGGACCCAGGACCATCCCGATGATCAGCGGCGCGAGCGGGTAATCATGCATACGCATCAAGAAGCCGACGAGTCCCACGCCCAGGAGCATGAGCAGGTCGAAGGTGGAGCCGGACGTCGCGTAGATGCCCAGGCCGCAGAACACCGTGATGCCCGCGTACAGGTACGGGCGCGGGATGAGCAGTAGCTTGGCCCACACCATCGCGAACGGCAGGTTGATGATCAGCAGCACGATCATCGCGATGAAGAAGCTGGCCAACAGCGCCCACACGAGATCAGGGGCGCGCTCGAACAGCAGCGGCCCTGGTTGCAGCCCGTACTGCCGGAACGCGGCGAGCATGATGGCGGCGGTCGCGGAGATGGGCAGGCCCAGCGCGAGCAGCGCACCCATGGCCATACCGGTGGTGGCGTTGCCCGCGGCCTCGGGTGCGGCAAGACCTCGAATGGCGCCCTTGCCGAATTGCGGGTCGCGACGACGCCGATCCAGCTTGCGTTCCGCGCCGAATGCCAGGAACGTGGGGATCTCCGCGCCGCCGGCCGGGACCACGCCGAACGGCAAGCCGATGGCCGTGCCGCGCAACCATGCCGGGGTGGCCTCCCGCAGTTCCTTGCGGCTCAACCAGGGCCGCCCCTGGGCCTTCAGCATCCTTCCCTGGCTCTGGAACCGGGCGGTCGTGGCGAAATAGATCACCTCACCCAGCGCGAGCACCGCGACCGTGACGGTCACCAGGGAGATCCCGTCGAAGAGGTAGGGGGAGTTCATGGTGAACCGCGGGATGCCGGTCACGGAGTCGATACCCACCACGGCGATCCCCAGTCCCAGGGCGAGGGACAGCAAACCCTTGATCGCGGAGTCCGTCACCACGGAGGACGTGGCCACGAACGCGAACAGGGCCAGGGCGAAGAACTCCGCCGGACCGAACTGGGTGGAGAACTCGGCCAGGAAGGGTGCGAAGAACACGACCACCACGGACGCCACGAAACCACCGATGAACGCCCCGATGGCCGCCGTGGCGAGCGCTTGTGGGGCTCTGCCGGTGAGCGCCATCTTGTGGCCCTCGAACGTGGACGCAATGGCCGAGGCCTGGCCCGGGGTGTTCATGAGGATGCCCATGGTGGAATCCCCGAACAGCCCGCCGAAATACACGCCGGAGAACATGATGAACGCCGCGGTGGGATCCAGGGCGAACGTCACGGGCAGCAGCAGCGCCACGGCCATGGAGGACCCCAGGCCGGGCATGACACCCACGGCGGTGCCCAGGAAGCATCCGAGCACCACCCAGAAGAGGTTCTGCAGGGTGAGCGCCCCGGCGAAACCGTCCAGCAACAGCGAGAGGGTCTCCATCTAGAACCCACCCCCCAGGAGGCCGGAGGGCAGGGACAGCCCCAGGGCCATGTCGAAGGCGATGTACGCGAGGGAACTCACGGTCAGCCCCACGACCAGTGAGAACAGCGGGCGGGTGGAGCCGAAGCCGCGGGCCACGCACCAGAACAGTACGGCGGCGCCGATGATCCACCCCAGGAACTCGAGCAGTAGTGCAAACACCAGGAAACCGCCCACCACCCAGGCGAAGGACCGCCACGAGAATTGGGGCGTGGCGGGCTCGTAGGCACCTACGAACTCGTAGCCGGCATCGTCCGCCGAGGGTGCGGCGTCGTCATCGGCGGGGGAGGTGTGCGCGGTGCTGCCCGTCGACGTCGTCGGGTGGCCTCCAGGGGAACGGTCCGCGGACCGGCGGCGCAGGATCGAGAGCACCTCCACGATCACCAGGGCGTAGATCACGGCCGTCACCACGGCCGGGAAGAACCGGGGCCCGGGGAAGTCCACCGACTCCGGGACGGACATGCTGAGCATGCCCACCAGCAGGTACGTCGCGAAAGCCGCGAGCACCAAGGGCATGGTCAGCTCGGACAGCAGCGACCGGTGCGCGGAGGGCGGCGCCTCCTGCGGGGGTGGTGCGGACGCCGGGGTCGACCCGGTCACCTGTGATGTCACAGTCCCAACTCCTTGTAGAGGCCCTGGATGCGGGTCTTCTCGTCCGCGAGGAAACGGGTGAGCTCCTCGCCCGTGATCACGTTCTCGTTCCAGTTGAAGCGTTCGATGGCCTCCCGCCACTGCGGTGTGGCGATCGTTTCCCGCACAATGGTCTCGAGCTCGGTCTTCTCCTCCGGCGTGATCCCACCCGGTGCCACGAGCAAGCGCCAGTTGGCCAGGGTGACGTCGAAGCCCTGCTCCACGGTCGTGGGGATCTCCACCCCGGGCACGGGTTCGCGGGCCACGACGCCCAGGGCCCGCAACCGCCCGGACTCGATCTGGTCGATGGAATCCGGGTACCCGCTGGCCGCGGCGGCCGCCGTGCCGTTGAGGAGGGCCTGGGTGGATTCACCGCCGCCGTCCGAGGACACGTAGATCATGTCCTTGGGTGCCAACCCGGCACTGATCGCCATCTCGGTCACGACCAGCTGGTCGAAGGAACCGCCTCCGGTCCACGGGACCTTGCCGGGGGTCTTGGCCCACGCCGTCATGAGTTCCTTCAGGGACGTGTACGGGGAATCGCCGGGGACCACGATCACGTCGTACTCCTCCACCACCACGGCCAGGGGATTCACGTCCGCGTAGGTGGTGGCGGAGTCGTACTGGATGGTGGCCGCCAACTGACCCGTGCCACCCACCATGAGGTTGTTGGCCTTGCCGGAGAGGATCTCCAGGTTCCCGAGCGCGATGGTCCCGCCGGCACCCGGGATGTTCACCACCTGGGTGTTGTTCACGATGCCGTTGGCCCGTTGGGCCTGCTGCATCTCCCGGGCCACGGTGTCCCACCCGCCGCCCGCGGCCGCCGGGGCGATAATGGTCAGCGACGAACGGAGGTCGTTGCCGCCGGATGCCGATGCGATAGACCCCGCCGTCGCGGTTCCGATGGCCCCCAGGGCCACGAGTCCCCCGAGACCGTAGGTCAGGAACGTGCGGCGGTCGGGGGAGTGGGTGGAGCTCATGGATTCTCCCGGGATTCGCGGTAAGGGGGATTCCCGCCGCCCACGGGGCCGCGAGAAGTGTGACTTAGGATACACATATCCCCACGTGGGAGGCGGTACCGACGCGGACCCCGGGATTCACCGAGCCGGCACCGGTTCACCGCCCGGGGGCGATCTCGCCCCGCCCCGGAACCTGCCCCCCAGATGGATCGCGCACAGAGAAGAGGACCCATGGCCATCATCCTTGCCGCCGCCGAGACTCCGGCCGGTCACGCCGCCCGCGACTTCGCCGTGCAGGAAGCCCGGCGTCGCGACACGGACCTCGTGGTATTCCCCGTGGACGGGAACGAGCCGGATCTGTCCGCGATCCCGTACGAGCGCGTGAGCGTGGAGCATGCCGCCGCCCGCAGCCGCAATGCCGTGGGGGATCTGGTGGACGCCACCAACCGCGCGGAGATCGACGCCGTGGTGGTGGGGGTCCGACGGCGGTCCCCCGCGGGCAAGATCTTCCTGGGTTCTTCCGCGCAGCAGATCATCCTGGAATCCGCCGTCCCCGTGATCGCGGTGAAACCCGCCCCGGGACGCTGACCCTGCCCGCCTCGGCGGGTGACTGATCCCCTTACCCTGGTGCGGTGCCTTCCTTCCGCTCACGCCCGAACTCCCGCGCGCCCCAAAACGCCCGCCCCCCGGAGCCCAGTCCCGGAGGTCTCCACCGCGGGGGCCCCGCAGCTTCCGAGGAGCCCGTGACGCCCGAGGGCCCGGCAACGCCGTCGGATCCTGGGACCCCGTCCAAGACCGCGGGCGGGAAGAGCCTGAACCGCCAGATCCTCGCGCTCGCCGTCCCGGCGTTCGGAGCGCTGATCGCGGAGCCGCTGTTCCTGCTCGCTGACTCGGCGATCATCGGCCACCTGGGCACGGCGCAGCTCGCGGGGGTAGGGATCGCCGCGACGGTGGTGCAGACGGTCGTGGGACTCATGGTCTTCCTGGCCTACAGCACCACCCCCGCGGTGGCCCGGCACGTGGGTGGTGGCAGACTCGCCGATGCCCTGCGCGTGGGTCGGGACGGACTGTGGACCGCCGCGGGTCTCGGGGTGCTGCTCGCCGCGGTGGGTGCCGTGGCCGTTCGTCCCCTGCTGCGCGCCCTGGGTGCGGAGGGCGAAGTGCTGGAGCACGCGACGTCGTACGCGTTGTGGTCCCTGCCCGGACTCGTGGCCATGCTGATCGTGCTGGCCGCCGTGGGTGTGCTGCGAGGTCTGCAGGACACGACCACCCCGCTCGTGATCGCGGGCGTGGGCGCCGCCGTGAACGCGGGGCTGAACGTGGCGCTCGTGTACGGCGCGCAGCTGGGCGTCGCGGGCGCGGCGATCGGCACGAGCATCACGCAGTGGGCCATGGCTGTGACGTACCTGATCATGCTCACTCGGCAGTTCCGACGGCGCGGCGTGAGCCTCGCGACGTCCTGGGCCGGGGTGCGCACGCACCTCACGGTGGGGACATGGCTCATGCTGCGCACCCTGTCCCTGCGCGCCGCGATCCTGGTGACCGTGGTGGTGGCCACGGCGCAGGGGGCCGAGAACCTCGCGGCCTACCAACTGACCATGACGATCTTCAACTTCCTGGCCTTCGCACTGGACGCCCTGGCCATTGCCGCCCAGGCGCTGCTGGGCAAGGAACTCGGCGCCCGGGACCTGCGACGGCGCTCGGAACGCGAACATGTCCGGAGGCTCATGCATCGACTGATCCGGTGGGGCCTGGGCTTCGGCGTGGTCACGGGCGTGATCGTGGGTCTGCTCGGGCCGCACCTGGGCTTCCTCTTCACCTCGTCGCGGGACGTCCAGGTGATCTTCGGGGTCGCGTTGATCGTCGTGGCCGTGGGTCAGCCCCTCGCGGCATTCGTGTTCGTGCTCGACGGCGTTCTGATCGGCGCCGGCGACGCTCGCTATCTCGCCCTGGCCGGGGTCATCAACCTGGTCGTGTACGCGCCCCTGTTGTGGCTCGTTCTCGAACGGGGTGGGAGCGGCACCGTGGGCGCGGCGTGGCTTTGGATTGCGTACGCGGGCGGGTACATGGGCGCCCGTGCCGTGACCCTGGGTCTGCGCATCCGCGGGGACCGGTGGATGTTCGTGATGGCGTGAGCGGCCCGCGGAGCCGGCCCGGCGCCAGGAGGCTCCGTGCGGCGTCGTCACAGGCCTGAAATCGCGTGGTGGACCGCGCCGTTGCGGGGTGCGGAGACTATCCTGGAGGTATGAACAACGACGTTCTGAACACCTCGTCCAACGCTCCCGTCCTGGTGGGTATTGATGGTTCCGAGATCGCGCTGCGCGCCCTCGACCGTGCCCTCACGGAGGCGGCCGCCCGCAAAGTCCCCGTGCGCCTGTTGTGCGCGTTCCCCGTCGCGGTCGTGGGGGATCCAGGCCTGGAACAGCGCTTCCACGACGCCGTGAAGGCGGAGAGCGAATCCCATCTCGAGGCCGCCGAGGAGTACGCCCGCTCCCACGCCCCGGACGTCGAGATCCGCAAGGTCCTGGGCGAGGGCGACGCCGCTCGGGCCGTCCTGCACGCCGCCAAGGACGCGTGCCTGGTGGTCATGGGCAAGCGCGGCAAGGGCGATGCCCTGCGGGGTCGGCTGGGCTCGGTCTCCGCGGCCGTGGCGGCCCACAGCCCCGTGCCCGTGATCGTGGTCCCGCCCGGAACCCACGAGGACGACTCGGACGCCAAACTCGCCCGCGAGGAGGGCCGGGACGGCAAGGACGTGCGCGTCTCCGACGACCAGGCCCAGGGTGGAACCCGCACTCCTGCCTCCGAGATGGACTTCTCCGGCTCCGTGGTCGTGGGCGTGGACGGCGCGGGGGAGAAGAACCCCGCGGTAGCGCACGCGATCCAGTACGCCCTGTCCCATGACGCGACCCTGAGCCTCGTCTCCGTGAACGGCGCCCTGTCCGGGACCCCGGAGTGGTTCCAGGACCAGTACAACCAGACCTACTACTTCCAGGAATCGCTTGAACGGCTCTCAGAACTGGCGCGCACCATTGCTGAGCGGGAACCCCGGTTGCGGGTCACCCAGCACGCGTTCCTGGGCCGCCCCGGCCGGGTGCTCGTGCAGGCCACCCGGACCGCGGACCTTGTGGTCGTGGGCTCCCGCGGGATCGGTGGGTTCACGGGTCTGTTGCTCGGATCCGTGTCCCAGGCCGTGCTGAGCTCCGCTGCCGGGCCCGTGATGGTGGTCCCCAGCGGGCGCTGAGTCCCGATCCGCACTCCCCCTCGAAATACAGTTAAGAAACTAGGTGCAGACAGATGACACAGAACATCGTGGTGGCGTACGACGGTTCCGATCACAGTGAGCGGGCCCTGGACTGGGCGATCCTCGAGGCCCAGAAGCGGCAGAAGCCGTTGAAGATCGTGCTCTCCACGGGCCGCCAGACCGGCCTGGACCAGTCCATCTATGGAGCCTTCGCGGATGCGCTGCACCAGGAATCGGAGCGGCTGGCCACGCGCGCCGTGGAGAAGGCCAAGGCGGGCGGCGTCACCGGGCAGGGCATCATCGAGCGCGGCGACGCCGCCGGCGTGATCGTCTACGAGGCCCAGGACGCCTCCGTGGTGGTCCTCGGCAAGCGCGGGCACCACGGGGTGCGCGGGCGCGTGGGTTCGGTCTCCGCCGCGGTGGCCGCCCACTCCGCCGCGCCCGTGGTGATCCTCCCGGAGGAGTGGCGCCCTGGCGAACGTGAGACCCGGCCCGAGGGTGAGAGCTTCGAGGGTCGCGTGGTCGTGGGCGTGGACAAGCTCGGCGCCAAGAACAAGGCGGTGCCGCAGGCCGCCCGGTACGCCGCGGATCACGGGCTGCGGCTCGCGATCGTGAGCGTGGTCCCCACCACGAGCTACCTGCCCATGAACTCCGCCGAGCTGGATCGCGCCGTGCAGGAACAGCTCATGGCCCCGGCCAAGGAGCTCACCGATTCCGTGGCCGAGGAACTGCGCAAGGACTTCCCGGGCCTAGAGATCGAGACCCGCGTGCTGGAGGGCCGCCCCGCGGACGCACTCGTGGACGCCTCCCGCACCGCCGAGCTGCTCGTCATGGGCACCCGCGGGTACGGCGGGTTCCGCGGTCTGCTCATGGGTTCGGTGTCCCAGGCCGCCCTCGCGGACGCCGAGTGCCCCGTGATGGTGGTCCCCACCGCGCGCCGCTGAGTCGGGCGCTCTCGAAACCCACTGGGTCTCGAGAGCAACGCGCCGTCGGGACCGCCGGGCCGCGCGGCGTCATCGTACCCGCACCCTGGCCTACGAGAACCTGTGCCGGCCAGCATGTGACGAAACCCGGGAGGATCCGTGGACACCGAGACGCTCAGGATGGCGCCCCTGCGGCGCATCATCACGACCGGCGCGCTGGGGGCGGTGCTCGTCGCGGGAGTCGCCGAGCCCGCCCACGCCCTGGACGTGCCACCCCGCCCCACCGAGGGTGCGGTGCAGGACCAGGCGGACCTGCTGACCCCGGACCAGGAAGCACAGCTGAACCGATTGATCGGGGAGAAGAACTCCGAGAACGAGTACATCCGCGCGGCCGTGCTCACGGTGGACGACACCCAGGGAGAGAGCATCGAGGACTACTCCCGCACGGTGGCCACGGACTGGGGCGTGGGAGACGACGGCCGCAACAATGGGGTGCTCGTGGTCGCGGACATGGGCGAACGTGAGCTGCGCATCGAGGTCGCGGACGGGGCCCGCGAGGTGCTCTCGGACGGGGACGCCCGGAACATCATGCAGGACGAGCTGGAACCGGGGTTCAAGAAAGAGGATTACGCGGGAGCGTTCACGAACACCATCACCGAGGTCTACGACGAGGCGAATCCGCAAGCGGCCGCGGATCGTGAAGCCAAGAGCAACACCTTGCTCCGCGTGATTCTGGGCCTCGTGGGAGCGGGTGTCCTGGTGGGGCTTTTTCTGGCATGGCGCCATCACCGGCAGAACAAACGGATCCGGGAGCAGGCGGAGGGCGAGATCGAGCAGTTCCAGCGGGAGCACCCGGACGAGGAGATCACGGACGGGATGCGCCAGGCGTACTACAAGTACCGCCTCCAGAACCGCAAGGCCCCCGGGCTCAACGACAAACCCAATCGGGCCAAGGACGCGGACGGCATCGAGCACGAGATCCGGTACGCGCCCACGTTCCGCTCGTGGTTGCCGCTCTACGTGATGTACCCGGCGGTGTACAACGGTTCGGCGGCATCCTCGGCGGGGTCGTCGTTCGGGAGCTCGTCCCCGTCGTCCTTCGGCGGGGGCGGCGGGTTCACCGGCGGGGGTTCATCAGGGAGTTTCTGACCAGGGACGTTCCGGGAACGTGTCTTCGACACTCCGAGCGGCCGCCGCGGGACGAACGCGCGGCCGTGGCCCGCGCTATGCGTTCGCGCCCGTCCGGACCATGCTCAGCAGTTCCTCGTGCACGGTGGTCTCTCCCATGAGCTCGGGGTGGAAACTGATGCCCAGGACATTGGCCTGGCGAACGGCCACCACCGTGTCGCGGTAGCGGGCCAGCACCTGCACACCGTCCCCCACCTCGGTCACCGAGGGTGCTCGGATGAAGGCCGCGCGGACGACGCCGCTCGGGGTCATCGCGGTGTCGTCGTCCGTCTCCGCGTGGCCAGCGGTGCCGGCCCAGGGGAGCGAAACTTCCGCGGAGTCGACTTGGGAGCCGAACGCATTGCGGTCCACCGTGACGTCCAGAACACCCAGGCTCTGCTGCCCCGGCGTGGGATCCGCAATCCGCGTGGACAGCATGATGAGTCCCGCGCACGTGCCCAGAGTGGGCAGGCCGGCGCGGATGACCCGCTGGAGGGGCTCGAACAGACCGAACGTGCGGCACAGCCGGTCCATCGTGGAGGACTCACCCCCGGGCAGGACGAGCGCGTCCACGGCGGGAGCGTCGTGGTCGCCCAGCAGGTCCGAGACGGAACGGACGCGAACCGCCCGGGCACCCAGCGATTGGAGCATCGCCAGGTGCTCGGCCACCCCGCCCTGCAGCGCCAGGACACCGACGGTGGGGGCGGAGCTCACCAGCCGCGCTCCGCGAGGCGGTGGGGTGCGGGCAGGTCCGCCACGTTGATGCCGACCATGGCCTCGCCCAGGCCGCGGGAGGCCTCTGCGATGCGGGCGGGATCGTCGTAGTAGGCGGTCGCGGCCACGATGGCGCGGGCGCGCTCGGCGGGGTTGCCGGACTTGAAGATGCCCGAGCCCACGAACACGCCGTCCGCACCGAGCTGCATCATCATGGCGGCGTCCGCGGGGGTCGCGATCCCCCCGGCGGTGAACAGCACCACGGGGAGCTTGCCCGTGCGGGCGACCTCCGCCACCAGCTCGTACGGCGCGGACAGTTCCTTGGCCTTGACGTAGAGGGCGTCCGGGGTGGAGGTGTAGAGGCCCTGCAGCTCGGCGATCTGGGCGCGAATGGTGCGGATGTGCTTGGTGGCCTCGGAGACGTCCCCCGTTCCGGCCTCGCCCTTGGAGCGGATCATGGCCGCGCCCTCGGTGATCCGGCGCAGCGCCTCACCCAGGTTGGTCGCACCGCACACGAACGGGACGTTGAAGCGGTGCTTGTCGATGTGGTTGACGTAATCGGCGGGGGAGAGCACCTCGGACTCGTCGATGTAGTCCACCTTGAGGTGCTCGAGCACCTGGGCCTCCACGAAGTGCCCGATCCGCGCCTTGGCCATCACGGGGATGGACACCGAGTCGATGATCTGCTCGATCAGATCGGGATCACTCATGCGCGCCACGCCACCCTGGGAGCGGATGTCCGCGGGAACGCGCTCGAGCGCCATCACAGCCACAGCTCCGGAGTCCTCGGCGATCCGGGCCTGCTCAGCGGTGACCACGTCCATGATCACACCGCCCTTGAGCATGTCGGCCAGGCCGCGCTTGACGAGGCGCGATCCGGTCACGGGGGTGGGGTCCTGGGCGGAGGTCTGCAAGGTTTCGGTCATGGCCTCCATCCTGGCAGCGTGGGTGGTCCATTGACAGAGCCAAAATCGACGAAATGAAGTGGTCCACTTACGCAACGACCGGCACTTAACCCGCGGCCTCTGGCAGCCGTCGATCGATACGCTATCGAAATCTAGGTAAGTATAAAAATATTTATATAATGCTTTACACTTCGGTACATGGACCTCGCAGCCAACCCCTACAGCCCCGGATCCGGGCTGCGTCCCAAGGTGCTCAGTGGCCGGGAGGCAGAGATTTCCGCCTTCGACCTCATGATCGCGCGCGCCAAGCTCCACCGCCCCAACAGGGGCATGGTGCTCACGGGTCTACGCGGAGTCGGAAAGACCGTCCTGCTCAACGTCCTGCGTGCGCATGCGGACAATCACGGCTGGCTCACCGTCCAACTGGAGGGGCGGGCGGAGGCTCGGGGCAGGCAGGACGTGAGAGACAGGTTCGCCCGGGAACTCGTGGTGGCGGCTCGGCGTCATCTCGGCCGTCACCCCGGTCAGTTCTTCGCTGATGCGCTCACGACCATCCAGTCCTTCAGTGTCTCCGTGGGGACGAGCGGTGTCTCGGCCAGTGTCGATCTTCATCCCGTACGCGCGCAGTCCGGGCGGATCGACATCGATGTGGAAGAGCTGGTCGAGGATCTCAGTGAACCACTGAAGGCACAGCACAGCGCATTCGGCCTGTTCATCGACGAGATGCAGGACCTAGACCCGGACATGATGAGCGCAATCGTCACGGTCCAGCACATCGCGGGCCAGCGTGACTGGCCGTTCTACGTGATCTGCGCCGGTCTGCCGAACCTTCCCACGATCCTGAGCGCCACACGCAGTTATGCGGAAAGACTCTTCGACTACCGGGTCATCGGACCGCTGGACCCGGAGCAAGCGCGATACGCGGTGGCACGCCCGGCCAAGGACGTGGGCGCCGAATTCGACACCGAGGCGCTGAACGCCATCGTCGCGGCGTCGGGTGGTTATCCGTACTTCATCCAGGAGTTCGGGAAAGCAGTGTGGGAAGTCGCACCGACCACGCCGTTCACGCTCGAGGACTCGAGGGTGGCCATCGAGAAGGGGTGGGCGCAACTGGACTCCGGATTCTTCCCGGCCCGCTGGGGCAGGGCGACGCCCAAGGAGCGCGAGTACATGAGCGTCATGGCGGTGGACGGTGCGGGCCCCTCCCGCACGGGTGAACTCGCAGCCCGGCTCGGTACCAAGGCCAGCAGCCTGGGCCCTACAAGAGCGCAACTGATCCAGAAGGGGATGATCTACGCTCCCGATCACGGTCAGGTGGCGTTCACCGTTCCCGGCATGGCCGGCTTCATCGCCCGGCAGTCCCGGGAATGAGGCACGCCAGGGACACCGACCTCCCCCTGACCGTCGATCGCACCGCGAGCACGGGTCTGGGGGAGCAGCTCGTGCGGCAGATCCGCGAGCTCGTGGCGCGCGGGGTGCTGCGCCCGGGCGACCCCCTGCCCTCGTCCCGGGCCCTGGCCGCCCGGTTGGGAATCTCGCGCGGAACGGTCACGTCCGCGTGGGACGTCCTCGCGGGTGAGGGCTACCTCGTGGCCGATCGCGGTGCCACGCGGATCACCCCGCATCTGGAAATGCGGCGCGATACAGGGCCCGTTGCCCGTGCTGCCGCTGCGACCGCCGATGCTCCTCGAGCCCGCCCGTCCGGCCCGGTGCCCGGGGGCGACGCCGCGGCGTCGCCCCGCGTCGGACAGCATTCCACCCCCACGTCGCCTCGTGCTGACATACCGGCCGCGGGCATTCCCGCCCCGACGACGTCGCCCGCTCCCACTTCGCAGCGCACGGCCCGTCGGTCCGCGGTGCGGCCCGAGATGATCGACCTGCGCCCTGGGAAGAGCACCATCACGTCCCTGGACACCCCCGCGTGGCGCGGGGCGTGGCGAGACGCGGCGAGCGGCGTCGCCACGGGGCGCACCCTGCGCACCGATCTGCGGGACCACCTCGCGGACTACCTGCGGCTCAATCGCGGGATCGTGCGTTCTCCCGAGGACATCCTCGTCACCGCGGGCGTGCGGGACGGGTTGCAGCTCGCGTTGCGGGTGCTGGGGCTCGCGCGCGGCAGGAGGCTGCGCGTGGCCGTGGAGAATCCCGGGTACCCCGCGCTTCGTCGTGTGGTGCGCGCGCTCGGGCACATCGCCCTGCCGGTGGGGGTGGACGAGCACGGTCTCGTGCCCGAGCATCTGCCCAGCGGTTGGTGGGGCGGGGCGGGGCGGTGGGACGTCGCCCCCGCGCCGGACGCCATCGTGCTCACGCCCGGACACCAGTACCCGCTGGGCGGGACCATGCCCGTGACGCGCCGGATGGAACTGCTCGCGTGGGCCCGTGAGCACGGCGCGCTCGTACTCGAGGACGACTACGACTCCGAACTGCGCCACAGCGCCCAACCCCTGCCCGCCCTCGGGGCATTGGACACCGCCCGGGACACCGTGGTGACCCTGGGCAGTTTCGCCAAGGTGCTCGGCAGTTCCGTGGGCGTGGGGCACCTCGTGGCCCCGGATTCCCTTCTCCCGGACCTTGCACGCACGCGTGCGGAGCTGGGTTCGCCCGTCTCGCTCATCGCCCAGGAAGCGCTCGCGCGGTTCGTGGATTCGGGGGAGTTCCAGCGCCACACGGCCAGGATGCGCCGCTCCTTCCGACGACGCCGCTCGCTGCTCTCCGACGTCCTCGGCGGCCTCCCGCACGTGAGTGTTCTGCCCATGGCCGGCGGTGCCCACGCGGTGCTCGCCGTTCCGGACGAGGACGCCACGATCGAGCGCGCACGACGCCGCGGGGTCCTCGTGGGTGCCCTGGGCGAGTACTGGACGGGGCAGGGCCGCGAGGGTGGTGAACGTGGTGGGGCAGGGGCGTCGTCGTCGCTGGCGGAAGCGGACCGGGGACCCGACGAACGGGGCGGGGTGGTGCTGGGCCTGACCGCGCCGGACCGGGACGTGGAACGCGGTGCCCGGGTGCTGCGGGAGGTACTGGGCGAGCCCTGAACCCGTCCAGGGAAGCTCGTTAGACTGGGCGGGACATCCCCGGCAGATTCAGGAGTTCTCGGCGTGCCCCAACAGATTTCCGCACCGCACGGCGGGCAGGACCGCGGCAGGTCCCGCGGGGCCGACGTGCGCCACGACCTGTGGGGACCCACCCTGCTGCGCGCCGTGGTGGCGCTGATCTTCGCGGCGGTGACCGTCTTCTGGCAGGAACCGTCCCTCGGGGCGGGCCGGTGGGTCATGGCGTTCTTCCTGGTGGGAACGGGCGTCTCCGCGATCTTCCTGCAGCTGCGGCTGAACCGCCGCGAGGACGTGGACCTGGGCCCGAGCCGGAACATCCCGCAGTCCTACGGTGTGCTGTACGTCCTGGGCGGGGTGCTCACCGCGGTGGTTGCGAGCAGCGACTGGCTCTTCGTCCTGTTCTCCGCCGTGATCCTGGGTCTGTGCGGGATCACCGAACTGGTGTTGGGCATGCGTTTCCGTGGCCAGTTCCCGCTGGGTCGTGACTGGACGCTGTGCGGCGTGGTGACCGTGTTCGCGGCCATGGGTATGGTGCTCGTGGAGACCCTCGGAACCAAGGCAGAACTTGGTGTGGTGGGCGGTGCGGCCATCATCGTCGGCGTCACACAGCTCATCGCCGCACTGAGCCTGCGCCACGATGCGCGCGCAGCGGACAAGGCCCTGACGGACCCGGGCCGTACGGCCTGAACGCGTACACTGACACGTTGAACTCGCGGGCGGATCCCCTACCCCCGCCCCACACCCCGACCACCGCCAGGAGGAATCACGTGGCCCAGCGCACTGAGCACAATGGCCGGCGCAGAACCGATATCAAGGGGCCCCTGATCATCTCGGCCGTTCTGGCGGTCGTGGCCTTCGTGGTGGTGTCCGTGGTAGCAGCGGGCGGCACGGACAACGCCGCCCGGATGGGCCTGGGCCTGATCGCGGCGGGCATCGCGTTCATCGCCTCCGTGGTGGTGTGCGCGACCCTCATGCTGCTCGAGAAGCCCAACGCGGAAGAGCTCGGTCAGGGCACCGGCGTGAACCGGTCCTCCGCCAAGCTGTACGCGGAGAACAAGGCCCGCCGGCAGGCCGAACAGGCGCGCGGGGAAGGTTCGGCGGCGACGTCGTCCGGTACCGCCGGTGCCGCGGGGGCGGCAACCACCGACGAACCCCAGTTCGGTCAGCGCGTGCGCCCGGACACCAAGGGTGAGGAGCCGGGCTCGAGCGCTCGTTGACCGCAGGGATCAGGGCTCCTATAGAGAGCGGAGGCCCCGGGGAACCAGTGGTTCCCCGGGGCCTCGCTTTCTTACGCCGTGTCACCCGTGCCGTGCGGCTCTGGTCGCGTGACCCGTGCTGGGCGGCCGTGCGACCGGCTGGTCAGCGCGCGAACCGCTTCAGTCGCAACGAGTTCAGCACCACGAACACCGAGCTGAAGGCCATGGCGGCGCCGGCGATCATGGGGTTCAACAACCCCAGGGCCGCCACCGGAATGGCCACGGTGTTGTAGGCGAAGGCCCAGAACAGGTTGGACTTGATGATGTGCAGCGTCTGCCGGGAGAGCTTGATCGCCAGCGGGATGGCCGTGAGGTCACTGCGCACCACGGTGATGTCCGCGGCCTGCATGGCGGCATCCGTGCCGGAACCCATGGCGATGCCCAGGTCCGCGCGGGTCAGGGCGGGGGCGTCGTTGACGCCGTCACCCACCATGGCCACCACGCGGCCCTGCGACTGCAGCTCTTCCACGGCCTGGACCTTGCCGTCCGGGGTGACGTCCGCGATCACGTCTTCCGGGGCGATCCCCACGTGGGCGGCCACGGAACGGGCCACGGCGGCATTGTCCCCCGTGAGCAGCACCGGGCGCAGCCCGAGCCGCTGGAGTTCCGCGATCGCGGCCGGGGCCTCGTCCTTCACGGTGTCCTGCAGGTCGATGAACCCGGCCACGCGCCCGTCCACGGCCACGAGGATGGTGGTGAAACCGTCCTCGCGGGCGCGGCGCAGGGCCTCGGACTCGTCCGCGGTCAGCCGGATCCCGTTCTGGGTGAGCCAGGATTCCCGGCCCACCACGACGGCGCGCGCGTTCATGCCGTCCGGGACGTACCCCTTGACGCCGCCGCCCGGGGCGGACTCGAAGCGGGAGACCTCGTAGCGGTGGGGCGTGGCTGCGGTGATCGCCTGGGCGATCGGGTGCTCGGAGTAGCTCTCCACGGCCGCGGCCAGATCCAGCACCTGATCCCGCGACCACGAGTTCACCGGCGTCACGGTGGTCACCGCCATGTCCCCGTGGGTCACGGTCCCGGTCTTGTCCAGTACCACGGTGTCCACCGAGCGGGTGTCCTCCAGTACCTCCGCGGAGGTGATCAGGATGCCCAGCTGAGCGCCGCGCCCGGTCCCGGTCAGCATGGCCGTGGGGGTGGCCAGACCCAGGGCGCACGGGCACGCGATCACCAGGACGGAGACCGCCGCGACGAACGCCTGGTTCAGTTCCCCGGACACGAGCCACCAGATCGCGAAGGTCAGCACCGCGATACCCATGACCACGGGCACGAACACGGCAGAGATCCGGTCCGCGAGACGCGCCACGGGGGCCTTGGTGGCCTGCGCGCGCGCCACGGTTCGGCTCATGGAGGCGAGCACGGTGTCCGCACCCACGTGGGTCGCCCGCGCCAGCAGACGACCCGTGGTGTTCACGGTGGCACCCGTGAGTTCATCCCCCGGGCCCACCTCCACGGGAACGGATTCCCCGGTGAGCATGGAGGCGTCCACGGCGGACTCGCCCTCCACGACCAGGGCGTCCGTGGCGATCTTCTCGCCCGGGCGCACCGTGAAGGTGTCCCCCACGCGCAGCTCGGACACGGGCACCGTGCGTTCGGTGCCGTCCTCATCCACCACGGTGGCTTGCTGCGCGCCGAGATCCAGCAACGCCTTGAGTGCCTCACCCGAACGGGATTTGGCGCGCGCTTCGAGCCAGCGGCCCAGCAACAAGAACGTGGTGATGATGGCCGCGGACTCGAAGTACAACTGGTGGCTGGACATGTCCATGGCCATGTCTGGATGGGCATGGGCGGTCATGTCCGGCTCCACGAGCAGGTGGCCCAGCGAGAACAGGTAGGCCGCGGTCACGCCCAGGGACACCAGGGTGTCCATGGTCGTGGAAAGGTGGCGCGCGTTCACGGCGGTGGCCTTGTGGAAAGGCCAGGCCGCCCACGTGACCACGGGCAGTGTCAGCAGCGCGGCCACCCAGCCCCAGTGGGGGAACTGCGCGCCGGGGACCATGGAGATCACGAAGACCGGCACGGAGAAGACCGCGGCCACGATGAACCGCTTCTTGAGGTCGCTCATCCGCCGTTGCGCGGGGGTGGTCTCGAGCGCGGGATCCCGGTGCTCGTTCTCGGCCCGCAGGGTCTCCTCGGCGGTTCGCTCGGGGGTTGTCTCCGAGGACGCATGCCCGCGGGGGTATGCGTCGGTCGTCCCGAGTGCCGATGACGCCCCGCCCCGCGTACCCGCGTGAGCGGCGTCGTCGGCTTGTCTGGGCGTTTCGGCAGGAGCGGAGGCCCGCTGCACGCGGTCCCCACCCGTGATCTCGGCGCCGTAACCGGCGTTGCGGATGGTGTCCAGGATCTGCTCGTCGGAGACGTCCCCGGGGACCTTGACGGACGCGGACTCCAGGGCCAGGTTGACCGCGGGATCCACGCCGTCGATCTTGCGCAGCTTCCGCTCGATCCGTCCCACGCAGGACGCACACGTCATGCCCGTGATCTGCAGGTCCAGATCACGCAGCGGCCCGTGCACCTGCGGTTCGGCCGTAGCTGGTTCAGACGACGGCATACCCGGCCTCTTCCACGGCCGCGGAGATCTCGTCCGAGGTCAGTTCGCGCGAGCTCTCGATGGTCACGGGGGAGACGCCGCCGGCGTTGAGGTCCACGGCCACGGAGGTGACGCCGGGAACCTCGGCCAGTTCCTCCTTCACGGAGGCGACGCAGTGTCCGCAGGTCATGCCGGAAACGTTGACGGTGGTGTTCATGGGATTCTCCTCAATGCTCGTGATTCTCCTGCCGGGCCGTACGGCCCGAAGTCCTGGTGGCCGCGGCGTGGGCCGACGGCGCCCGCTCAGCTCTTGACGAGCCGGGCGATCGCGGCGTTGGCCTCCGCGAGTTTGGCGTCCATGTCCGAGGGGTCCCCGGAGTCGTGGGCGGCCTCCACGGCGTGCTTGACGCAGTGACCCAGGTGCTCTTCCATGAGCCCCAGGCTCACGGATTTCAGGGCGGACTGGATGGCGGAGATCTGGGTGAGGACGTCGATGCAGTAGGTGTCCTCGTCGATCATCCGCTGCACACCGCGCACCTGACCCTCGATGCGCTTGAGGCGGCGGGCATAAGCCGCCTTGTCCTGGGTGTACCCGCGGGTGGGGGTCTCGGGGCTGCTCATGGGTCCAAATTATACCCTACGGGGGTATAGGTCAAGAGGGCCGCCGGGGGCTTCCGGCCGAGGTCCAGGCCTCACGAATCCTTGATTCGGATGGCTACTCGGGGGGTCGAGTGCCTGCCGACTCGGCAACCCTGCGGTTGTGCAGCACCCTGCGCACGGGGGAGTCATCAGCACAAAGGTGGGCACAGGATCCCGGTACCAGGCGGACGGTGACGGCCGCTTACGCCGGGCGATCCACCTGTACTCAGACCGCGATGCACGACCGGAGAACGTGGTCCCCTTGCGAGGAAGTTTCCGATGGTGCGCCACGACCCCCCCCGGCTCACCGGAGGACTGTGTCGAGCGGGGAGTTTTGGGGGCGAGGACGTCATTGGGGCCTTTTTCGCGTGTGAGGACTCGAGTGGATTCGATTGCTTTTACGAATTCCGCAGATGATGCTGATCGCCCACAGGATCACAATGGGCAGGGGCGCGAGAGTCATCCAAGAGGGGTTATCGATGACCGTCATGCCATCGCCGACGTTGTCCCACGTGCAGGTATGTCCTAGGTGTACTGACCGGGGACGTTGATCAATCGTGAGAAGGGCGCCTGGTTGCTGGAGGCGGTGTGGGGCCGATGCTGGTTGTAGTGGTGGAGCCAGTCGGCGAGGGTGTCTCGTCGTTCTTGCTCGCTGCTGTAGCAGCGGGCGTAGGCCCACCCGTCAGCCATGGTGCGGTGGAACCGCTCGATCTTCCCGTTGGTCTGCGGCCGATACGGCCGAGTGCGCTTGTGCGTGATTCCCAAGTCGGCGCAGGTGTCGCGCCACAGGTGTGAGCGGTAAGCGCCGCCATTGTCGGAGAGGACCCGCTCGACGGTGACTCCGCAGGCGTTGAACCACTCGACAGCGCGCACGAGCACGGCGGTGGCGGTGACGGCAGTTTCGTCGTCATGGATCTCGGCGTACGCGACGCGGGAGTGGTCGTCGATGACGGTGTGGACGAAGGCCCTGCCCATCAACGGATCCCGGTACTTGTTTCTCGGCTTGTCGGACGTGGCGGCTCTGTGCTTCTCGCCTTGTCGCCGGCCGACGTAGCGCCAGCCGCCGCCGTCGGGGATGTTGCCGAGCTTCTTCACGTCGACGTGGAGCATCGCGCCGGGATGGTCGTGCTCGTAGCGGCGCACCGGTTCGCCAGTGGCGCGGTCAACGTGGGAGAGCCGGTTCAGGCGCGCGCCGACCAGGATCCGGTGAACAGTCGAGGGAGCGATACCCGAGCGGCAGGCCAACTGCACCGGGCTCTCTCGAAGGCGGAGCCGTAGCTGGATGCAGCGCCGAGTGACCTGAGGGCTGGTCTTGTTCGGCGACCGATATGGCCGTGAGGAGCGGTCCTGCATGGATTGGCCGGCGCGGTAGCGGTCGGCCCAGCGCTTCACGGTGGGTTAGGAAACTTGGAAGCGGGCGGCGACCTCGCTGACCGGCCAGCCTTCGTCGACGACGAGACGGCCGACGATCAGGCGGTGGCGGGGTGTGAGAGCGGCGTTGGCGTGTGACATAAAACCTCGTGCAGACATTGTCGTGGCGGCGAGCTGGTGCTCGCCGCCACGTGGGGCCTCTTGTCGGGTCAATCGATGGGGCTGACTCGGATGAGGTTGCCGTCGGGGTCGGCGATCACGAAGGTGCGACCGAACACGTCGTCATGGGGTTCCTCGACAACGCGCACGCCCTTGGCGGTCCACTCTTGGTAGACGGCGTCGATGGCCGAGGAAGGACCGGGGACCATGAGTCCGATCTCGCTCGTGCGAGGTGTCTCAGGAGTGGTGTTCTCGTTGCCGCCGGTCCAGATGGCGAACAGCACCCCGGGTGCCACCTCGAAGGCGACGTAGCGCGGGCTGGTGAAAGTGGGTTCGATGTCGAACAGGCCGCTGTAGAAGGCGGTGGACCGTTCGGCGTCGCTGACGTAGGTCAGGAACAGGTTGGGTGCCGGCATGGATGTCTCCTTCGGATCGGTGGATCAGGTGGCTTCATCCGATCAGTCAAAGACGACATCTACTGTCATGTTTTCTGTGAGAATCGGGGCATGAAGTCCTCGAGGCTCTTGTCGATCCTGCTGCTCCTGCAGACCCATGAGCGGATGACGAGCAAGGAGCTGGCCCGGCGGTTCGAAGTATCGCCGCGCACGATCCTGCGTGATGTCGAGGCGCTGTCGGCCGCTGGCGTCCCGGTCCATACGGAGCAGGGCCGGGGCGGGGCGATTGTGCTGGACCGCCGATCCCGTCTCGATGTGGCGCGTCTCGATCCTGCCGAGCTGCAGTTGCTGACCGTCGCAGGACTGGAGGCCAACTTCTTCGAGCAGGTTGGGCTGCAGGCAGTTCACACCAGCGCCCGGGAGAAGCTGGCGGCCGTTGCCACGCGAGGGCAGGCTCCTACCACCTCGCCCATGTCCGAGGTGCTCCTCATCGACCCATCGGGGTGGTTTACGACCGGGCAGGAACTCGACCTGACCGACCTGCTGGCCGCAGCACGCGAACGACGACGCATCCTCCTCCGATATCGGCGCAGCGGGGAGGCAATCGGGCAGTGGCTCACTGCAGACCCCTATGGGCTCGTGAACAAGGCCAGCTCTTGGTACCTCGTGGCTGACGTTGACGGGCAACCCCGCCTGTTCAACACCAGCCGCATCGAAGATTGTGAGTCCCTCACGGACACCGCGGCACTGCGACCAGACTGCGATCTCCGGTCGGTGTGGCGGGACCTGCTGGCCAGCTTCCACCCGGAGCCCGGTGTCGAGGTGCACGCGCTGCTGCGCTCGACCCGTCTGGACCTGGCCCAGCGAATCCTCGGAACACGCCTGGTCAACATCACCAATACTGAGGACGAGTGGACCTCAATCGTCGTTCACTACCCCGACGTCGAATCGGTGCGACAGCGCCTCCAGTTCGGCGACCACATCCGCATCCTGAACCCGACCGAAGCGGCCGCTCGGTTCCACGACCTCGCCGCCCAAATCATGCAGGCTCACGCCGCAAGCAGCTCAACCAACGTCCCCGGGCAGTACAGCTAGACCACCGTGGTCTCTCCGGGGTGCCCGGCGATTTCCTCGGTGGCGACCGCGTGGAGGATCACGTACATGGTGTCCCGGCGGGGGATGCCGTGGCGGTCTGCGCTGCCCTTGAAGTCCATGCCCATACCTAAAGCGTGGCACAATAGACGGCTACATTAAATTGGGTGCGTCACGGGGGTGGAGTTGCCTTCGTCGATCCGTTCTGGTTGTAACGGTTACAGAATCGCGTCGATGATGATGAAGCCGGCAAGGAGGGCGTAGACGGCCGCGGCAACGTAGTTCAAGACGGTGCCCGCCCGTCGACTGGTGGTGAACCGGGTGTGAAAAGCCCCGGCCAGCACGCCGATGGCTCCATAGAGCACGAGTTCGGTGGTCACGTTCACTGCACCCAGCAGTGCCATCTGCATTGTGATGTCTGAAGCGTTGCCCGTGAAACGGGGTAGTACGGCGAGGAAGAATAAGATGAGTTTGGGATTCGTGAGACTGACCATCAGGCCACGGAGGTACCACCGCCCTGCCCTCACTTTCGCTACGGCGGATGCCGCCCGTGCATGACGCACCGTTGTGATCGCCAGCCACAGGAGGTAGGCCCCACCAAGAAGCTTCAATGCGGTCAAGAGGTGGGGGTGGGTTTCAGCGATCCTGCCGAGGCCGATGATAACGGCTGCGGCATAGATGCTCATCCCAGTGGCAATGCCAAGGATGGCCTTCACCGCTGCTCGCTTACCTCCTTGGAGACCGACGGCAAGCATGTATGCCATGTCTGGACCGGGTGGGATGAGGAACACCAGGATGACCCCGAAAAAGGCGGGAAGGACGGTCCAATCAACCACGGGGGTGCTCCTTATCCAAGGCTCCGGACTGCCGGCGCACCTTCAGACCATACCCGTCCCAGTGTGGCCCCACTTACAGTCCTCCAGTGGTGAAGCAGGCAGATCGCAAGTGCACAAACGGTCGTTTGAGCTCCAGTCGGCTCAGGGCGTGGTGGGGGTGCGTCCCGGACGCGTAGGTCGTGTGCCCGGCCAGGTGCGACAACGCGGCATGAGCGTAGACGGGGAGAAGGGCCCCAGGTGACGAGTCATCTGAGGCCCTTCTCAAGTCTGCGCGTAGGCGACTAGCTCACAGCCAGAGCGGTAGGGACTGCTGTACGGATAGGTGACACCGAGCCTGGCTGGCCGACGTGGGTCGGCCTGGAAGGATGATCACCGTGCCCAAGTCCTACCCTCAACAGTTCCGTGACGATGTCGTGCGTGTCGCGCGCGCCCGTGAAGCGGGCGTCACCCTCGCGCAGATCGCCAAGGACTTCGGCGTCCACGAGATGACGCTGCGCAAATGGATCCGCCAAGCAGGTATCGATGATAGGTACGCTCGATCCAGGTGATGATCCCGATGCGCAGCTCCGTGTGTGGCTGGCAGCGATACATGGCGGGCTTCTGGTGACACTGAGTGGCGCCACCCAGCCCGGGCCTACCATCGCCGGGGCTAGCGGACCTATGCTCCTCAGAAGACCGATCTCGAGCTCCTTATCCGTGGGGCACTCCTGCCGTCCGGCACTTCGCAGTTACGCGCAGTCTTCGATGAAGGCCGAACGCCGAGCCTCAGGGACGGAACTTCGCCCCCATGTCGCGTACCCGCTCACAGATGGTGATGACACGCGGTTTCCACACCGTCCCTCGCGCTTGGCCGGACGGTCTCTGAGGCGTCACTGTCAGATACCGGCCGATTCCCGTGCTGGGTACGCTTCGCTTTGGCCGCCCCAACGCGGCTACCTGCTTGTCGTGAACCCCTGCAATATCGTTCATCGCCCCCGTCAAGTGCGTCATCGAGCCGGCCGACCCGTGTGCTATGGCGTTGCGGGTGGCGACCATGAGCGAGAGGACCTTCCAGTCCAAGTAGTCCAGCGACTTCGGTAGCGCAGCCAGGCTCGGTACTAGGTGATTGTTCGCCTTGGCGTCCGAGGATCGCTGATTCTTAAAGGTGAGGTTGTAGTCGTTGGGGTCGAGCATTCCCGTGATCCGCGCCATCGTCGGATGCTTGGGCAGCGCGACCTCGAAGCGTCCCTCGGGATCCGCCTGGATGCCGTCGATCAGCGCCTGGACCGTCTCGTCAGACTTCGCCGCTTCGACCACGCGGTTGGTCACCCAGGTGCGGAACTGGGTCGCGTCGCAGGCAATGGCTCGTATATGCCAGTCGGTACGGAACGACTCCCAGTTGGTGGCGCAGGCGCTCAACGTGGCCTCAGAGGTGGCATGCAGTGCGGATGGGCCGAGCACATCCGCCTGCGCCTGGATCGCCCACCAGTGGTCGATGACGCGCTGCTGCGCCTTGAGGTATGCGTCGACGGGTTTGTGGAGGTCCGGGGTTCTGGTCACCCGCCTGATGCTACCGGTGCACGACGATGAGCGTTCGTCTCCGATTCCTCTGCCGATGCGCAACTGGCATGACTACATCGATGCACAGGCCGCCTAGGGTGAGCCGTAGGCGGTGGCGCGCGCACCCAAGCCGAGTTCGCCGAGCTGTTCAACGTCTCTCGCACCACCATCTATCGCGAGTTGCGCCGCACCACGGGCTAGAACTGCCCGCGTGTGCACCGCCACTGAGCGATCACAGAAGCCCGCCACCAAGCCATCACATCTACAGCTCCGTGGAGTCTTCACGGGTCTTCCCGGGACGGTTGCCGTCGTCGATGCCTGCTTGGCGGATCCATTTGCGCAGCGTCATCTCGTGGACGCCGAAGTCCTTGGCGATCTGCGCGAGGGTGACGCCCGCTTCACGGGCGCGCGCGACACGCACGACATCGTCACGGAACTGTTGAGGGTAGGACTTGGGCACGGTGATCATCCTTCCAGGCCGACCCACGTCGGCCAGCCAGGCTCGGTGTCACCTATCCGTACAGCAGTCCCCCCCGTCACCCCTGGGGCCACTCACCCTCGTGGCCTGAAGTGAAGCTGCTGAAGGTATGGCTCCGAGCAGTGCAGAAACGGTCGAATACATGACAATGGAAGTGCAGGGTGCTGGTGGGGTACATGCGTGTGTCCAAGGCCGACGGGTCCCAGACCACCGATTTGCAGCGCGATGCCCTGCTCGCCGCCGGTGTCGAGGCTGATGCCCTGTAAGAGGACAAGGCCTCCGGCAAGACCAACGACCGCCCCGAGCTGGCCGCCTGCCTCAAGGCCCTGCGCTCCGGGGACACCTTGCTTGTATGGAAGCTGGACCGACCCGGGCGGGACCTGCGCCACTTGGTCAACATCGTGCACGACCTGACCGAGCAGGGCGTGGGATTGAAGGTGCTCACCGGCCAGGGGGCGGCGATCGACACCACCACTGCCTCGGGCAAGCTGGTGTTCGGGATCTTCGCGGCCTTGGCCGAGTTCGAGCGCGAGCTGATCTCCGAACGCACCAAGGCCGGCCTGGCCTCGGCCCGGGCTCGGGGCCGCAGGGGCGGGCGTCCCTACAAGATGACCCCGGCCAAGATCCGTCTGGCGATGGCCTTGAGGGGGAAGAGTGACACGAACGTCAGCGCGCTGTGCAAGGAACTGGGCATCACCCGCCAGACGCTCTACCGCCACGTCTCACCTACCGGTGGGCTGCGCGAGGCCGGACGCAAGGTGCTGGCCCAGCGGCGATGAACATCTGCGTGGCTGCGGGGCTGACTTGTGTCTAGGTCGTGGAGTGGCCCGGTGTTGGCGGTTCCCTCAGACTCAGGTGAGTTGGAGGGTGGTGAGGCAGGTGGCGGCTCCGTCGCTGGCGGAGAAGGTGCTCTGGCCGGTGTACCCGTCGTAGGTGACTTCGATGGTGCCGGTGATCCCTCGGGGCAGCCAAAAACCAGCGAAACCGTTGTTGAAGGTGGTGACCTGTTCTTCGATGAGGGTCTGGCCGGTCGCGTCGTCGGTGATGCGGACGGTGATCTGTTCGTTGGCCAGTTCGCCGCGACAGGTGGTCAGGGAGTGGTAGTGGCACTCGTGGGTCTGATCGAGGTAGGGGGCCAAAGACAGGTAGAACCGGTCCTGCGGCAGCGGGAGAATCAGTTCCTGTTCCGTGTCGGCGAGCAGGAGGTGATCGGCGCGGACCGAGGCCATTAGCTCGGTCGGGCGCTCAGTGACGGGGACCTGGTCGAGGTGGTCGATGATCTGCACGGCGTCCAGTCCGGCCAGATCATGATCGGCGAGGAATCCGGACTCACTGGTGGTCGCCGTGGTGCTTGTTGCTACCGGCTGGGCCTGTGGCGCGGCGGTGCATCCGGTGAGGGCCAGCAGCAGCGCCCCGGCCACGATCAGTTCTCGTTTCACTCAGTCCATTTTACGGCTGGCTCGCCGTTGATTTCGGGCGCCGCGGGACGGGGTGTATGAAGATCCGTTGAAGATTTCCGCGTTAAGGGACCTGGCTGAACCCCTCCGACGGGGGCGGGCGCGACACTGGTGGAATGGACATTCATCCGGGGCCACGGGCTCACCGTGTGCTGGTGGTCGATGACGAGAAGCCGTTGGCGGAGATGGTCGCCACGTACCTGGAGCGCGCGGGTTATCAGGTCACCACCGCGCACACCGGCCTGGAGGCTTTGCAGGCGGCACATGCCCTCGGTCCGGATGTGATCGTACTCGATCTGGGGCTTCCCGGGATGGACGGACTGGAGGTATGCCGGCAGCTGCGGACCTACTCGGAGTGCTATGTGGTGATACTGACCGCGCGCGGTCAGGAGGAGGACAAGCTGGCCGGGCTGGCCGCCGGGGCCGATGACTACCTGACCAAGCCGTTCAGCGTGCGGGAGCTGGTGGCCCGGGTGCAGGCGGTGCTGCGTCGGCCGCGCACTACCGTGGACGGCACTGAACCGGCACAGGTGTTTGAGGACCTGGTGGTGGATCTGGTCGCTCATGAAGTTCGGGCACAGGATGCGGCGGTGGCGCTGACCCGCACCGAGTTCGACCTGTTGGCGGCCTTGACGGCCCGCCCGCGCCAGGCCTTGTCCCGGCGACAATTGATCAACGTAGTCTGGGATCCGGCCTGGGTCGGGGATGAGCGGATCGTGGACGTGCACATCGGAAACATGCGCCGCAAACTCAACGAGGATCCGAACCGCTATATCGAGACGGTGCGGGGCGTGGGCTACCGGATGGCACACCGATGACCGGTCCTTACCGTCCCCGAGGAATGGCCTCTCGGTTCTTCCTGGCCCAATTGCTGGTGGTGGTCGCCAGCATCCTGGCGGCGGTGGTCATCGCCTCCCTGATCGGCCCCCCACTCTTCCATGAGCACCTGCTGCGGGCCGACGTGGCGCCGGAGGCCAGTCAGGTGCTGCACGTGGAGCGAGCCTACCGAGACGCCAACCTGTGGACCCTGGGGGTGGCCCTGGCCACGGCGCTGGTCCTGGCCACCGCGGTAGCCTGGTTCTTTGCCCGCCGTATCCACGCGTCCCTGCACTCGCTTACCGGCGCGGCGGCCTCGATGGCCAGCGGCCACTATGGCACCCGGGTTCCCGCCACGGGAGCCGGGATCGAGGTCGATGCCGTGGCGGAGGCGTTCAACACCATGGCCGAGCGCCTGGACGGCACTGAACAGACCCGCCGGCGGTTACTGGCGGACCTGGCCCACGAGATGCGCACCCCGGTCTCGGTGCTCACCGTCTACCTGGACGCCTTACACGACGGGGTCACTGCCTGGGATCAGACCACCGCAACGGTGATGACCGATCAGCTAGCGCGGCTGACCCGGCTGGTCGAGGACATGCACGATGTCTCCCGCGCCGAAGAGGGCCGACTCGACCTGGACTGCGCCGACGAAACCCTCGGCCGACTGCTCCAAGCCACCACGGAGACCCATCACGAGGCCTTCGCCGCCCAGGGCGCCCAGCTGATCCTCCAGGTCCGTCAGGACAGCACGGTGCGCGTGGACCGGCAGCGGATCGGCCAGATTCTGGACAACCTGTTGACCAACGCGCTGCGCCACACCCCGACTGGCGGGACCGTCACCCTCAGCGCCGACCGGGCCCCCACCGGCCAGGCCCGGGTCACTGTCACCGACACCGGAGAGGGCATCACCGCCGAGCAGCTGGGCCAGGTCTTTGAGCGGTTCTACCGCGGGGATTCAGCCCGCGACCGTGATCACGGCGGCTCCGGGGTGGGTCTGGCCATCGCCCGCGCCCTGGCCGAGGCCCACGGCGGAACCCTAACCGCCGCCTCTATTGGGGGCGGCCACGGGGCCACCTTCACCTTGTGCCTGCCCGCGAACCACCTCGAGCCGCCACCTGCGGTAAACGGCGCCTAACACTCCTTATAAAATACCCCTTGGGGGTATACTCTAAAAGAAAAGTCTTCGTTCTGAAAGGAACACTCATGACCCCGACCCACCCTTTATTGCCGATGGCCTCCGCCGGCTGTGCCTGCTGTGCCTCCACCCAAGATGGCTCAGGCCAGGACATCCCGGCCGCCGTCCCGACCACCCCTGAAACAGACGAGCCTGGAGCACCGGCCCCGGCTCCGGCAACCACATATCGAGTGGAGGGTATGACCTGTGGGCACTGCGCCAGGGCCGTGACTGCGGCCCTGGAAGCGGTGGACGGCGTTCGCGCCGCGAGCATCGAGCTGGTGCCCGGCAGCGTCTGCGCGGTGACCGTCACCAGTGACCGACCTGTGCCCTTCGACACCGTCCGGGCGGCCGTCGAAGACGCCGGCTATAGCCTCGCCCCGTCCTAACGGTTCAGCACGCCCGCACCATCAACCACCCACTCCAGCGGGAAGGACACCATGAGCAACCCGCATCATGACCACCCCCACGGCCACCAGGCCCCGCCGGCGGGCCCACACGCCGGCCACCGAGACCACCACCAAGGCCATGGTGGCCACGCCAATGCGGCCACCCACGGCCAGGCAATGCCGGGTGGACACGTGCACTCGGCGGTGGACGAAGAACACCACGTCCACTCCCATGGCGAGCACGCCGGGCACAGCACGGCGATGTTCAAGAACCGGTTCTGGTGGTCGTTGATTCTGAGCGTCCCGGTGGTTATCTTCAGCCCCATGGTCGCCCACCTGCTGGGCTATCACGTCCCCGAGTTTCCCGGTTCGAACTGGATCGCCCCGGTGCTGGGCACGATCATCTTCGTCTATGGCGGTACCCCGTTCCTCAAAGGCGGGCTCCAGGAGATCCGGTCCCGTCAGCCGGGGATGATGCTGTTGATCGCGATGGCCATCACCGTGGCCTTCCTCGCCTCCTGGGTCACCACCTTGGGTGTCGGTGGGTTAGACCTGGACTTCTGGTGGGAGCTGGCCCTGCTGGTGACCATCATGTTGCTGGGGCACTGGATGGAGATGCGCGCCCTCGGGGCGGCGTCCTCCGCGCTGGACGCCCTGGCCGAGCTGCTGCCCGATACGGCCGAGAAGATCCCCGACCACGGCGGGGCCCCCGTAGCGGTGCCCATCGCCGAGCTGACGGTTGGTGACACCGTGCTGGTGCGCTCCGGGGCCCGGGTCCCGGCCGACGGGCAAATCGTGGACGGCGCGGCCGAGTTCGACGAGTCGATGATCACCGGCGAGTCCCAGCCCGTGGACCGCGGTCCCGGGGACACCGTGGTCGCCGGGACCGTGGCCACCGACAACACCGTCCGGGTCCGAATCGAGGCCACCGGTGAGGACACCACCCTGGCCGGGATCCAGCGGATGGTCGCCGACGCGCAAGACTCCTCCTCCCGCGCCCAGGCCCTGGCCGACCGGGCCGCGGCCCTGTTGTTCTGGTTCGCCCTGGCTGCCGGGATCATCACCGCGATCGTCTGGACGCTTATCGGCAGCCCGGATGACGCGGTGACCCGGACCGTCACCGTGCTGGTCATCGCCTGCCCGCATGCCCTGGGCCTGGCCATCCCGCTGGTCATCGCGATCTCCACCGAACGTGCCGCGAAGGCCGGGGTGCTGATCAAGGACCGGTTGGCGCTGGAAAAGATGCGCAGCATCGATGTGGTCCTGTTCGACAAGACCGGCACCCTGACTGAGGGTGCCCACGCCGTCGCCGGCACCGCCCCGGTACCGGGCGTGACCGAGGGTCGGCTGCTGGCGGTGGCCGCCGCCGCCGAGGCCGACAGTGAACACTCGGTGGCCCGGGCCATCGTCACCGCCGCCACCGAGCACCCCGAGGCCTCGGCCCAGCCCCTGCGTGGCACAGGCTTCAGAGCAGCCTCCGGTCGTGGCGTGCAAGCCACCGTGGACGGGACCGAGGTGCTGGTGGGTGGGCCGAACATGCTGCGCGAGTTCGACTTGGCCACCCCGACGGAGATCACCGAGACCACCGAGGCCTGGGCCGACCGCGGCGCCGGCGTGCTGCACGTGGTCCAAGACGGGCAGATCATCGGCGCGGTGGCCGTAGAGGACCGGGTCCGCCCGGAATCCCGGGCCGCCGTACGCGCCCTGCAGCACCACGGGGTCAAGGTCGCCATGATCACCGGCGACGCCCGCCAGGTCGCCCAGGCCGTAGGCGTGGACCTGGGTATCAACGAGGTCTTCGCCGAGGTGCTGCCCCAGGACAAGGACACCAAGGTCACCGAGCTCCAACAGCGCGGGCTGAGCGTGGCCATGGTCGGCGACGGCGTCAACGACGCCCCCGCCCTGGCCCGGGCCGAGGTCGGCATTGCCATCGGCGCCGGCACCGACGTGGCCATGGAATCGGCCGGCGTCGTGCTGGCCGGCAACGACCCCCGCGCGGTGCTGTCGATAATCGAGCTGTCCCACGCCAGCTACCGCAAGATGATCCAGAACTTGGTCTGGGCCGCCGGGTACAACATCGCAGCCGTCCCGCTGGCCGCTGGCGTGCTCGCCCCGATCGGGTTCGTGCTCTCCCCGGCCGTCGGCGCAATCTTGATGTCACTGTCCACGATCATCGTGGCCCTGAACGCCCAGCTGCTGCGCCGCACCGACCTGGACCCGGCCCACCTGGCCACCACCACCGCCGAAGACCGGAACGCGGCAGCACGGTCGGCCGCCCCGGCAGCCACCCACTGACTCTGACCCCGATACGAGAAGGAGAACCACTACCATGAAACGCACCACCACCCTGGCCAGCCTGGCCCTGGCCTCCACCCTGGCATTGACCGCCTGCGGCGGCACAGACGCGGATAACACCTCCACGCCGCCCGCCACCGCCTCGACACCGACCACCGCGACTTCAGATGCCTCGCCCACCGACACCACCCCCAGCCACTCCGAGGGCATGGGCGGCATGGGCCACCAGCACGATTCCCACGGCGGCCCGGCGCCGGAGGGGATCGAGCCTGCCACCGACCCCACCTATCCGGTCGGCACCACGGTGACCCTGACCGCAGACCATATGCCCGGGATGCAGGGGTCCGAAGCGACGATCACCGGTGCCTTCGACACCACGACCTACTCGGTGACCTACACCCCGACCACCGGTGGTGAGCCCGTCACCGACCATAGGTGGGTCGTGCACGAAGAACTTCAGGACCCCGGTCAGCCGCCCCTGCAGGAAGGCACCCAGGTCGTCCTGGAAGCCGATCACATGGCCGGAATGCAGGGGGCCGAGGCGACGATCGAGGACTCGACCGATGAGACCGTCTACATGGTCGATATCGTGATCGACGGCATGGAGATGACCAACCACAAGTGGGTCGTCGAGAGCGAGATCCAGCCCGCCCAGTGATGCTACCCGGCTGGCCCTGCCCGGATAGTGCTGATGCTGCCCGGTCTCGGGCCAGCGGACCCCACCGGACTGGGCCGGGACACAGCACACGGGGACCTGCCCTGCCTTCCTCATGAAGGTCGGGCAGGCCCCCGTGCCGGAGACAACCGCTCAGACCCTCCTGCAGCGAGCCCGCCTCGTCAGGACAGACCGGCCAACACTCAGCCCACGGAGGCCCGCAGGTCGGCGCAGGCCTGCTCGCACCGCCGGCACGCCTGCGCGCACACCTTGCAGTGCTCATGCATCTCCGCATGGGAAGCGCACTCATCGCCGCACGCCTTGCAGGCCACCCGGCAGGCCTCCAGCAAGGCCCGGGTGGTCTCCACATTGGTACCAGTCTGCCGGGACAGCACCGCCCCGGTGACCACGCAGACGTCTGCGCAATCCACGTTCAGACCGATGCACTGCCGCAGCTCGGCCACCATGTCCTCGGCCAGGCAGGCATCCGCGCAGGCCGTACACGTCTGGGCACACTCGAAACAGGCTTCAATGCACTCGACCAGCTTCTGCCGGTCGATGTTCCCCAGCTCCTTCGGGTAGGTCTCCAGCATCGAGCTCACATGATGGGTCACGGCTTCCTCCGTCGGCGATCCAATCGAGAAGACGAACTAGCCGGAGCTAGCCCGCCCTGCCCTCGACCGTAGGCCTCCGTCAGCGGCCGACTCAAGAGTCTCACTCTTAACCTCGATCCACCGACTCAGGTTAGGGCCGGCGGCCGATATCCCGGATCGGCACTGAGCCGTTTTTTGGCGTGACGTGGTGGCCGGCCTCGCTACCGGTGGTGTTCCACTGATGTTCTTTCGGTTGTGCCGATGCCCGGCGGGTGGTCGGTTGGTTATGCCGGTTGCGGTGGCGGGTGGACGGCGGTGAAGAGCCGCTCGAATCCCTGTTGCCAGGGCCATGCCTGGGGCAGGCGGATGCGGATCCTGCGGGCGCTGGAGGCGATCCGGGCTGGCAGATTCACGAGCCTGGCCCGGATGGTCCCGGTCCGGGCCCGGGCGAACGGTCCGGCAGCGAGGATCCCGGCGGTGCGGGTGAGGTTGTAGGCCATCACCGCGCAGACCAACCAGGCGCCGTTGGCCCCGAAACGGCCGGAGGGCAGGTGGGCCAGGGCGCTGTCCTTCAAATCGGCGTTGACCTGCTCGATGACCGCGTGGCCCCGGTGGGTCTGGTCCGCGGTCACCGTGTCCAGCACCTCCGGGTCGGTGGTGGTGAAGAAGGCGTGGAACCGGTGGGTGTCGAA
This sequence comes from Kocuria sp. CPCC 205261, assembly GCF_040981025.1. NCBI lineage: Bacteria > Bacillati > Actinomycetota > Actinomycetes > Micrococcales > Micrococcaceae > Kocuria > Kocuria sp. CPCC 205261. Next base: position 1,137 of record NZ_JAVKPU010000006.1, on the reverse strand, counting down.
CAGTGTCGGCTGGTCCGTGTCCTGGGGGTTCAGCTCGGGGATTCGGCGCACCACCAGTCGACCGGGGACCCGTTCGGTTTTCTTCCTTGAGGTGAACGCGGTGAAGGGGACCTCGGCCACCTCCGCCTTGGAGATCCACGTGCCGGTGTCCTCGTCGAAGATCGCCTGCGGGTACCTGATGCCGGTCCACGCTTTCTCGTCGATGCCGGCGATGGCGGCCTTGACGGCCTTGTCCATCTTCACGGTCACCGACACCTCCGCCCCGGCGGTGAGCGCGGCGGCCACGGTGGCATGCCCATAGAAAGCGGAGTCGGCCCGGACCAGCACCCGGGCGCCGGCCGCCGGCACCAATCGCTTGAGGATGGCCAGCGAATCCCCGACCAGCCTCGAGGCCCCGCGCGGGGAGCCGACCGAACCGCGGCGCAGCCGCTGACCCAGGATCACCGGGGCCGCGGTCTCGGTGCTGGCGGTGGCCAACAGGGCGTTGAGCCCACGGACCCCGGAGTACCCGTACCCGGAACCCTGCTTCTGGTAGCCGTGGACCTCGATGATCGTGTCGTCCACATCAACATAAACGAACCCCGGATCCGCACCGGCAGCGCCGGTGCGTCCCAGCATCGGGGCCCGGCCGGCCAGGTTCACCAGGAACCGGGAGGCGACCGCGTCGAGTTGGCGCACGTGCCCGCAGGTGAACTCACGCAGGAACGAGCCCAGGGTCGAGGGCGCATAGCAGCCGCCGAACACCCGTTTCATCGCCCCGTGGCGCAGTACGGCCATGTCATCGATCGAGTCCGCCCCCGTGCACATGCCGGCCACCAGGGCCGCGACCTTCGCCCCGGCGTTGGCGCCCTTGTCGGTCGGCACGCTCAACCGACCTCCGGCCAGCTGGTGCAGGCCGGCCTCGGCGGCCAGTTCCATCACCGGCACCAGCCCGGCGGACCCGATGAGGTTCGGCTCGTCGAAGGAAACTGACACGGCAGCAGGCGTGTGGGAAACTTGCATCTGCGAGATGCCCTCTCATCGCGGTGGAACGGAACCCTGAACAAGTCCCATTCTTCCCGGTCAGGGTCAAGCCCCGAGAAGTGGTGTAGCGATCTTTCGTAGGGGTCAGGCAGTGAGGGCGGTCAGGGGGTCGGG
>NZ_JAVKPU010000059.1:0-578 GCF_040981025.1 Kocuria sp. CPCC 205261 | reverse complement strand
TGCATATTGTGTTGGTAAGCATCAGATTTTACGCAAAAGTTCTAATTTCCATAACAATACTGCGTTAAATTAACATTTAATCGTCTGTAAATCAATAACTTATATTAAGAAATGCTTATGAAAACTTAACTATAAAAAGTTGGTCAAGTCGCTGATTTTCAGTAACTTTGCAAATCGCGACAAACGCAAAATTATATGAATACAGGACTTGACCAATATATGGATATCTTTAAAGATGCAGTTGAAGATTCGGCTGCAAAGTTAACAAAAAGTTTCGAGAAAATACTCATCGAGGTGATAATTTTGTTCATGGTAATACCAAAAAAGATAAATTTCACCCAAATGGGGAGGTATGGCTCGCATGTTGAGCAAACCTATCGCAACGCATTCGGCTTAAAAAAGTCGAAAAGCATTGACTGGCTCAAACTTAATGTCTCACTTGCCAAGCGCTTCTTTGGTAAACAGGGAAGATGGGCTATTGCCATTGATCCCAGTTACATCAGCAAAGCTGGCAAGAAGACTCCACATATCGGTCGTTTTTGGTCGGGATGTGCACAGTCTGTTAAACATGGTCTCGA
>NZ_JAVKPU010000058.1:0-580 GCF_040981025.1 Kocuria sp. CPCC 205261 | reverse complement strand
GGCAACATTTAGTGATGTGAACGAAGCATTGAAAGCAAAATCGAGTTTCCACTTATCGCGAGCCTGGCAGTCCATAAGACCAGTATAGCCTTTGGCGTCACGAAAGCAAAATTCAATCTGGAACCTGGTTCTATAATAAAGAAGTACCTCTTCACCCGAAAGTGAGGTGTCTGTAGAGAAGAATAGTTTCTTCTTGCCATTCGGCATCTGCCAGATGACAAGTCTAACTTTACACCGGAGTGCCTTGGAATAGGCTATCAAAGTATAAGCTGTTCCTTCTATATCTTTCATCTCCATCTTCTCCATTCGAGTGAGGTCAAGATTCTTCATATCAATCTTGCCATCCTTGGTCTTTGGGCGACCACGTTTTCCAGTACGTGGACCAGCATAGACATAAAAGAGACAAGCATTGTCACGAAAGCGGCTTATCAAAGAGAACCCTTCTTTCTTTATCCCATTAACAAATGTACTTGTAGAGAAGTAAGCATCTGCAACTATGAGGGTTGAGAGTTTGAGAAGTTCCTTGCGATAACGCTTAATGACGCCGATATAGAAATCTACCATAGTCTTGTTTCTAAGA
>NZ_JAVKPU010000057.1:0-584 GCF_040981025.1 Kocuria sp. CPCC 205261 | reverse complement strand
GGATCGCGTCCAGGTGCAGCCCGGACCACGAGGCGTCCAGGGACAGCTCGCCGAGCTGCAGCCGTCCCGAGGCCTCGCGGAAGTCGGCCGTGATCGTCTGCTCGGGCAGGATCCGGCGCAGCGCCTGGTCGGCGCTCCAGCGCACGGCGGCGACGGTGGGGATCCCCAGCCGCTGGTAGAACTCCGCCCGGGAGGGGTCGTAGATGCGGGCCACCACGTGGCGGACCTTGAACGTCTCGCGCGCCACGCGCGCCGCGATGATGTTGGAGTTGTCCCCGCTCGAGACGGCCGCGAAGGCGTAGGCCTCCTCGATCCCGGCCCGGCGCAGCACCTCCTGGTCGAAGCCGAGGCCGGTGACCTTCTTGCCCTCGAAGGACTTGCGCAGCCTCCGGAAGGCGCGGTCGTCCTGGTCGATCACCGCCACGGTGTGCCCGGAGTCCTCGAGGGTGTGGGCGACCATCACGCCGACGCGCCCCACCCCCATGATCACGAAATGCGCCATGCCCCTCAGCCTAGGTCACGCCCGGGCGCGCGGCGGGCAGCCGGTGCGGCGGACAATCGGTGCGGGACGGACTACCGTGGGG
>NZ_JAVKPU010000056.1:0-584 GCF_040981025.1 Kocuria sp. CPCC 205261 | reverse complement strand
GCTTATCCATGTCATTTGAAATTTTCTGCTCCGTCACCTGCGCATAGACCTGTGTGCTTGTGATGTCTGCGTGTCCCATCATCTTGGCTATGCTGCCGATGGGAATGTCCTCGTTGAGCATCAAGACTCCGAATGTATGGCGGCTGGCGTGGAATCCCAACTTATTACTTATGCCAAGCACCATTCCAAGGGTATGCACATCAAGATAGATGTCTTTCTTCTCACCCAGTGGAAAAACAGGCTTGCTGTCGTCCGTGGTATTGTAGAGCGAAAGAATCTTCCCGGCTATCGGATGGAGTGGCACGAAGAACTCCACGCCTGTCTTCTCTCTTTCCTTGCGGATGAACTTCCTACCCTCGGAGTTCTCACTGATATGGTGAGGGTACAGTTTCTTTACATCTATATAGGATAAGGAGGTGAGCGAGGCAAAAATGAAACATCTGCGTGCAAGCTCCGTTCGCTCGTCAGCCATCGGGGTAGAGAGCATCTTGATGAAGTCTGCCTTGCTGATATGGGTCATCTTCGGGGCTGCCTTCTTCTCATACCCTATCTTGGCTATGGGATTGAAGCGGATAATGCTCCTG
>NZ_JAVKPU010000055.1:0-585 GCF_040981025.1 Kocuria sp. CPCC 205261 | reverse complement strand
CCCTGAAGCGGCTGACAAGATGGAAACCGCACTCTTTGATTCCGTCCACAAACGGACGGATAGAGAAGAAAGCGTCAGCGACAACAATATCGGTGACCTTCAACAAATCCTTCTTATAACGCTTGATGACCGCTATGTAATGTTGCACGAGAGTCATGTTACGCATTTTCAATTCTCCAGTAGATGGAGTCTGATGGGCGCGCAGCATCATGCAACTGTTGGCATGGACATCGACAAGTGCAAGCCCCATGATTTCAAGCCCATGCTTCATGGAACTTGCACAACCGGACCAGAAAGTACCGATATGCGGAGTCTTCTTACCCGACTTGCTGATGTAGCTCGGATCGATGGCTATAGCCAATAGACCATCCATATTCAAGTAACGTCGGCATAGGGCAAGGTTGAACTTCACCCAGTCTATGCATTTAGCACGACCACGGTTGAAGTTCGTTCTGTAGGTCTGCTCACAATGGGTGCCGTAACGCTCCATTTGAGTGAAATTTATCTTTCTTTGTATCGTCATGTACAATAAAAGTATTTCCAAGAGTAGACTCTCGAAAGTTTTGCTTAACTTTGCAGATGAAC
>NZ_JAVKPU010000054.1:0-604 GCF_040981025.1 Kocuria sp. CPCC 205261 | reverse complement strand
CATTTGCCATGAGTTTGGTATCCTGCATCATCATGACCACCTTATGATGGATACGTTCAAGAATAGGTCTCGTAAGCTTAAGTCTTTTTTCCTTAATCTGCTCACCGCTGAGTTTCATTGTGCGGAACAAGTCTTCATTTCTGAACATATCACCGATAGGGTCTATTATATCCATCGCAGTTCTGTCTGATGGCAAGGCATCGACCCACAGCCTCCTGCAGTGTGTCCAGCAGCCTATATGAAGCACCTTTGAGTCTTCTCCGTCGAACATCCTGTAAACCGTATATCCGTCTGTAGATACAGATCCCATAAAATGTTCAAGGAAGGTCTTTGCTACATCAGAGGCTCTGCTGCCGTTATTGTAATGATAGTAAACCAACTTGACATGCTTTGCAAAAAAAGCCCATAAATACTTTCTCCTGTAAGCCTTGCCTTCCGGTGTTTCAACTCCGACAAGCTCGGTCGTCTCGTCAACCATAAGGTATTTTGCCTGTTGTACAAACTCCTTGAAGACATCTTCCATAAACTCCCTAAGCCTGGAGATTCCGTTATGGATATAGCCGTTCAGCGTGGTGTTGCTTATGTGGATGCCTTCTCTTGCAAG
>NZ_JAVKPU010000053.1:0-637 GCF_040981025.1 Kocuria sp. CPCC 205261 | reverse complement strand
CAGGTACCCCCGGCTCCCATGGCTTGACGGGCGGTGTGTACAAGGCCCGGGAACGTATTCACCGCGCCGTGGCTGATGCGCGATTACTAGCGAATCCAGCTTCGTGGAGTCGGGTTGCAGACTCCAGTCCGAACTGAGAGAGGTTTTGGGGATTGGCATCCCGTTGCCGGGTAGCAGCCTTCTGTACCTCCCATTGTAACACGTGTGTAGCCCCGGACGTAAGGGCCGTGCTGATTTGACGTCATCCCCACCTTCCTCACATCTTACGATGGCAGTCCCGCCAGAGTCCTCAGCATTACCTGTTAGTAACTGGCGGCGAGGGTTGCGCTCGTTATGGCACTTAAGCCGACACCTCACGGCACGAGCTGACGACAACCATGCAGCACCTTCACAGAGGCCCCGAAGGGCGTCATTGTCTCCAAATCCTTCCTCTGCAATTCAAGCCCGGGTAAGGTTCCTCGCGTATCATCGAATTAAACCACATGTTCCTCCGCTTGTGCGGGCCCCCGTCAATTCCTTTGAGTTTCACCGTTGCCGGCGTACTCCCCAGGTGGAATACTTAACGCTTTCGCTTGGCCGCTTACTGTATATCGCAAACAGCGAGTATTCATCGTTTACTATGTGGACTACCAGGGTA
>NZ_JAVKPU010000052.1:0-661 GCF_040981025.1 Kocuria sp. CPCC 205261 | reverse complement strand
GTAGCGAGAATCGATAACAGTCTCAAGACGCGCCAGATCAACCGGGGCGCCTCTCGTATAGGCATCACGCGGGCTCTTCACATTCGCCAGTATCGCCGCCTGACGGTAGCGAACTACACGACCGTCGGGGTGAACGCGTCCGCCCGTTATCTGCTTGATGCCCTTGTCCCAATCTTGCGCAGAGCGCTTGTCCACGCCGACCCGTCTCGCAGCATCCGCCCGACTGACACCGTCGGCACGCAACCGCTCAAACCGTGCTCGTTGAGCGCGGGTGTCCTTCCCCGTGAAGATCCCCGCCTGATGCGCCCACTTGTAGCAAGTGACCCGCACGAACCCGAGCTCTTTCGCGACCTTCGACACGTTCCCCGTCGACGCCAGCAGGCGGAAGAACTCGGCCTTGTCCTCAGCCGTATAGACCCGGCTCTTCGCACGGGAAGTCGATACGCCAGCCTCATTTCGCCACCGGTAACACGACTCAACGCTCAGCCCCAGCTCAGCCGCGACAGCACGGATCGTGCCGCCACGATCAAGCCGACGGAAGAACTCGTCCCGCTCCTTCGCCTTGTACTGCACATTCTCTCTACCCCTCGGCCGAATAACCATCGCACGCACCTCTCGATCAGAGTGTTGCGACGATGGCTGGAACTCAAGCCGACGAGGG
>NZ_JAVKPU010000051.1:0-667 GCF_040981025.1 Kocuria sp. CPCC 205261 | reverse complement strand
CCTGAGAGTTCTGTGCAGCTCTGTATTGTCCATCAGATACGCAATTCTATCAAGTATGCTGGCAGTAAGCATCAAAAGGAGTTTATCAAGGATTTAAGAACAGTATATGGTGCAGTAAACAAAGACTCCGCTGCTGCTAATTTAGACCTGTTAGAGTCTAAGTGGGGAGAGATGTACCCAATTGTCATCAAGTCATGGCGTGACAATTGGGAACGTCTGACAGAGTATTTCCAATATACTCCAGCCATCCGTAAACTCATTTATACGACCAATACGGTTGAGGGGTATCACAGACAGGTAAGAAAGGTCACAAAGACTAAAGGGGTCTTTCCTACGGATAATTCTTTGGAGAAGCTTGTGTACTTAGCTTACCGCAACATCCGTAAGAAATGGACTATGCCACTGGCAAATTGGGGACAAATTTCTCAACAATTGGCAATAAAATTTGGAGATAGATTTAAAATTATGTAACTTTGCAGCCGAAAAGGCTTCCCTGCTGGGGGCATGCCCCCAGCAGGGAGTGGGAATGAAAGTTAAGAACAAGCCTTGACACAGTTTAAATTACACCCCCTTCTGAGGATGGATTCCAATACCGCTGGCGTACCCTGCTGAAGTTTGGAGACTCCTGGAATGTCATAGGATCAGTCATCATGAAAAATCCAGGCAG
>NZ_JAVKPU010000050.1:0-669 GCF_040981025.1 Kocuria sp. CPCC 205261 | reverse complement strand
TACATTCCAAGTGCGGAACACATACCCATTAAGATTGTTGTTTGTTTTAAATATAACTTCATTGTTTAACAGTTTATAGGTATCCTAAAATCCGCAAGCAATCTCAATGGCAATCTCAATTGCAGTAAAGAGCTTGAACACTATGCATCATGATAGTATGAGCGTGAATTTTGTCCGATTTGTGCATACCTTCCCCTTACCCCACAATGCGACTTGAGGCAATACGCAGATTAAAACCATAAGGAACGGACTTTATCCGAATCCAGTTTTGAAAGGTCTTGCATAAGCCCGGTTTTCAGTATAGATATTCAGCACGTATTGCCTTGCTGTCATGATCCACTTGGCAGGTACGGAGATGAAGCTGAAGACAAAAGCCTTTATGCGACTCGTTTCCTTGAGCCCGAAAGCCTTGGTGTCAAGCTTGCTAATGATGGTCTTATAGAAATTGTGTATCAATGCCGTAAGCAGAAGGAATACGGTGTTCTCTGACATGAACGACTTGGGGAGCCTGTTCCAGCCGAATCCGTTGTTCATATCATCGAATATACGCTCTTTGCCCCCACGCTTGTTGTAAAATTCGACGATGTCTCTTGTTGATGAGTCATAATCGTTGGTAAGAATGCATCTGTAGGTGTATTCACCTTCCCACAAGTCAAGCTCTCCATCCAT
>NZ_JAVKPU010000005.1:0-179192 GCF_040981025.1 Kocuria sp. CPCC 205261 | reverse complement strand
TCGGGAGGCCTCGACCCCTATCCGGCGACCGACGCGCCGACCCCAACTACACCCTGGATCCTGAAGAGCCGGATTACCCAGCTGGAACGGATGCGGATCATCCCGACTTCGTTCGTGCTGTCCCACGACGCCTGGGAGCGGATCGAGACCAGCCGCACCACGGACGGGGAGTTCCTGTTCCAGGAGGGCCCGGTGGACCGCGTCAACAAGCGGATCTGGGGTGTCCCGGTGGTGGTGACGGACCAGGTCGGCAAGGACGAGGCGTTCCTGCTGTCTCAGGACGCGGTGAGCCTGCTGTACGTGACGGACCAGGGCGTGATGGTGGAGGCCACCAACACGAACATGGACCACTTCTCGAAGAACCTGCTTCAGACCCGCATGGAGACCCGTCTCGGGGTCGCGGTGACTCGTCCGGCGGGTGTGGTGCGGATGTCGCTGGCGGAGGGTTCCCCGGTCACGGTGTGACCTTCTGAGCCACGTCAGGGACCCCTGGTGCTTACGGGCGCTGGGGGTCCCGTCGTACCCACCATTGTGCGGGGGTTAGCCGACATGTTTTGATTTTTAGGTCGGCGTCTCACTGCGCTGTACTTTCGGAGAACGGACCCCCAGCTACCCTCCTCGGGCTGGGGGTCCGCTGTTATGCGCGGTCAGACTTGGCCATATCGTTCAGTAATTTATTCTTAGCGCGTGTCCTCGCGTTATAGCCGAGAACACTGGCTGTGCGAGCGTACTCATAGGCCACATGGTCCCCAACAATTGCCATCTCTGCGCCGTGCTGCACGATGTCCGATGCGGCCGAAAGATCGTAGGCGGCCGAAACCTCATCATCAGTTATGAGATTGGCTTCCCTGGCGGCATTGATTAACCAGGGATTCAGTTTGCGTGTCCGATGCTTCCCCGGGTCTTCTCGGTCTGGTGGCAGGAGGCCGGGTGTGACAGTCGCAAGAGCCTCAATAAAATCTTCAGTTAATAGACGCGCGCTTTCCCGGATGGCCTCCTTGGGAGATTCCTCTATTAGAACCTTGATTTCTGGTGACAGCGTGCGCCTCGCCGCCCCGTGTGACTCAAGTCGGCTGGGGTAGGGGAGGGGGAGTGCCCGGGTTCGTTTCCCAGTGCTCTTACCGTCTTGACGCTTGTTCTCCGGTGCAGCGGTGCCTGTTGGGGGGCCAGCTGGGTTGGGGGCTGGGGTCGTGGTGTCCCCAGAACTGGTGCTCCTCTCGGAAGGTTGGGCGTCCAAGGCGTCTTCCGAGCGCACTGCCGTCACTTTTCCGGCGGCATCACTGACCTTCTCGGCAGCGTACATCTCCAGCTCGATGCCTGAGGGCCCGGCCTTGAGCCGTCGGATATCGAGGCTGGCGAGCGCCCTGCTGACTGGGCCCTTGAAGGTAAACGCGAGGATCAACACCAGGACTGGCCATACCACCTTAGCCACGAAGTCGAGGATCATCTGCGCCACATCCATGGGGTGATCTTAGACGAGGACGAGCAGCTACAGGTACTTGACGGGGGATAGTTCGAGCTGTTTTCATTGGAATCAACGCGGGAGGTGGCACAAACTCTCGAGCGGTTCAAGATCTGCAGGGCTGACACTGCCCCGCAGACGGCGCACCTAGTGCGTCCCGTGGATTCTCCGACAGGCATACCGCCTGTGCGGGCCAAAGAATCCCGGGCGCACTGTGCCTACCGCGAGTCCGGGTTGACCCAGTAGGAGTCCCCGTGGCGACTATCACCGTCGCTCCTCATTCTGAGGACAACCGTTACCATCAGTTGCTCGATCTGTTGTTCGGCACCCCCACCCCGGCTCAGGGTGGTGATAACAAATGAGCCGCCTCGACGAGCGCAACCGCAGGGTGAGCGAAGGTCTGAAGGCCCGCTACCGCGAAGACCCCGCATACCGTGAGAAGGCCCGCGCCGCTGGTGCAAAGGGTGCAGCAACTAGGGCTAAGAAAGCCGCAGACCGAGAGAGCAAGATTGACGTTCTGCTGGACGAAGTCCGGGCCCTGAAATCCGAGGTCGAGGACCTGCGCAACTACCTGCTGTGGGACAGCACCGGCGGTGATCGCTGATGCCTCAACTCCCCTCCGAATGTGCAGCGCGAGTCACCCAGGGGGACCCCACCGCCGCCCAGCTGCGTGACACCGCCCAGGCCCTGGCCGGTGACGGCTACGCAGTGTTCCCCCTGGTCGAGGGCACCAAGCGTCCCGTCGAGAAGGGCGGGTACCGCACCGCCACCCGTGACCCTCAGAAGATCGCTGCGTGGTGGGCCGACAGGCCCTACAACGTGGGTATCAGCGCGGGTGGTTCCGGGATGGTCGTGGTCGATCTGGACGTGAAGCGCTCCAACGGCCTGCAGTCTTGGGCCGAAGCGACACGCGGGCTGGACCTGCCCGAACCGGTCATCGTCCACACCCCCTCCGGTGGCGAGCACTGGTACTACCGCGCCGAGGGTGACGCGCTACAGCTGAAGAACACCGCCGAGAACCTGCCCGGGGTGGATGTCCGCTCCGAGGGGGGCCACGTCGTCGCCCCTGGCTCCTACACGGTCGCCGCCGGGGATGTGGCCGAGGGCTACTACACCCCGGCAGACAGCGAGCCCCTGCCCCCGGTCGAGGACCTCCCTGTGGCTTCCTCCGACATTGTGCGGGTGCTGACGGCGGGGAGGTCCCGCGAGCGCTCCGAGGTCACGGAGAGTACCTCCGAGGGTCTGCCTCTGTACCCGGAGGGCCAGCGGCACGCGCTCTGGTATGAGTACGACAAACTTTCCGGGATCGGGGAGGGCGGTCGCAACCACCAGCTCAACGAGTCGGTGTTCGCCCTGGCCCAGATTGCCTCCGCCGAGAACTCGGTCATCGCGGAATCCGACGTCCGCACGATGGCGGAGCGAGCGTGTCACGCAAATGGGCTCATTGAAGATGATGGGTGGGCCGCGTTCTGCAAAACCTATGACTCCGCGTGGTCCGCTGGTTCGGACAAGCCGCGTGCCTTGGGCGACGAGGCGGAGAAGCTTGGTCACGAGGTTGCAGAAGCCCTCCATCGGATGCGAGTCACGGACGAGGCCAAGCGAATCTTCCTCGAAGAGCAAGCCGCACGCGACTTCGAGTTGCCCGGCGACCTGCGCTCGCTGGTTGATGACCTCGCCGCTCCCCGCGAAGAGGACACCTGGTTGGTCGAGGGTCTGCTTCCCACCGGAGGCAACCTGGTGATCGCCGCCGCCTATAAGACCGGCAAGACGACGCTGGTGCAGAACCTAACGCGATCGCTTGTGGACGGGGAGCCCTTCCTCGACCGGTACACGGTTAGCCCCCTCATGGGCCGCGTCGCGCTGTTCAACTTCGAACTCACCCGCACCCAGCAACTCGCCTGGCTAGAGGAATCTGGAATCCGAGCGCAGGCCCAGGTCGTGTTGGCTCACCTGCGGGGCATGCGTGGTGTGCTGACCACCGAAGCAGGCAAGCGCTGGGCTGTGGAGCAGCTGAAGTCCAATTCTGTTCAAGTCTGGATCGTGGACCCGTTCGCGCGTGCCGCATCGGGCATCGACGAAAACAGCAACACCGAGGTCGGTCTCTTCCTCGAAGCCCTGGACGACATCAAGCGCCGCGCGGGTGTCTCCGAGCTGGTGCTGATCACGCACACCGGGCGGGGGAGCGCTGACGAGCCCGCGCGCGCCCGTGGTGCCACCCGCCTCAACGACTGGGCGGACACCAACATGGTCGTGACCAAGACGGCATCAGGGCAACGCTCGTTTGTGGCCGAGGGCCGTGACGTCTGGGTCAACAAGACGTTGCTGTCGTACGACATCGCCACGCGTCGGCTCACCGCCGCAGAGGCTGAGGAAGCCGGAGCGTCCGAGGAACGGGATCGCCAAGCAATTCTGGCCTTCGTCGCTGAACACGGCGAGCAGGGCGCAAGCCTCCGCGACATCCGCTCTAACATCCCCGGGGTCCGAAAGGGCAAGGACCACATCGACCCAATCATCCAGTGTCTCACTAATGAGGGTCTGCTTAGTCGCACTGGCCCGAAGAAGGGTGGTCATCCGACCTACCTCGTGGTGCGCGACGGCGGCCAGACAGAGATGGGCTTCTAATGTGGCGGCCACACTTCGGCCACATGCGGCCACATCCGGTCCCCGGGGAGGGCGCTGTGTGGTGTGGCGGTGTGGCGGGGGCTTTAGCCCGCCACACCCACCCACCAGCCGCCCGGACGCCCACTGAGTGTGGCGGATCGCCGCGCCGCAGTCCTGGAAAGCGGGTCGCCGCGACGCGCGGGGCCAGGGGCCCGCCCAGCACCCCCGGAATCGACACCCCTAAACCCATGACGCAGACCAGGAGAACAACATGCACGACTACATCAACCAGTTCGAGATCGAGAAGTACCACGAGAAGGAGATTGGCCACATGAGGATCCCTATGACCGATGAAGCCCCCTACTACGCCATGGTGACCCGGGACGTGATCCCTGCAGCACCGGGGCTCGTCACCGCCACGATGACCTACACGGAGGAGGGCTACAGCGAGGCCCGGGTACCGCTCACCAAGGAGCTGATCCTGTCCCTGCCGGTGCTCACGCGGCCCGGTTGTGACTTCGACGGTGCGTTGCTGTTCCGCGTGAACACCGGGCGGCAGTACAGCTGGGCCACGGAGTTCCTGGCCGACGAGGAAGAGGTGGAGGGGATGTCCCCGGCAAAGCAGCGTGGGCGGATCACCGCCTTCCCCCGCGCTGAGTACCTCGTGTTCGAGGAGGGGTCGGCGGAGCTGGGTCTGCACATCGTGGCCCTGTTCGGCCCTGAGGACCCCTGGACGGCGCCCACGCTCCTGCTGACGGACGACAAGAAGCGCATGCCCTGACCCACCCCGGTAGTAGCCCCACGCGGAGTCCCCGATCAGCTCCCGACCTCAGCGCCCGGGGGCTGGCGGGGACCCCGCACCCCATTCGCGACACTTTTGGAGGAAACATGAACATCAACAGCGTTGCCCTCACGACGACCCCCACCACGGACCTAGCAGTGCTCCTTCGCCCCTATGGGTGGGTGGCCACAGAGATCACCGACGATCGCGCCGTGGTCGAGGCACCGGGCGGGGAAGCCACCATCGTCCTGGAGCGGGTGCGTACGGGCGAGGCTTCCTACACCGCCACGGTTTGGTGGCTCTGGACGCGGCCTAACATGCTGATCCCTGCTAAGACCCTGGCCCGAGACGCTGTCGAGGGTTGCTTCGGCCCGTACGGTGGCCTCCGCTCACCTAGCCCGGTGGCGGATGCGCACGTGGACTTCGATCATGAGCGAGAGCTGTTCTTCGCGGACCTCGTGATCAAGGGGGAACCGCCCGTCCGCTGGCTCGCCCGGTGGGCGCGCGTCTTGGGTGGCTACCTGGGCGCGCAGGTCTCGGAGGCCACTTCGTGAGCCCCGGGACCCCGCACCTCGCCCAGAGTGCCCCGGAAGCCCACGAGGTCCAGGGAGACCCCACCGAGCGCCGCCCCGACATGTGCCGCCGGGGACTGCACCGGCTAGAGGGCGAGAACGTGCGGTACAAGGTTAACCCCGGGGGCCACCTCGCCCGGCAGTGCAAGCCGTGCTACGTCGCCGCGCAGAAGCGGTGGCGGATCAAGAACCGCGAGCGGTACAACGCGTCGGTGAGGCGGAAGCGGAACGAACCGGGGCCGGCACGGGACCGCAGACTTGCCGCCGCGCGTCAGTGGGCCGCAGAGCACCCCAAGCACGCGGAGCTGGCGCAGTGTCAGCGCGGTCACCCGCAGGACCAGCCCACCTGCTACGTCCGGCCTGATGGTCGCCGCGAGTGCCGAGCGTGTCGCCGGGGCTACCAGGCCGCGTACCGGGCACGGAAGCGGGAGGGCCGATGGCGTACCGGTGGCACGGCCAGCCCTGGCCCACCGCACAGAACCCGCGCACACAGGACACCCCGCCGCCGTCAGGGACCTGCCGAAGCGGCCACGAGCTGACCGCCGCGAACTCACGCGCCCAGTCGAACGGCGCGAGCATCACATGGGTGTGCCTGGTGTGCCAACAGGCCCGCACGAGACGACAGAAGACAGCTAAGAAGGAGCGCAAATCATGACCCGAACCACACAACCGAAATCCCTGGTGGCCGCCCTCGACAAGGGTGTCCGCGACGCCGGGGAGGACCTGAGCGAGCGTGACGTGCCCACCATCGCCGCCGCACGTGCCTACGCCTCCCAGGTGGACGCGGTACTAGGTGACCCCGATGCCACCCCGGGGGAGCGTGTGAAGGCGCTGCACGTGCTCCCGCACTTCGTGAACGCCTGCCGGATGCTTGGGTTCAATCCCATGGGCCGGGAGGAGATCGCGAAGGTCCGGGCGAACGCCGCCGAGGTCCGGTCCCGCACCGCCCCGCCACCGTCGCCCGTGGCCAAGGGGTCCGCGAAGTTGCGTGCAGTCACGCAGAGCCGAGGCCAGAGCGCCTGAGCCCTCGTGGGGGTATGGGGGTCTGTTCAATGGATAGGGACCCACCGGCCACCCAGGAAGGGGCCGAAGGCTTTTCGTCCAGATTTTCTAACTCCCCCCCCTGGTGTCCGTGGCCGTGGTGTTTGCCGTGGTCACGGGCACCGGCGTGGGGAGGCTCACCCGCCGAAGGTTCTTGCCAGAGGGCAAACCTGAATATTTCCATGGAAACTAACGCGGCGAACGCGCCGCGCACCGACCACCAGGAGCACCCGGAGGAATCATGACGAAGAAGCGCAGCACACAGCCGACCACCGAGGCGAGCACGGTCGCCCACTGTCTGTGCGGGTGCGGGCAGGAGGTCACCCGCCGTTACAAGCCTGGCCATGATGCGCGGCACGCTTCGGCGCTGTTCCGTGAGTGGGAGGCCGCGAGCGCACCACAGCGTGTGATGGTGGCCGAGCGTGCGTCGCAGGTGCTGAGCCCCGCGCTGATGGCGAAGTTCCGCGCCTCTGCCGCGCGCGCCCAGGCCAAGGCCGAAGCCCAGGCCCGGGCGGTGGCGAAGTGAGGGTTATGACCGTAAAGCGCGCACGTTGCGCATGCGTGCAATCTGGGTGTACAAATGAGACCAGGCGTGAAAGAAGGAAGGCCCCGCGTCAACGAGACCTTCCTCCTTGTTGCACCCGCCTACTTCTTGGGCGTGGTCTTGAACGTCGTGTCCGGGTGGGACTTCGCGTACTTGGCCGTCACGAACCTCCCGGTCTTGGCGCTTTGGTAACGGCCAGACGATTTCTTCGCCATATGATTTCACCTCCTGGGGGTGGGATCGGAGGGTCGAACGTTTGTTCGAGCCGACAATATTATACCCACCCTGCTCACAGAATGTGCGCGGGGTATTGGTATTTCTCTAAGGGCGTAATCCCCCCTGGTTCGGGGGTGTCCCATGTCTAAGCGGGCCGTCATCTATCGCCGGGTATCCACCGTCGGGCAGGTTGAGGGCACCAGCTTGGGGGAGCAGCTGGCCCGGTGCCAGACCTACGCCGACGAGAACGGCCTGGCCGTGGTGCGGGACTACTGCGACGCGGGGCTGTCCGGCGCTTCCCTGGACCGCCCACAGTGGCGGGAGATGCTCGCCGCCGCCGTTGCCGGTGAGTTCGAGGTCCTGCTGATCCTGCGCCTGGACCGCTTCGGACGCGGCACCGCCTTCGCCGGGGAGATCGAACGGCTGATCGCGCTGGGCGTGGACGTGGTCTCGGTGGACGGTGGGATGGACTACACCACCGACGAGGGTTCCCTGATGCTGGGGATCAGTAGCACCATCTCCGGCTACGAACGTCGCCTGACCTTCCGGCGCACCAACTCGGGCCGTCGTGCCAAGCTCCGCAACGGTGGTTCCTATGCCGGTGGTGATGTGCCGTACGGCTATGAGGTGGCAGGGCAGGGGCGCGAGTCTCGCGTGGTCCCGAGCATCCGGGAGCGTGAGGTGCTGGCCCTGGCCTATGACCGGATCGTGAACCAGGGGGTGAGCACCCCAAAGGTCTGCGAGGAGCTGGACCGGCTGGGGTACCGGCCACGCAAGGCCGCGCGATGGTCGCCTCAGGTTCTGCGTCGCGCGTTGCGTCACCGGGTGCTGGTCACGGGCGAGAACTGGTGGGGTTTGCCCGCCGAGCAGGACGACACTGCCCGGGCCTCCGGTCGTGACACGAAGGTGACCGCCGACGGCACCCCGGCCTACGGCGAACCGATCAAGGTCGCCTACGGGAACCCGATGTTCTCCCAGCAGGAGTGGGAGGCACTACAGGCCGCGCTGGACGGCAAGCAGGCCAAATACAACCCGGCGGGGGAGTACAGCCGCACCGCGCAGTTGCTTACGGGCCGGGTGCGCGCGGTGGACTGCGACCGGACCTACACCGGGGTGGACCTGCGGAAGGCCACCAAGGGGCGGCAGTCGCACGTCTACCGGTGCGGGGGTCGTCGTACCTCACTGCCGAAGGAGCAACGGTGCTCCCATTCCCAGCTGGACGGGCCGTTGCTGGACCAGAAGGTCTGGGAGGAGGTCGTGGGGTTCCTGGGGGACCGTGAGCGGTTGGAGGCCATGGGCCGGGACTGGCTGGCCGGGCAGGAGGTCGAACCCACCCAGCTGGCGCACTTGGAGCAACAGTTGGCGCGCCTGACTGCCCAGCGCGAGCGCGCGGTGGACCTGCTGTTGGAGTCCACTCAGCTGACCGAGACCCTCACCGGGCGGGTGGCGAAGCTGGACGAGCAGATCGGGCAGTTGCGCTCGCAGATCGCCGGGGCGCAGGCCACTCAGCAGGAGAGGCAACAGCGCCGCGCCCAGGTTAGTGACGTGCTGGCGGTGGTGGCCCAGGCTCATGAGTGGCTGGCCGGGATGGGGCCGCAGGAGCGGGCTGAGGTGGTGCGCCTGCTGGATGTCCGCGTGACGGTGGAGGGGGTGTACCGGGGCTACCCGGTGGGGCTGGCGGTGACCTTCGAAGCGGATGGCCTTGCCTTCTCCGAAACACCGGAACCGGCGCACTCGTCCCGGTCGTGTTCTCCATCCTGCCGTTGAGCGTGATGTTCGCGGTGTTCCCCGGACTCGCGGTCCTGGACCTGGGGTTCTGACGGATCGGCTCCCGAACCCACTGACGACACAAGGAGAAAATCATGAAACACCTGATGCGCTGTCATGCGGCCACCGTGTGGCTGCTGACCGTCTCCCTGCCCGCCCGGCTCGCACCGAGTGATGACCACCCGGATCGGGGGGACGTACCCGGCTGGGTCATGCTTACGCTCATGTCCGCGGTGCTGGTGGCGGGGTTGTTGCTGATCGCCCGGCCCGCCTTGGAGGGGCTGTTCCAGGATGCCATCAACCGCGTCTCGGGCCTCTGACCCCGCGCTCGACCTGGACGCCGGCAACGCGGTGGCCGAATACGTCATGGTCCTCGCGCTCGCGATCGTGCTGTTCGGCCTCATTCTGCAGGTGGGATTCGCGCTGCACGTGCGCAACACCCTGATCGACGCCGCCGCGGCCGGGGCCCGGTACGCGAGCCTCGCGGACCGCACCGACGAGGACGGCATCGCCCGCACGCGCGGGATCATCACCGACACCGTGGGCGCGAGTTATGCGCGGGACATCTCCGTGTCCCGTACCAGCGTGGGGTCACTGCCGGCGGTCGAGATCCGTGTGGTCTCGCCCCTGCCGGTCGTGGCCACGCTGGGCCCGCCGCGCGCGCTGGAGGTGAGTGGGCATGCGGTCGACATGGATTCGTGAGGTCCTCGCGCGGCGCGGTTCCGGGGACGATCCGGACCGGGGGAGCGCGATCGTGGAGTTCATCGGACTGGGCCTGCTATTGCTCGTGCCCGTGATGTACCTGGTGGTCACGGTGGCCCGGGTCCAGGCGGGTTCCCTCGCCGTGGTCGCGGCGGCGGACCAAGCGGCTCAGGCCGTGTCTGTTCTCGAGGCCAAGGGCCTCAATCGCGTAAGGGTGCATGACGTCGCCGCTGTCGCGGCCCAGGATCACGGTTTCAACCCGCGGGACCTCGCTGTCACGGTGAGCTGTTCGGACGGGACGTGTGAGACACCCGGTTCGGTGGCGCGGGTCCACGCCACCGTCACCGTGGAGCTCCCCTTGATGCCGGGGTTCGTCACGGCCAGGATCGCCACGCTGTCCTCGGACGTCACCGTGATCGCGGGGCGGTACTCATGATGCGCGCGATGCTATCCAGCCTCGACGTGATGCGGCCCCTCATCGGTATCGCGACTGCGCAGATCGACGACCTCGACGGGCCGCGGCTACACGAGTGCCCGGCGCAGGGGACGAGCCAGGACCGCGATGAACCGCATCGTGCGAACCCCGAGGATCCTGACTCCGGACAGACCACGATCGTGCTGATCGGTTTCGCCCTGGTGACTCTGCTCCTGGTGGTCACAGTCATGGCGATCACCAGCGTGTACGTGGGGGAGCGGCAACTGCAATCGCTCGCCGATCGGGCGGCGGGGGCCGCCGCGGACACGTTCACGAACGTGGACCGCTCCGGTTCGGGTCCGCCCACACCCATCCTCACGAACGGGGCGGTGGCCGCCTCGGCCACGAGTTACCTGGGGACCGTGGGGGCTTTCCACGATGTCAGCGGGCTGTCCCTCGCGGCGCCCACGGGATCGGCGGACGGGACGACCGCCCAGGTCACGCTCTCGGCCGTGGTGCATCCGCCGGTGGTCAACGTATTCATCCCCGCGGGTGTCCCGATCAGCGCCACGGGGGACGCGCGAGCCGTCATGCAGCGGTGATTCACCTCACCCGGTTTGCCGTCTGACCAGCGGTTTCACAGGTGACGTGTTGTGTACCGTTGACGCGTCACTGGCGGAGTTACTTTCAGCGATAAGTAAGACTGCCATGACCGACGCTCCGACCACCACGATCGACACCAGACGCGCAACCTCCTGGGCCGTCGTCCAGCACGACGGTGCTCCCTCGGTGTCCGTGGGCCTCCTGATCCTGCGCCTGGGCCTGATGCTCCAAACGGCCCGATGACGGGTGCCGTCACGAGTGACGCTCCGCCATGAGCGAGGCCCCGCTACAAGCGAGGTGTCGCTATGAACCACGCACCGCTCGGAGCACGGCCACGCTACGCGTGAGGCACCGCACTGAACGAAGCACCGATATGACGAAGACACGGCCGGGAGATTCCCGGCCGTGCCTTCGTCACATCGCAGTAGGCATGACTCAGCGGCGCAGCATACGCAGCAAGCGACGGGCGGTGGCCACCCGGCGGTATGCGGCCACGGGAGGCACCACGCCGATGAGGCGGCGGGTGGCCTGGCGGCGCACGGTGGAGCGCAGCACCTGACGCAGCACGGGGCCCAGGGTGGATCGGGAACGGCTCATGACAAGACGACCTTTCGAAGGAGGGGATCAGTACTGTTCATGGTTCCGCGGCAGGACCGCGGAGGTGTCGAACGCTTCTCGCTGGCTCACGGTACCGGTGCGGTCGATCACCGTGACGTGCTGCGCGGAACCGCGCTGCGAACCGCCGGTGATGTCCGCACCCGAATCGGCGACCACGTTGATGAGCTCCACCGTGGGACCCACGTGCACGTCGTCGAGCAGCACGGAGTTGCGCACCACGGCCCCGGCCTCGATCACGCAGTTCTGGCCGATGATCGAGTGTTCCACGGTGCCGGCCACCCGCGCCCCGGGGGCCACGTACGAGCGGGAGACCGCGGCGTCGTCGGTGATGAACGCGGGCGGGGGAGCAACCTGGCCGCTCCAGATGGGCCATGCGGGATCGTCGAGGGTCGCGCCGTCGCCGTCGATCAGCTGCATCTGCGCGGTCCAGTAGGACTGGACGGTCCCGAGATCCATCCAGTACCCCAGGTGTCGGTGCTCGACCACCCGGTGGTGTTCCAGGACGTAGGGGATGAGGTCCTCGCCGTAGTCGCCCAGCTCGCCCAGTTCGGACTGCAGGGTGTCCAGCGCCGACAGCAGCACGTCCGTGGAGAAGAGGAACATCTCACCGGCCACAAGGTTGCCCTTGGGCTCCTCGGGCTTGTACGCGAACTCGGTAACCTGGCCGGCTTCATTGGTGCGTACCACGCTGTAGCGGGAGGGATCCTCGGGGACCTCGGTGGTGACCATGGTCAGATCAGCGCGCTTGGTCAGGTGGGTGTCCACGACGGACCGGAAATCGATCGTGTAGAGGTGGTCCGCGGAGAGCACGAGGACCAGATCCGGGTCCGCCTCACGGATGATCCTGCTCTGGCGGTAGATGGAGTCCGAGTTGCCGCTCGCGAAACCCTCGCCGTGGGACCCCTCGTAAGGCGGCAGGATCTGCAGCCCGCCGTGGGAGCGGTCCAGGTCCCACGGGCGACCGCCGGCCATGTAGGCGTTGAGGTCGTGGGGCAGGTACTGCTGCACCATCCACACGTCCGGGATGTGCGAGTGCGCCAGGTTGGACAGGGACACGTCGATCAAGCGGTACGTGCCGCCCACGGGCAACGCGGGCTTGACCACGAAATCGGTCAGGGCGCCCAGTCGAGACCCCTTGCCTCCCGCCAGGATGAGTGCGAGTACGGTGGGGCGTTCCATCGGCGGGCTCCTCAGCAGCGGTGTCGCAGGGAATCCTACCGGCTCACGGACCCGGGGGCCATGACGTAAAGTGATGTGTCATGGCCTCCATTGACTACGCTGCAGAAATCCGTGCCCTCCGAGCCACCTACGACTCCGTGGCGGCGGTCAGCGACGTCGAGTCCATGAAGAAGCAGATCGCCGTCCTGTCCGAGCAGGCCGCGGCCCCGGACCTGTGGGACAACCCGGACGAGGCCCAGAAGGTCACCTCGCAGCTCTCGCACCAGCAGAGCAAGCTGGACCGGCTCAGGAAGATCTCCGGGCGCATCGACGACCTCGAGGTCATGGTGGAACTCGCGGAGGAAGAGGACGATCAGGACACCCGGGACGCCGCCGCGGAGGAACTCGAGTCCATCCGCAAGGCGCTGTCCGAACTGGAGATCCAGACCCTGCTGGCCGGCGAGTACGACGAACGCGAGGCCGTGGTCACCATCCGCTCGGGCGCCGGTGGTGTGGACGCCGCGGACTTCGCGGAGATCCTCATGCGCATGTACCTGCGCTGGGCGGAGCGCCACGGGTACCCCACCAAGGTCCTGGACACCTCCTACGCGGAAGAGGCGGGTCTGAAGTCGGCCACGTTCGAGGTCAAGGCGCCCTACGCGTTCGGGACCCTGTCCGTGGAGGCGGGTACGCACCGGCTCGTGCGGATCTCTCCGTTCGACAACCAGGGGCGGCGCCAGACGTCCTTCGCCGCGGTGGAGGTCATCCCGCTCATCGAGTCCGACGACACGATCGAGATCCCGGAGTCCGAGCTGAAGGTGGACGTGTTCCGCTCCTCGGGTCCCGGTGGTCAGTCCGTGAACACGACCGACTCCGCGGTGCGCATGACCCACATCCCCACGGGCATCGTGGTGTCCATGCAGAACGAGAAGTCGCAGATCCAGAACCGCGCGGCCGCGCTGCGCGTGCTGCAGTCCCGCTTGCTGCTGTTACGCCAGCAGGAAGCGGACGCCAAGAAGAAGGAGATGGCGGGGGACGTGAAGGCATCCTGGGGTGACCAGATGCGCTCGTACGTGCTCAACCCCTACCAGATGGTCAAGGATCTGCGCACCAACTACGAAGAGGGCAATCCCAGTTCCGTGTTCGACGGCGGGATCGACTCGTTCATCGACGAAGGCATTCGCTGGCGCGCGGACGCCCGCCAGCACAACGAGGACTAAGGGCTCCACGCCGCACGACGACGCCGCCCCGCCCGGCAGGTGCCCCGCGCACCCCGGGCCGGGACAGCGGCGTCGTCCCCGGCGGGACCCGGTGAAGGAAGAACAGGCCGATGGCCAAGAAGAACGCTGATGACGGCCGCCAGATCGTGGCCAACAACAAGAAGGCGCGCCACGACTACAACATCTACGACACCTACGAGGCCGGACTGGCGCTCATGGGGACCGAGGTGAAGTCGCTGCGCATGGGACGGGCGTCCCTGGTGGACGCGTTCTGCCAGTTCGACAACCGCGGCGAGCTGTGGCTCGAACACGCCCACATCCCGGAGTATCTGCAGGGCTCGTGGACCAACCATTCCGCGCGGCGGCGGCGCAAGCTGCTGTTGCACCGCTCCGAGCTGGATAAGATCGCGGGCAAGACGCGCGAGGCCGGTTACACCATCATTCCGCTGTCCCTGTACTTCGTGCACGGCAAGCGCGTGAAGGTGGAGATCGCGGTGGCCCGCGGCAAGCGCGAGTACGACAAGCGTCAGACCCTGCGAGAGAAGCAGGACAACCGCGAGGCCCAGCGCGCCATGCGCTACCGCAACATGCGCGGTTGAGCCCTTCGACTCACGGCGTCCCGGCCGGTACCTCCAGTGCGAGGTGCCGGCCGGTCCAGTTCCTGCGCAACCAGCGATCGTGGGAGGCCACGAGCACGGTCCCCGGGTAGTCGGGCACCGCCGCCTCGAGCTGCGTGGCGAGCACGAGTGAGAAGTGGTTGGTGGGCTCGTCCAGCAACAACACCTGCGGCGGGTCCGCGAGCAGCACCGCCAGGGCGAGCCGACGCCGCTGTCCCACGCTGAGCTCACCGACCCGCCGGTTCTCGTCCCGCCCGGCCAGCAGACCGAACGTCCCGAGAGGAACGGTCTCCGCGCGATCCTCTCCCACGAGCTCATGGTAGATATGGGCCGCCGTGTGCTCCGGGTCGGCGCCGGGCAGTGTGGCGTCCTGGTCCAATAACCCCACGCGTACGCCGGGTGCGACGTGCACGGAACCGCGCGTGGGTTCCAGTCGCCGGGCGAACAGGCTCAGCAGGGTGGATTTGCCCACACCATTGGAACCCGTGATGAGCCACGACTCACCCGCGCTCACGGTCAGGGACACGGGTGCCATCCGTCCCGCGACCTCGGCCGCGGAGGCGGTCAGTACCGGACCCGTGCGGTGCAGTGCGGCTTCCGATCCGGACAAACCCGCGGTGAGTCCCTGGAAGTACAGCTCCCGGGGTGGCTTGCGGATCTGCTCGTCCTCGACGGTGGCCAGGCGGGTCCGCGCGTCGTTGACCCGTCGGGAGACCACCGTGGCGTTGCGGTCCGCGTAGAACTTCTTCGCCGCACGACCCTCCGTCTTGGGGGACCGGTCGCTGTGGCCCACGGTCTGCTGCTCCCGCACGGCCGCGCGGAGCTTCTTCAGTTGCGCCTGTTCGTCCCGATACGTGCGTTCCCAGCGCTCGCGGGTATCCATGCGGGCGAGCACGTACTGGGAATAGGTGCCGCCGAAGCGGGTCACGCCGATGCCCGTCCCGGTGCCGTCACCCACGAGATCGGAGGTGACGGCATGCGGTCGGGGTGCGGGGTCCAGGTCCACGAGCGAGGTCACGGCGGTGTCCAGGAATGCGCGGTCATGGCTCGCCAGCAGCACCGGTCCGTGCCACGACCGCAGGGTCGCGCGCAGGAAGTCCGTGGCGGCGTCGTCCAGGTGGTTCGTGGGTTCGTCGAGCAGCAACACGTCCGGGGTGGAGAGCAGCAGCCAGGCCAAGGACAGCCGTGAGCGCTGTCCGCCGGACAGGGCACCCGTGGGCCGGTCACGACCCACGCCTCCCAGGCCGAGCCCGCCCAGAGTGACGTCGATGCGGGTGTCCACGTCCCACGCGCCGATCCGTTCGGCAGTGTCCAGGGCGGCGGCGTACGCGGTGGCTGCGCCCTCGTCCTCCGGGGCGCGGGCGAGGGCGTCAGCTGCGCGGTCGACGACGGATGCTGCGTCCCGCACGGTCCGCACCGCTGCCTCCACCGCTTGGGCCACGGTGTCGTGCGGCGCGAAGGGGGGTTCTTGGTGCAGCAGGCCCACGCGCAGCGAATCGACGGGGCCGACGGCGCGGACCTCACCGGTGTCGGGCGCGCGCAGGCCCGCCATGATGCGCAGCAGGGTGCTCTTGCCGGAACCGTTCTCTCCGATCAGACCCGTGGGATCACCCGCGGTCACGGAGAAGCTGATGTCCGTGAGCACCCGGTGGGAGCCGTAGGAGGCGGAGATGCCGGACACGCGGATGTGCGCGGCCGTATTAGGGGTGGCGGGAGAATGCGGGGGATGAGCCATGGGTGTCCTCGGATAGCCGGGGTCCCCGCCGGGCAGCGGCCACGGGCGCGGGGAGGTCGAATGGCTCATCGGAACATGCGTTACACCCTAGGGCATCCCGCGGGGGAGGGCCAGGGTAGGGCAGCACGGGTGGAGCCGGCGCGGTCCGAGGAGCCCGGTCCGCGGCCCCTGCCGATTTGACGGTGTGGCTAGGGTGGGCGTAATCTGATGTGTCCATGAGCGGGCGAGTCACTGAGATCCGCTGGCACGTGGAAGCTCATTGAAAAATGAATACGGGGATGATCGGTTTCGACGATGTGAGTTGAGACAGGGGAAGCGGGTCGAGGACGCAGAGTTATCTCGTAAACGCTCTCTGTAAAACAATAAGTGCCAAATCCAAGCGCACTGACTTCGCTCTCGCTGCGTAAGTAGCGACAGCAGTCTGGCAGCCCAGGTTCACCTTCGACCTGGATCCTGCCATCAGCTAGAAGGTCACTGCTGCGGACGCAGGTTACGGGCGTTCGTGGGACTCTTACGTAACTGAGTTCGGCGGTCACTCGTGTGCGAGATGACCGGAACTGAGAAACCTGTAAGCACACTGCACCCGGAGAAGCCCTGACAATGCTGCATCGGACGGGGGTTCAATTCCCCCCATCTCCACTGTCGTCCTGTCCCAGGACGTGAGAAGACCCTGAACCAATGGTTCAGGGTCTTTTTGTTTGCCTGAGCCCGGGAACATCTGAGTCCCGAAAAAGCACGCGGCCGATGGCTCCGAGTGCGTTATCGGGACATATTTGTGTCCAGGGGTCCGCGTTCGGAGGGGCAAGCACGGGAGCCCGGCGGACCCGAGGCCCATGTCCGCATGCGTGCCCGACCGGCGGGAGTCCTCGGGCCTAGGGTGGAGGCAGGACGGACCCCACAGTCCCCAGTCCTTCGGCACGCGTTCACCGTGCGGGTGGAAATGGCCGCACCCCTGACCGTGGGCCGGACCGCCGCCGGGACACGCAGGGTCGCACCGATCACCGGCGGCGCAGTGACCGGTCCTCGCGGCTCCGGGCGTGTGCTGCCCGTGGGAGCCGATTACCAAGTGGTTGGTACCGAGATCCCCTGGCTCGAGGCCAAGTACGTCCTGGAACTCGCCCACGGTCACCTGGTCTACGTGGACAACCGCGCCGTGCGGGTGACCAGCGCGGAGGACTCCCGGGCCATCGCTCAGGGGATCCCGGTGGACCCACAGCGGGTGTACTTCCGATGCGCGCCCGTGCTCACCGCGGACGAGGACGGGCCGTGTGCGTGGCTCAACCGCACCGTGTTCGTGGGATCGGGGGAGCGGGACCCGGACTGTGTCCGCCTGGAGATCTCTGCGGTGCATTGAGGCGTGGA
Source organism: Kocuria sp. CPCC 205261 (assembly GCF_040981025.1). Taxonomy (NCBI): domain Bacteria; kingdom Bacillati; phylum Actinomycetota; class Actinomycetes; order Micrococcales; family Micrococcaceae; genus Kocuria; species Kocuria sp. CPCC 205261. Next base: position 161,778 of record NZ_JAVKPU010000005.1, on the reverse strand, counting down.
GAAGTGCGGTGAGGTGGGCCGACCTTACCTGGGGGCGGAGGTCCCTGGCAGGGACCTTCCGCACCTTGCAGCGGTGGTCCCGGGCCTGTGCAGTCCGCACATGGAACGAGGACCAGGACCCACGCCCGCGTCCCGGGAACGTCTGTGCTGCGATAAAACCGTGTACCGGCCGGTACATGTGCGTGGTGCAGCACAGTGGTTCAAGGCGGCCGGAAGGGGCGTGCCCGAGCGGGGTGGGCTGGGGCGTCCCCCGGTGTTCCCGGCGCGATGTGGAAGACTTGAGCCGGAAACCCATCATCGAAACCGAGAGGTAGGCGCTTCCATGAGTGAGCGGTCCAACGATCAGTCGGGTTCGTCCTCGGCCTCCCACCGGGACCAGCCGCAGTACGGTCAGTACTCCGACGGCCGGGTTCAGAGTGCGGGCGGGACGCAGCAGCCCGAGTACCGCCAGTACAGCGATCCGTCCGCTCAACAGGGCGGCCAGGGCTACGGGAACAACGCCTCCCAGGCCGGCGGCTACGGCACCACCGGCCAGTACGGCACGTCCGATCAGTACGGCTCGTCCAACCAGTACGGCGGTGACGACCAGTACGGCCAGTCCGGTCAGCAGTCCTATGGCGGCCAGGCTTACGGTAATCATGGCTACGGCAACCAGGGCTACGGCGCCGGCGGCTACCCCCAGCAGGGTTACGGCGTCCAGGGCCAGGACACCCAGGGTGGCTACCCCACGCACTACCAGAACGAGTACAACCAGGGTGGTTACGACAACCAGGACGGCTACGGCAACCCCTACGCTCTGGTGCCGGGCCGCGGGCTGGGCATCGCCTCACTGGTGCTCGGTATCCTGGGCATCCTCACGTTCTGGCTCGCCGGTCTGGGCGGTGTACTGGGCCTCGTGGGCCTGATCCTCGGCATCATCGGCGTGGTCAAGATCCGTAAGTCGCGCCGTGGTTCCCCGGCACTCGCGGTCGTGGGCATCGTACTCTCCGCACTCGCGCTGCTGGGAGGTATCCTGATGGCCGTGCTGTTCGCCTGGGTCTTCGGTCAGGCCGCCGACTGCATGGACCTCGCGGTGGCCGGAAACGACGCCGCGTACCAGGAGTGCGTGGAGAACGCCCTCAACGATTCCTTGAACTCCTGAGGTCCCCGCGGGTGATCCCGCCCCTCGGATGAGACGAACGAGCCCGGTGTCACGCACGTGACACCGGGCTCGTTCAGTCCTGGGGGGCGCCGGTACCGAGGACGTCCAGAGCGGCGTCGTGCAGGAGACCGTTGCTGGCCAGGGCGTTGTCCCCGAAGGGACCGTCCTGCCCGGCCAGGGACGTGAAACGCCCGCCGGCCTCGGTGACGATGGGCACGAGCGCGGCCATGTCGTAGAGGTTGAGTTCGGGTTCGCACGCGAGGTCCACCGCGCCCTCGGCGACCATGCAGTAGGACCAGAAGTCCCCGTAGGCCCGCGTGCGCCACACGGAATCGGTGAGCTCGATGAACTGCTGGCGTACACCCAGATCCCGCCATCCGCTCAGGGACGAGTAGGACAGCGATGCGTCCGAGAGCTGGGTGACTGAGGAGACCGACAAGCGCGTGGCCTGCGAGAGTGAGCGCCCCGTGAAGGCCCCCGACCCGGCGGCGGCCCACCAACGGCGGTTGAGCGCCGGCGCGGACACCACGCCCAACACCACCTCACCATCCTCGATCAAACCGATCAGCGTGGCCCACACGGGTACGCCGCGCACGTAGTTCTTGGTGCCGTCGATCGGGTCGATCACCCACTGGCGGCCGCCCGAACCCGTGGTCCCGAACTCCTCACCGATTACGGCGTCCCGATTGCGTACGCGCCCCAGTTGCGCGCGGATCACTTGTTCGGCCTCGCGGTCCGCGTCCGTCACGGGTGTGAGATCGGGTTTGGTCTCCACGGTGAGGTCCTGGGACTTGAACCGTTTCATGGTCAGTCCGTCCACGGAATCCGCGAGGATGTGGGCCAGGCGGAGGTCGTCCGTGTAACTGCTGGGTGCACGCATGCGTCTACGTTATCGCTTGTCCGAGCTGCTTCTCGCTGTCCCCCCGCTGTGTCTGCCCGCGCGACGCCGCGAGCAATCTGCGTAGCGATTCGAGCCGCTGCGGGGCCGCCGGGGAGGCCCCCGGGCGGTGCACCCACGCGTCCAGCGCGCACCCGGGGGAATCCTCCGTGTGCAGGCACCCGCGAGGACAGTCCGCGGTGGCGGGGACCAGGTCGGTGAACGCGTTGAGCAGTTCCTCCTCGGGCACGTGGGCCAGACCCAGGGAACGGATCCCGGGGGTGTCCACGACCCAGGTCCCGGGGCGGGTTCCGGGCACCGTGAGGGCACGCGCGGAGGACGACGTGTGCCGGCCACGGCCCGTGACGTCGTTGACGCCGCCGGTGGCCCGCTGCGCTCCCGTGAGGGCGTTGACCAGCGTGGACTTGCCCACGCCGGAGGGCCCCAGGAACACGCTCACATGACCGTTCAGCAACGACCGCAACCGCTCGAGGGAATCGGGGGACACGGCCAGGGACTCCTCGTGGATGCCGGCCTCGGGCCGTTCACCGCGGTCGGTCGCGCGCTGCGTGCTGAGGGTGATCACGTCCAGGTCGTGGAGGTAGTCCAGGAACTCCGTGGGATCGGCCAGATCGGACTTGGTCATGCACACCACGGGGGTGATTCCCGCGTCCCATGCCGCCACCAACCCGCGGTCCACGAATCCCGTGCGGGGGGTGGGAGAGGCCGCCGCGAGCACGAGTACGAGCCGGTCCGCGTTCGCCACGATCACGCGTTCCACGGGATCGGTGTCATCGGCACTGCGACGCAGCACGGTGGTGCGCGGTTCGATCCGCACGATGCGTGCCAGGGTGTCCGGGGCACCGGTGACGTCACCCACGACGCCCACGAGATCCCCGGGCACGATGGGCCGGCGCCGCAGCTCCTTGGCGCGCACGCACGTCACCGTGCGCGGTTGTTCCTCGTCCTCTCCCACCACGCACGTGTACCGGCCGCGGTTCACGGCCACCACACGTACGATCACGGCGTCCTCGTGCGTGGGTCGCTGCTTGGTGCGAGGGCGGGAGCCGCGCTTGTTCGCGCGGATCCGGACGTCGGACTCGTCCCAGGTCCTGCGGGCCACTGCGTCAGGAACCCCGCCGCACGAGGCGGTCCCACATGCCCGGGAAATCGGGAAGCGTCTTGGCGGTGGTGGCGACGTTCTCCACCCGGATCCCGGGCACGCGCAGGCCCAGGATGGCTCCCGCGGTGGCCATGCGGTGGTCGTGATAGCTGTGGAAGACTCCGGCGTGCAGCTCAGCGGGGGTGATCAGAAGTCCGTCCGCGGTCTCCTCCACGTTCCCACCCAGCGCGTTGAGCTCGGTGCGCAACGCGGCGAGCCGATCGGTCTCGTGCCCGCGCAGGTGGGCGATACCGCGCAGCACGGAGGGGCCGGTGGCTAGCGCGCAGATCGCGGCCACGGTGGGCGCGAGCTCGCCGGCCTCCGACAGGTCCAGGTCCACCCCGGCGATCTCGTCCGGGCCGGTCACGGTGAACGTGCCGCCCTGCACACGGACGTCCGCGCCGAACAGGGGCAGGATCCGCCGCCACTGGTCCCCGCCCTGCGTGGTGTGGGCGGGCCAGTCGGGGATGCTCACGGTCCCGCCCGTGACCACGGCCGCCGCCAGGAACGGTCCGGCGTTGGACAGGTCCGGTTCCACGGTCACGTCCAGGCCGGCGACGTCGCTCGGGCTGACCCGCCACGCGGCGTCACCGATGCGCTCGGCGGCCACACCGGCGTTGCGCAGCACGGACACGGTCATGTCCACGTGCGGTAGAGAGGGCACACCGGAGCCGCCCTCGTGGTGCAGTACGAGCGGGGAGTTGAAGCGCACCGCGGAGAGCAGTAGCGCGGAGACGAACTGGGACGAGCCGCTCGCGTCGATCGTCACGGTGCCCCCGGTCACCGATCCGGTGCCGACGACGCGCAACGGCAGCGTGCCCCGGCCGTCGTCCTCGACGGACACGCCGAGCTCGCGCAACCCCGCGATCACGGGACCCATGGGACGGACGCGCGCTCCGGCGTCGCCGTCGAAATCCACGACCCCGGAACATAGCGCCGCCAGGGGCGGGACGAAGCGCATCACGGTACCCGCAAGACCGCAGTCCACGGCCACGGGCCCGGTGAGAGTATGCGCGCGGGGCAGGGGGGTGATCCGCAGATCCGGACCGAACGGCCCCGGGTCCGGCAGCGCTTCGATCACCGCGCCCAACTGCTCGAGCGCGGTGATCATGAGCCTGCTGTCACGCGAGTGCAACGGCTTGCGCAGCACGGACGGTTCATCCGCGAGGGCCGCGAGGACCAGATACCTGTTGGTCAGGGACTTGGAACCGGGGACGGCCACCGTGCCTCTCACGGCGGCCCCCTCCGAGAAGGGGGCCCGCCAGTGAGCGGGATCCAGGGCTTGCGGTTCGCCGTTGCTCGGCATCACGTGGCGCGGTGCTCCTAGTTGGAAACGGCGTCCTGGACGGCCTTCTCGGCCTGCTCCAGCTTCTTCTTGGTGTCCTTGCCGACCTTGACCGCGTTCTTGCGGACGTCGTCGGCGAGGTGGCTCGCGCGCCACACGAGGGACGGGTTGCCCGAAGTGTCCACGGCTGCGATCATCACGGCACCCAGCAGGGACACGTTCTTGAGCAGGTCCGACCGGCGGGCGGCCTTGCCCTCGGCGGTGCTCGCGTCCGCGGAGCGGTATTGGGTGTAGCCGTTGAGCGCGGTGGTGCCGAGCAGCACGGTGGACGACAGACGCGGGAGCTTGCTCGCGGCGAGCAGCGACGCCGCGACGACCTGGGCGGCGGCGATGCCCTGCGCGACCTGAGCGCGGTTGGCAGTCACGGGGCGCACCTGCGGGGCGGCGCTCTCGAGGGCCTTGAGGACCGGGTCCAACTGCTTCGCGGCAGCGGACGAGTTGCGGAACGCGTTGACGCCCCCGGCGATGTAACCGGTGGCGAGCAGCGGGCGGGCGAGACGACGAACAATGCTCATGGTTCTCCTCCTTACGGCCCCGGCATCTCCGGGTACGCACTGTAGCCATCCTATCGGCCCGAGTTCGCGCCGCCGCCGGGAATACTGGCACGGCGCGTGCGTGTTATCCACGGTGTACAGAAGCGCCACATATGTGACGTAACACTCGGCAACGACCAGGGAAGTGGGTGACGGCGGAGGATGACGGCCCCCACCTTAGACTGGGACGTGATGAACGATCAGCGAACTCACGATTCCCATCCGGTGGAACACCCCGAAGAGGTGCCCTCCGGAGCGGAAACCACTCAGCAGCGCCGTGAGCGTTTCGAACGCGACGCCATGCAGTACGTGGACCAGCTCTACGCCGCGGCATTGCGCATGACCCGCAACCCGTCCGATGCCGAGGACCTAGTGCAGGAGGCCTACACCAAGGCGTTCTCCGCGTTCCACCAGTACAAGCCGGGGACCAATCTCAAGGCCTGGTTGTACCGGATCCTGACCAATACGTACATCAACCTGTACCGCAAGCGGCAACGCGAACCGCGCCAGGCCAACACGGACACCGTGGAGGATTGGCAGCTGCACCGCGCGGAGTCGCACACCTCCACGGGACTGCGTTCTGCCGAGGTGGAGGCGTTGGACCACCTGCCGGACTCGGACGTCAAGCGAGCCCTGCAGGAGTTGCCCGAGGAGTTCCGCCTGGCGGTGTACTTCTCGGACGTGGAGGGATTCGCATACAAGGAGATCTCCGAGATCATGGACACGCCCATCGGAACCGTGATGTCCAGGTTGCACCGTGGCCGCAAGCTTCTGCGCGAGAAACTGGGCGACTACGCCCAAGAACGAGGATTCGACACGTCCAAGGTCCAGAAGAAGACCAAGGACGGCGCACGAGCGAAGGATCGAGGCTAGAGCATGACCGCGAAACCGTGTCACAACGGCTGCACCGACGAACGCATCCAGCGGATCTACGAGTACCTGGACGGGGCACTGACCACCGAGGACCTCGCGGAGATCCACGAGCACCTCACGGACTGCGCCGACTGCGAGCGCGAGTACAACCTGGAGTGCGTGATCCGCTCCGTGGTGAAGCGTTCGTGCTGCGAGACCGCGCCGGACGAGCTCAAGCGCTCGATCCTCGCGCGCATCGACGCCCAGTGCAACGAGCACCCCGCTGCCTGAGGACCGGGCGGCGCCGGTACCGGGCGGGATGAGTCGCCGGCGGCGCCCAGCGGCGTGAGTGCTCAGCCGCGCAGGGACCCGGGGAACGAAGTACCCGGTGACGCGGATCCCTCGGACAGAGCGAAGCCCCCGTGACCGATGACGGCCACGGGGGCTTCGTGATGCGTTCGCCGAACCTCAGGAATTGGGCCGCTTGCCGCGGTTTGCCGAGTTCTTGCGACGATCCTTGCGCTTACGTCCACGCTTGCTCATGATGTACCTCCTGCGATGATTGGCTGGGACATCGTCTGTCAGTATCTCACATTCCGGGCGGTGCTCATGCCACCGCTCCGGTGCCGCCCATGCCATAGGGGTGCCCCCGGACCCTGCGGCCAGCGCCACGGGTGGTGTCACCCGGAGCCGCCGCCCCGCATTGCGGCGGTCGCCGCGGTCGCCACGGCGAGAGGCGAGAGCCTCAGCGCGGCTCGGGCAGCTGCAGCCAGTCGTACCACCCGCGGTGCAGCACAAGCCACGCGATGAGCCCGTAGCCGGCCTGACCGGGGTTGCCGTGGTTGGCGGCGAGGTCCTTGCGCCACTGCTCGTGGTGCTGCAGGGGGTTGAACGTGTCCACGTACACGTGGTTGCGCCGCGTGGTCACGTCCCCGTAGGCCGCGGAGAGGTCCGCGATCTTGCGGTTGCGCTGCGGGTCCAGGGTGGGCGGGGGACCCACCACGAGCACCTTGGCGTTGTTCTGGGTGGCCTGGTCCACGATGTTGGCCATGTTCAGCCGGGACCGGGCGGAGGTGATCCCCAGGTCGATGTCCAGGGCGGACGGTGCGATCACCAGACGGTTGTCGCACGCGGGATCGAAGCGGCGGGAAGCCTCCGCGAACCAGTGGTCGTTGAGGGTCTCACTGCCCTGACCAGGTGCGGCGAGATTGTAGGCGTCCACGGGAACCACGTCTCGGGGGGTGCGAGCCATGACTCGTCCGAACCAGCCGAGCGCGCGGGGGTCGTCCACGCCGGCCAACAATTCGTCTCCCACGGCCACAATGCGGATCCTGCGTTGGTCCACTCTTCTTACATCCTTCGCTAGCTGGGACCCGGGGGGCCGTCTCGCGACGGCCCCCCGGGCGGATCATGCCCGGTGATCGGGCGGGGGCGTACGACGCCGCGCAGCTCGCGGTACCGTGCGCCGGGCGGCACTCACTCGCCGCGAGCGAACGCCTGCTGCACCAGGGTCTCCAGCTCCGCCGTGTGGCGCTTGGCCGAGCCGTTGGCGGGGGAGGCCGAGGCGGGGCGGGACGCGAGCGTGACCGGGCGGTCCAGCTGCGGCACGAGGTTCACGGCCATGAACGGCCACGCACCCTGGTTGGCGGGTTCGTCCTGAGCCCACAGGATCCGGGCCTCCGGGTAGCGCGCCAGCTGTTCCTTGATCTCGTCTACGGGCAGCGGGTAGAGCTGCTCCACGCGCACGATCGCGGTGGAGTGGTCGTCCGACTTCTTCCGCTGGGTCACGAGGTCGTAGTACAACCGACCGGAGACCAGGATGACGTCGGTGACCTTGGCGTCGTCGAGCCCGGCGGTGTCCGGGATGACCGTCTGGAAGCCGCCCTGCGTGAACTCCTCCACCGGGGACGCCGCGGCCTTCAGGCGCAGCAGCTGCTTGGGCGTGGCCACGATCAGCGGCCGGCGCGGGCGCGAGTACGCCTGGCGGCGCAGCAGGTGGAAGTGGTTGGCCGGGGTGGAGGGCTGGGCCACGATCATGTTCTTCTCCGCGCACAGCACCAGGAAGCGCTCGATGCGCGCGGAGGAGTGGTCGGGTCCCTGGCCCTCGAAGCCGTGCGGCAACAACATCACCAGGTTGGAGCGCTGACCCCACTTCTGTTCCGCGGAGGAGATGAACTCGTCCACGATGGTCTGCGCACCGTTGGTGAAGTCACCGAACTGCGCCTCCCACACCGTGAGCGCCTCGGGGCGTTCCACGGAGTAGCCGTACTCGAAGCCCAGCACGCCGTACTCGGAGAGCAAAGAGTTGTAGATCGAGAACCGTGCCTGGTCCGCGGAGAGGTGGTTCAGCGGGGTCCATTCGGCACCGTTCTCGGCGTCGAAGAACACCGCGTGGCGCTGCGTGAACGTACCGCGGCGCACGTCCTGACCGGACATCCGCACCGGGACACCGTCCATGAGCAGCGAACCGAAGGCCATGAGCTCGCCCATGCCCCAGTCGATCCCGCCCTCGCGCGTCATCTCGCGGCGCTTCTCTGCGAGCTTGTGCAGCTTGCGGTGCATCGTGAAGCCCTCGGGCAGGTCCACGTAGGCGTCACCGATGCGGTGGGCCGCTTCCTCGGAGATGGCCGTGGTCTTGGGCACGGACACCCCGGAATCGGCCTGCTGCGCGGACGGCCGCTCGATGTTGGCGATCGCGGCGGCGTCCCCGGTCACGAGCGGGACCGTGGAGGTCTGGGCCTCATGGGTCTCGGCGAAGACCCGCTCCAGGCGCTCCTGGTAGTCCTTCAGGGCGCGGTCCGCTTCTTCCTGCGTGATGTCCCCGCGGCCCACGAGGTTCTCGGTGTAGACCTTGCGCGTGGAGCGCTTGCCGTCGATCAGGGAGTACATCAACGGCTGGGTCATTGAGGGGTCGTCGCCCTCGTTGTGCCCGCGGCGGCGGTAGCACACCAGGTCGATCACGACGTCGCGCTGGAACCGCTGGCGGTACTCGAACGCGAGCTGCGCCACACGGGACACGGCCTCGGGATCGTCCGCGTTGACGTGGAAGATCGGGGCCTGCACGGTACGCGCGACGTCCGTGGAGTACGTGGACGTGCGGCCCGCAGAGGGTGCGGTGGTGAAGCCCACCTGGTTGTTGACCACCACGTGGATGGTGCCACCCACGTTGTAGGCCTCGAGCCCGGACATCTGCATGACCTCGTAGACGATGCCCTGTCCGGCCATCGCGGCGTCACCGTGGACCTGGATGGGCAGCACGGGGTACTCACCGTTACCCTCCGGCCCGGCGCCCAGCACGTCCGTCTTGGCGCGGGCGATGCCCTCGATCACCGGGTCCGCGGCCTCCAGGTGGGAGGGGTTCGCGGCCAGGTACACCTGGGTCTCGTTGCCGTTGTCGGAGGTGAACACGCCCTCGGTGCCCAGGTGGTACTTCACGTCACCCGAGCCCTCGGCGGCGCGCGGGTCCTGGCTGCCCTCGAACTCGCGGAACACCTGGGCGTAGGACTTCCCGGCAATGTTGGTCAGCACGTTGAGGCGGCCGCGGTGGGCCATCGCGATGCCCACACCCGCGAGGGAAGCATCCGCGGCCTCGGAGATGATCGCGTCCAGCAGCGGGATCAGCGACTCGCCGCCCTCCAGCGAGAAGCGCTTCTGACCCACGTACTTGGTCTGCAGGAAGGTCTCGAAAGCCTCGGCGGCGTTGAGCCGCTCGAGGATGTGGAACTGCTCCTCGCGCGCGGGCTTCTGGTAGTCACGCTCGAGCTTGGACTGGAACCATTCGCGCTGCTCGGGCTCCTGGATGTGCATGTACTCCACGCCCACGGTGCGGCAGTAGGCATCCCGCAGCCGACCCAGGATTACGCGCAGCGTGAGCAGGCTCTGGCCGCCGAAACCGCCGGTGGGCCACTCGCGCTCCAGGTCCCACAGGGTGAGCCCGTAGGTGCGGATGTCCAGGTCCGGGTGCTTGCGCATCACGTACTCGAGCGGGTTGGTGTCCGCCATGAGGTGACCGCGCACGCGGTAGGAGTGGATCAGCTGCTGGATCCGGGCGACCTTGTTGATCTGGATCTCGGGGTTGACCTGGTTGTCCACGGCCCAGCGGACGGGCTCGTAGGGGATGCGCAGGGCCTCGAAGATGTGGTCGTAGAAGTCCTCGCCGCCCAGCAGGTAGTGCTCCACGAGCTTGAGGAACTCACCCGAACCGGCGCCCTGGATCACGCGGTGGTCGTACGTGGACGTCAGGGTGATGACCTTGGAGACCGCGTTGCGCGCGATCGTGCGGGGGGAGGCACCCTTGTACTCGGCGGGGTAGTCCAGCGCACCCACGCCGATGATGCACGCCTGGCCCTTGGACAGTCGCGGCACCGAGTGCACGGTGCCGATGCCACCGGGGTTCGTCAGGGACACCGTGGTGCCCGCGTAGTCCTCCATGGTCAGCGCGCCATTGCGCCCGCGCTTGACGATGTCCTCGTACGAGGTCCAGAACTGCTGGAAGGACATCTCTTCCGCACCCTTGATGTTGGGCACCACCAGGTTGCGGGAACCGTCCTTGTTGGGGATGTCGATCGCGATCCCGAAGTTCACGTGCGCGGGATGGACCGCGGCGGGCTTGCCGTCCACCTCGTCGTAGATCACGTTCTGGGACGGGAAGTTGGCGAGCGCGCGGATCACGGCGTAGCCCACGAGGTGGGTGAAGGACACCTTGCCACCGCGGTTACGGGCCAAGTGCGAGTTGATCACCAGGCGGTTGTCGATCAGCAGCTTGGCGGGCACCGCGCGCACCGTGGTGGCGGTGGGCACGGTCAGGGAGGCGTCCATGTTGGCGGCCACGGCCTTGGCGGGACCGCGCAGCTTGACCACGGTGTCCTCGGCGGGTTTGTCCTGGCTCTTGTCCTTCGCACGGTCCTCCGGCTGCGCCCGGATGGGGCGCTTGGTTCCGGAGCCCTCGCTGGTCTCGGTCTCGGTGTCCACGCCTTCGGGTCGTCCCTTCGCCTTGGATCCGGTGGTCGACGGCGCCGGGGACTTGGCCCGCTGCGCCTTCCTGGGCGCCTCCGCGCCGGCACCGGAGGTGTTCTGCTCGGTCTTGGACGCGGTTGACGCCGTCCCGGAGGCGGGCTTGTTCTCGCCGAACGTCCCGGAAGCGGCCTTGTCCGCGGACGTCTTGGCGGCGGCGTCGTCGCGCCGTACAGCGGGACGATCACCCCCGGACGTCCACGCAGCCGCCCCCTGGGACGGGGCGGCTGCTGAGGTCTTGGTGTCGGACGTCTGGGTATCGGACTGGTCGTCGCCGGCCATCTGTTCGAAGATGGGCCACCACTTCTTGTCCACCGAGTTCTTGTCCGCTTGGTACTTGTCGAACAACTCGTCCACGAGCCATTCGTTGCCGGCAAATTCTTCAGGGATAAGGTGACGCGGCTGGTCTGGCACTAGTGATACGCCTCTTCCATCTGTGCTGGGTGTCCCGGGCGGCGAGCTGGTCCTTGCGGCCCTCGTGTGGCTCCCACGGAGCTTACCGGCCGCGGGACTTGCGAACTGGCTTCGCGCACGCAAAGCCGTACCGGTTTTTCAGTCTAGTGAGGCATCTGGACGGTTGCCACCTACCCGCCCGCCCGCGGGTGCGCCCCGCCCGCCGGCTCGCGGCGAGCACGTAGACTCTCCTCTTGTGCGATTCCTGACGACACCCACCACGGACCTGACCTATAATGACGTCTTCCTGGTGCCCTCGATGTCCCGGGTGACCTCCCGGTTCGACGTCGATCTGGCCCCCGCGGACGGTACCGGTTCCACCATCCCGCTCGTGGCCGCGAACATGACCGCGGTGACCGGGCGGCGCATGGTCGAGACCATGGCCCGGCGCGGCGGTCTGGGCATCCTGCCCCAGGACATCCCGCTGGACGTGATCGCGGAGGTGACCTCGTGGGTCAAGCAGCGCTCGCCGCGCTACGAGACCCCCGTGGTGATGCACCGCAGCAACACCGTGCACGACGCCCTGGGGATCATGCACAAACGCCCCCACGGCGTGGTCATCGTCGTGGACGCGGACGAGCACTACGCCGGCATGGTCCTGGACTCCGACTGCCGGGACGTGGACCGCTTCACCCAACTGGGGGACCTGGCGCATTCGGAGGGCCCCGAGTTCCAGGACAGCGACTTCCCCGTGGACTCCGACCCGGAGGTGTTGCGCGCCGCCTACGAGACGATGTCCGCCGCGCGCGTCAACGTGGCCCCGGTGCTGCGCGGACGCGAGGTCGTGGGCATCCTGACCCACCAGGGCCTGGTGCGTTCCACGATCTACGCACCCGCCCTGGACGACGACGGCCGGTTGCGCGTGGGTGCCGCGGTCGGAATCAACGGGGACGTCTCCGGCAAGGCCGAGCAACTGCTCGAGGCCGGGGTGGACGTCCTCGTGGTGGACACCGCCCACGGTCATCAGATCAAAGCGTTGGAGGCCGTGTCCGCCGTGCGGGCCCTGGACCCCCGGGTCCCGATCGTGGCCGGCAACGTGGTCACCGCGGACGGCGTGCGGGACCTCGCGGGCGCGGGTGCGGACATCATCAAGGTGGGCGTGGGCCCCGGGGCCATGTGCACCACGCGCATGATGACCGCCGTGGGTCGCCCCCAGTTCTCCGCCGTGGTCGAGTGCGCGGAGGCCGCGGCCGATCTCGGCAAGCACGTGTGGGCCGACGGCGGGGTCAAGCACCCGCGCGACGTCGCCCTCGCGCTCGCGGCCGGCGCGAGCCAGGTGATGGTCGGGTCCTGGTTCGCGGGCACGCACGAGAGCCCCGGTGAGATCAACATTGACGCCAACGGGCGCGCCTACAAGGAGTCCTTCGGGATGGCCTCGGCGCGCGCCGTGCGCCACCGCACTGCCGGGGAGGACCGCTTCGCGCGGGCCCGCAAGGCCCTGTTCGAGGAGGGCATCTCCAACTCCACCATGTACCTGGACCCCCAGCGCCCCGGCGTGGAGGACCTGCTGGACCACATCACCTCCGGGGTGCGTAGCTCCATGACGTACGCCGGTGCGGCCACGCTCGAGCAGTTCGCGGCGCGCGCCGTGGTGGGCATCCAGTCCCAGTCCGGGTACGACGAGGGCCGCCCCCGCTCGGAGTCCTGGGCCTGAGCGGCCCGTTCTCACCACGCCCCTTATTGAGAATGGCTCATGATATGCTCACGCACGGCTACATGACATTGATTCTCATTGGTGGGAGCCGGGGGTCGGACGAGGGAGATGGACGATGACCGCAGGGCGCAGCGTGCGCAAGGGTAGGACGAGCGTGTTGGGCGCGGGCGTGGTGGTGGGTCTCGCGCTCGCCGGGTGTTCGAGCGGGACCGCGTCGGACGCGCAGGGTTCGCCCGGTGCGGGGAAGATCGCCGTGGTCACCTCCACGAACGTCTACTCGGACCTCGCGTCCCAGGTGGGTGGCGACAAGGTCTCCGCGACCCCCGTGATCGACTCGAGCGCCCAGGACCCCCACTCCTACGAGGCCACCCCCCAGGACCGGCTGAAGGTGGAGAAGGCGGACGTCGTGGTGTGCAACGGGGGTGGGTACGACCAGTTCATGACCGATCTGGCCTCCGACGGCCAGCACGTGGTGGACGCCGTGGAGGCCTCCGGTCTGCAGCGAGAAGAGGACGCGCACGACGACCACGACCACGGCTCCGGACACCACCACCACGGCGACTTCAACGAGCACGTGTGGTACGACGTCGAGAGCATGCAGATGGTCGTGGACCGCATGGCCGAGCAGCTCGGCCAGGTGGACCAGCAGAACGCCGAGTACTACCGGGACAACGCCGCGCGCGTGAAGAACGAGCTCGGCACGGTCGAACAGAAGGTCGAGGGGATCAAGGCCTCGGGCGGATACATCGCGACCGAGCCTCTGCCCGGGTACCTCCTGCAAGACGCCGGCCTGCACGACGAGACCCCGCAGGCGTTCACCGAGGCCATCGACGCCGGCTCCGACGCCGCACCCGCGGTGCTCAACGACACCCTCGGGCTCGTCAAGGGCAGCGACGTGAAACTGCTCGCCCTCAACAAGCAGACCTCCACGGGGCAGACCGACCGGTTGCGCTCGGCCGCCGGGGACGCCGGCAAGCCCGTGGTGGAGTTCACCGAGACCATCCCGGACGGGCTGAACTACCAGCAGTGGATGACGCAGAACGCGGACCGCGTGGCCCACGCGCTCCAGAAGTAGGGACATGAACGCGCCCCAATCAGCACCCGAGGTGACCACCCGTTCCGGGGCCGACGACGCCGTCGTCCGGCTCAGGGACGCGCGCCTGGCCGTCGGGGAACGCACCCTGTGGTCCGGTCTGGACCTGGACGTCGCCCCGGGGGAGTACCTCGCGGTCCTGGGCTCCAACGGGACCGGCAAGACGAGCTTCCTGCGCGTGCTGCTGGGACTGTTCCCGCTCACGAGCGGGACCGTACGCGTCAACGGGACCCGTCCGCGGGCCGCCTCCGCCCGCGTGGGGTACGTGCCCCAACAGCGCGGCTTCCCGGCTCGCACGCCGCTGCGGGCCCGGGACCTCGTGGCGCAGGGCGTGGACGGGCACCGCTGGGGGATCCGACTGCATCCGCGCCGCGTGCACCGCACCGTGGACGAGTTGCTCGAACGCGTGGGTGCCACCGACTACGCCGACGCCCCCGTGGGCGTCCTGTCCGGGGGCGAGCAACAGCGCCTGCGCGTGGCCCAGGCGCTCGCTGCGGACCCCACGCTCGTGCTGTGCGACGAGGCCCTGCTGTCCCTGGACCTGCATCACCAGCACGTGGTGAGCGAACTCGTGCACGAACAACGTGAACGCAGCGGGTGCGCCGTGGTCTTCGTGACCCATGACGTGAACCCGATCATCGAGCACGTGGACCGGATCCTCTACCTGGCCAACGGCTCGTTCCGGATCGGCACGCCGGACCAGGTGCTGCGTTCGGACGTGCTCTCCGAGCTGTACGGGACCCGCGTCGAGGTGCTGCGCAGCAACGGTCGCATCCTCGTGGCCGGGCGCCCGGACAGCTCCCACCACACCGATTCCCCGGAGGAGCTGATCCTGTGAGCCTAGCCGCGATCGACTGGAACTCATTGTTCGGTTCCGTGTTCGTCTTCGACAACTACGGCGAACTGCTGTCCCTGCTGCGCAACTCCGTGTGGGCGGGCGCGGTGCTTGGCTTGGTGGGCGGGCTCGTGGGCACGTTCGTGATGATGCGCGATCTCGCGTTCTCGGTGCACGGGATCGCGGAGCTGTCCTTCGCCGGTGCCGCCGCGGCCCTGTTGGTCGGCTCCGATGTGGTCACCGGGTCCCTCGTGGGGTCCGTGCTCGCCGCGCTCATCATGGGGTTCATGGGCCTGCGCGCGCGGGAGGGCAACTCGTTCGTGGGCGTGCTCATGCCCTTCGGCCTGGGGCTCGGGATCCTCTTCCTGTCCCTCTACGAGGGCAGATCCTCCAACAAGTTCTCCCTGCTCACGGGCCAGATCGTCTCCGTGTCTTCCCTGCAGTTGACGTCGATGATCGTGCTGTCCGTGGTGGTGCTCGCCACGCTGCTTGTGATGTGGCGGCCGCTGACGTTCGCGAGCACGGACCCGCTCGTGGCCCGGGCCAAGGGGCTGCCGATGCGCTCGTTGGCGATCGTGTTCATGGTCGTGCTGGGGATCTCGGTCGCGATGTCCGTGCAGATCGTGGGCGCGCTGCTCGTGCTCGCGCTTCTGATCACCCCGGCCGCGGCGGCCATGAACCTCACTTCGAGTCCCGCGCGCACCGTGGTGCTCTCCGTGGTCTTCGCCGAGCTCGCCATGGTGGGCGGGATCCTCCTGGCGCTGGGCGGCAACGTCCCGATCAGCCCGTACGTCACGACCATCTCGTTCGTCGTGTGGCTCGTCTCGCGGTGCGTGCGCGCGGTGCGTGAGCGCTCGTCGTCGTATCGCCGTTCGACACCGCGGTCGACGACGCCGCTCGGCGCCGGTCGCGCGGTTCAGAGCAGGACGCGCACCGCGGCGGGGAGCACCTTGAGCGAGGCGGGCAGCGGACCCAACCGTTCGCCGTCGCCGTAGGCCGCGTCCCGCGGCTCGGAAGGGATACCGTGGGCCGCGACGGTCGCGGCCGTGGCGGGCACCACGGTGACCTCCCGCAGGGATTCGTGCGTGCCCAGGAACAAGCGGGGGAATAGCCACGCGAGCCGCAGCGCGCCCACGTCGGAGACCATGAACAGCTCACCCGAGCCGTCCGTGGGATCCGCGCGGGGAACGATGGTCAGCCCGCCCCCGATCGACGAGGTGTTGGTCAGCGCCAGGAAAGTCAGCGTGCGGTCACTCACGTGGCACGCGCCGTCCGGGCCGGTCCAGCTCAGGTCGTAACGCCGCGCGCGCATGGCGACGGCCTCCACGGCGAGCGCGGCGACGTACTTGACCGAGTGCGTGACGCTGGACCAGCGGTTGGCGCGCGCGTTCACGCGGGCGTCGAGGCCGAGGCACACCGCGGTCGCGCACACGTGGTGGCTGCCGTCCGCGCACGTGACGTGGACGAGGTCCATGCTGCGTTCGGGGGACTCGAGTCCGCGCAGCACCCGGCCCGCCGCGCGTTCGACGTCCCCCACGGGTACACCGTGGAACCGGGCCAGATCGTTGCCGGAACCGGCCGGGATCAGCCCGAACGGGAACTCGACGCCCTGCTCGCGCAACCGGTTCAGTGACTGCAGGACCAGGTGGACCATGCCGTCTCCGCCGACCGCGACGACCGCGGCGATCCGGGTGGACGCGTCGCGCAGGGTCTTGGTGAGATCGCGGGAGAGGGCCTGGGCGGTGGCCGCGCTGAGCGGTCGGGGGTCGTAGCCGCCGGCCCGCAGGATGCCCACGGCGCGCTCGCACGCGTTCCGGCCCACGAGGGAGGCGCCGTTGTGGACGAGCAGGATCTCGCGGCGTGACATCCGGGTCACCGGGCGGGTTTCGCGGTTTCTCGGGCGTCGGAGGACTCGACGCGGCCCCGGGCCCCGCACTCGGCACAGATCCCGGAGATCTCCACGGTGTGGTCCACGTCCGCGTAACCGTAGCGGCGCGCGGTCTCCTCCGCCCATGTCTCGACGTCCGGAGCCTCGAGTTCCACGGCCGCGCCGCACGAGCGGCACACGATGTGATGGTGGTGGTGCTCTGCCTCGCACCGGCGGTAGATGGCCTCGCCCTCGGCGTTGCGCAGCACGTCCACCTGACCCAGCTCGGCCATGGACTGCAGGATCCGGTACGTGGTGGCCAGGGACACCGACTGTCCGCGATCGCGCAACAGCCGGTGCAGGTCCTGCGTGGAGATGAAGTCCTCCAACCCCTGCAGCGCGCCGGTCACGGCACGGCGCTGCTTGGTGTTGCGAACCTCCGCGGTTCCGGTGGTCTTGGTGCTCAACCCAGGTGTCCTTTCCGCGAGCGGTCGTCCGGGACATCTTAACGTGCGGCGCGGACATGCACAGGCGGCGTCGTCACGGCCGGACCGAGCCGCTAGGGTGAAGCCATGTTGCTGACCAAGTTCACCCACTCGTGCGTGCGCCTCGAGAAGGACGGCGCGGTGCTCGTGATCGACCCGGGCACGTTCTCCGAGGTCGAGGAGGCACTGCGCGGAGCGGACACGGTCCTCATCACCCACGAGCACCCGGACCACTACGACGCCGAGCGGCTGGGCGTCGCCCTTTCGGTGGATCCCGAGCTCACGGTGCATGCCCCGGGCCAGGTGATCGAGAAGCTCGCGGAGCACATCACGGACACGGACCGGTTGCACGCCGTGTCGGCGGACACCACGTTCACCGCGGGGCCGTTCTCCGTGGCCACGTACGGGGGTCAGCACGCACTGATCCACCCCCTCATCCCCACCATCGCCAACGTGGGCTACGTGATCGACGACGCCGTGTTCCACCCCGGGGACTCCTTCACCGTCCCGCACGGGCTCACCGTTCCCACGGTCCTGGTCCCGTTGCACGCCCCGTGGTCCAAGATGTCCGAAGTCATCGACTTCATCATCGCGACCCGCGCGCAGCGGGTGTACCAGATCCACGACGCGCTGCTCTCCGAGACCGGCTTCGGTGTCGTGGAGAAGCAGGTCAAGCATTTCTCGCAGGTCTACGGGACCGAGTACCGGCACCTGGACACTCGCGAGAGCGTGGAGCTCCGCACCGCATGACCCATCCGGCCACCAGCCGGTTCCACCCGACGGAAAGGACATCACCGTGAGTTCAGTGTTCACCAGGATCATCGAGGGCGAACTGCCCGGCCGGTTCGTCTGGGCGGACGAGCACTGCGTGGGCTTCCTGTCCATCCAGCCCCTGTCCCAGGGCCACGTCCTGGTGGTCCCGCGCCAGGAGATCGACGGGTGGGTGGACCTACCCGTGGAGCTGGCCATGCACCTCATGAAGGTCAGCCAGTTCATCGGCAAGGCCATCGACGCCGCGTTCACGCCCAAACGGGTGGGGCTCATGATCCAGGGCTTCGAAGTGCCCCACACCCACCTGCACGTGTGGCCCACCAATTCGATCGAGGAGTTCGACTTCGCCCAGGTGGATCAGGACCCGGACCCCGCGGTCCTGGACGAGTCGGCCCGCCGGATCCGCGAGGCCCTCGAGGCCCAGGGCCACCGTGACGAGGTCCCGCAGCAGTAGCGACCGACGGCCTCGCTCACGGGCACCGGCGGCGGGTGCAATGCACCCGTCGCCGGCGGGCTTTAACCGCCGGTGTCGCTCAGCCGAGCTCGCGCAACCGCTTGCGGATCCGCTTCTCCGACACCGTGTGCGCGGTGTCCAGTTCCTGCGCGAAGAACGAGATGCGCAGTTCCTCGAGGTCCCAGCGCACGGCCCGCAGCGCAGCGGGCATGGGTACGGTCGAGGGGACGGCGTCCACCGCGGCGCGGTACTCGGCCTCGAGATCGTGCACGGTCTGCATGGCCACGGCGTCCCGCTGCAGGTGGCCGGAGAGTTTGTCCAGGCGCACGTTGATCCCCGCGAGGTAGCGCGGCACGTGCTGCAGGGCCCGCCACCCGGTGCGGGCCACGAAGCCGGGATGGATCAAGCGGGAGAGCTGCTCGGACATGTCCTTGAACGCCGCGACCGCCCCGAGTGACCCGGGTTTCTTCAACCGTTTGCGCACGGTGTTGGACTCGGTGAGCGCGGTGGTCACGAGCGCGGTGACGGCGAAGACCGTGTCGATCAGCTCGGCGCGTACGTGCTCCGCGACCGCCCGGAACTGGTCCCGCGTGAACGGCGGCTCCTCGGGTACCAGCCGGTCGATCGCGGCGATCGTGCAATCGGTGATGAGCGCCTCGACCGAACCGTGGGGGTTCTGGGTGAAGATCAACCGTTCCTTCTGGCTCAGGTGGTCCACCACGTAGCGGTGCACGGACGGCAGGGTCCGGTGCAGCAGGGCGATCACGCCGTCGCGTTGCGCGGCGCGCTGTTCCTCCGCGTCGCTCAGGATCCGCAGGTCCACGCGGGGTGGCTGCGAAGCATCGGTGTCCCGCACCGCCACGAGTGTGGGGTATCCCGTGACCCTCTGACCCGCCACGGTCGTCTCCACGCGGCGCGGAGGATCGGGTTCGGGCCACGCCGTGAGGTCGGTGCGTTCCAGCGAGGCGGCCTGGGGTGCGCCGGATCCGGGGGAAGTCCCTGAGCCCGGTCGCGCCGAGCCCCGCTTGCCGCGACCGCGACGGGCCGCGGCGGCGTCGTCACCGGACGAGGCCGAACCCTCGGTGCTGCCCCGAGCGGCGTCGTACAGCTGGGCCGCAGCGCCCCCGAGGGACTCGGCGAGCGCCGCGCGGACCTTGGGCCGCAACCGCTGTTTGAGCTCCGTGAGGTCGTCGCCCCGGCCCAGTACCGAGTTGCGGGCGTCGCGCACCTCGAAGCGCATGCGCAGGTGGGCGGGCAGGGCCTCCGGGTGGAAGTCCGAGGCCTGGACGGGGTGGCCCCGCAACCGCCGCAGAACGGTGGCCAGGGACTCCAGGAGAGAATCGCGGGCCGGATCGAACTCGGCGTCCAGGTGCTTCACGGCGGTGACGGCGGTGTCCGGGGCGGGCACGAAGTTGCGCCGCACGGCCTTGGGCAGCGATTTGATCAGCGCGGTCACGAGCTCCACACGCAGCCCGGGGATGTGCCATTCGAACTGCTCGGGGGCCAGTCGGTCCAGGAACAGCACGGGGACCCGCACCGTGACGCCGTCCGCGGTCTCCGCCCCGGGCGCGAATTCGTAGTCCAGGTCCAGACTCAGCTCGCCGTCCGGGGATGCCACGGTCCAGGACCGCGGGAAGGAGGCCGTGT
Source organism: Kocuria sp. CPCC 205261 (assembly GCF_040981025.1). NCBI lineage: Bacteria > Bacillati > Actinomycetota > Actinomycetes > Micrococcales > Micrococcaceae > Kocuria > Kocuria sp. CPCC 205261. The sequence goes on along the minus strand of NZ_JAVKPU010000005.1, from coordinate 141,596 downwards.
CCAGCTCCGCGACCTCGGGCGCGATCAGGTCCTCGGGAGTGAGGTCCAGCAGGTGCTCGTCCCGCTGGCGGGCCTTCTTCCACCACGCATCGAAATGCCGCTGGGAGACCACGTCCGCGGGCACGCGCGCGTCGTAGAAGTCGAACAGCACCTGGTCGTCCACGCGCAGGTCCTTGCGGCGCATGCGGTTCTCGAGCTCCTCGACCTGGGCCAGGGCCTTGCGATTGCGCTTGACGAACGTGTGGCGGGTCTGCCAGTCGCCCTCCACGAGCGCGTGGCGGATGAACAGTTCCCGGGAGAGTTCGGGATCGATCCGGGAGAACAACACGGGCCGCTCGGACACCACGGGCAGCCCGTAGAGCGTGACCTTCTCGTACGCCATCACGGCCCCGCGGGAACGGGACCAGTGGGGTTCAGAGTAGCTGCGCTTGACGAGCTGCGGCGCGATCTCCTCGGCCCACTCGGGCTTGATCGCCGCGTTGGTGCGCGCCCACAATCGGGAGGTCTCCACGAGCTCCGCGGACACGAGCCAGTCCGGGGACGTCTTGAACAGGGCCGAGCCCGGGAAGATCGCGAACTTGGTCCCGCGCGCGCCGCGGTACTCGCGCGTGCGTTCGTCCCGCACGCCGATGTTGCTCAGCAGCCCGGACAGCAGGCTCTTGTGCACGGCCTCCTGGTGCGAGGCGACGTCGATCTCCCGGGACGCCCCGGCATCGATCCCCACCTGGCGTGCGATCTGTCGCAACTGCGCGTAGAGGTCCTGCCACTCGCGGATCCGCAGGAAGTTCAGGTACTCACGTCGGCACAGCTTGCGGAACTGGGACGAGGACAGCTCGCTCTGCTGCTCCTGCAGGTACTGCCACAGCAGACCGTAGGACAGGAAGTCGGAGGTCTTGTCGCGGAAGCGCGCGTGGAACTCGTCCGCCGCCTGGCGCTTCTCGAGCGGGCGTTCCCGCGGGTCCTGCACCGTGAGCGCGGCCGTGAGCACGAGCACCTCGCGCACGCACCCCCGGCGCTGCGACTCCACGATCATCCGGCCCAGTCGTGGGTCCACCGGCAGCGCGGCGAGCACCTCGCCCGTGCGGGTCAGCGGACCCCGCGGTCCGCTCTGCCGACCGCGGCGGCGCCCGGACCGCGAGCGCCGCCCCCGGTGCCCGTCACGCGCGGACGACGACGCCGCGTCGTCGCCCGCGTCCGCCGCGCCCGAGCGCAGGGCACCGAGTTCGCGCAGCAGCACCACGCCGTCCTTGACCGCGCGCGCATCGGGTTTCTGCACGAACGGGAACTGGGTGATGTCGTGGGGTTGCTCCACCACGCCCACCGAGATCATCTGCAGGATGACCGCAGCGAGGTTCGTGCGCAGGATCTCCGGGTCCGTGTACTCCGGCCGGGACTCGAAGTCCTCCTCGGAGTACAACCGGATGCACACGCCGTCGGACGTACGCCCCGAGCGCCCCGCGCGCTGCCGCGCCGACGCCTGGGAGATGCGCTCGATGGGCAGGCGCTGGACCTTGGTGCGCGCCGAGTACCGGGAGATCCGGGCGGTGCCCGGGTCGATCACGTACTTGATGCCCGGGACCGTGAGCGAGGTCTCGGCCACGTTGGTCGCGAGCACGATCCGGCGGTGCGAGGACGGCGCGAACACGCGGTTCTGTTCGGCCATGGACAGCCGCCCGAACAGCGGCAGGATCTGGGTCCCGGCCAGGGAGCGGTGCGAGTCGATGACCTTGTGCAGCGCGTCCTGGGCATCCCGGATCTCACGCTCGCCCGCGAAGAACACGAGGATGTCCCCGCGGGGTTCGCGCGAGAGTTCCACGACGGCGTCGCACACGGCGTCGATCGGGTCGCGGTCCTCGTCCACGAGCCCGTCGCCGGTGTTGTCCTCGTCCTCGCCGCCGTCCCCGCTGCGCTCCTGGGCCAGTGGCCGGTAGCGGATCTCCACGGGGTAGGTGCGCCCGGAGACCTCGATGATCGGGGCGGGCTCTGGGTCGGCGTCCGGGTGCTGCGGGTCCGGCAGCACGAAGTGCTCGGCGAAGCGTTGCGGGTCGATCGTCGCGGACGTGATGACGACCTTCAGGTCCGGGCGCTGGGGGAGCAGTCGCTTGAGGTAGCCCAGCAGGAAGTCGATGTTGAGGGAGCGCTCGTGGGCCTCGTCGATGATGATCGCGTTGTAGCGCGACAGCTGCGGGTCGTGGCCGATCTCGGCCAGCAGGATGCCGTCCGTCATGAGCTTGATCCGCGAGTCCTTGCCCACCTCGGACGTGAAGCGCACCTGGTAGCCCACGGTGTCGCCCACGCGCTGCCCGAGTTCATGGGCGATGCGCTCGGCCACCGAACGCGCCGCAATCCTGCGCGGCTGGGTGTGACCGATCAGACCGCCGTCCCCCAGACCCAGCTCCAGACACATCTTGGGCAGCTGGGTGGTCTTGCCGGAACCGGTCTCACCCGCGATCACCACGACCTGGTGATCGCGGATCGCGGCCATAATGTCCTCCCGGCGCGCGCTGACGGGGAGGTCGTCCGGGTACACGATGCGGGGCTGGATGCGGGGCTCAGTCATGTCAACGGAAGAGTCTACGGGCCCCGGCCGACACGCGCCCACGGGCCGCTGCGGGAGCCCGACGACGCGCCCGATTGTCCGCACATGTGAGCTGCGTCTCTTTTTCGACCGATTGTTAGATAATATCCACTCATCATTGATCCTCGGGGAAAGGAATTACCCGTCATGAAGCGTTTACTCCCGGTCGCCGCCGTGGCCACCACCGCGGCGTTGCTGCTCACAGGTTGCGGATCCGACAACGGTGGGCAGTCCGGTGAGACCATGAAGGTCACCGTGGGCATCTCGCAGTTCGTGGAGCACCCCTCGCTCGACGCCGCCCGCGAAGGTTTCGTGCAGGCCCTCAAGGACGGCGGCTACACGGAGGGTGAGAACCTGACCCTGGACGTGCAGAACGCCTCCGGCGACCAGGCCACCGCGACCAACATCGCCTCCAACTTCGCGTCCTCCAACGACGATCTGATCCTGGGCATCGCCACGCCGTCCGCCCAGTCCCTGGCCCAGGCCGTCACGGACAAGCCCGTCCTGTTCACCGCGGTGACCGATCCCGTGGACGCGGGGCTCGTGAACTCCATGGATGCGCCCGGCGCCAACGTCACCGGCACCACGGACATGAACCCCGTGGCCGAGCAGATCCAGCTCATCAAGAAGCTCAAGCCTGGCGCCAAGTCCGTGGGCATCATCTACAGCTCCGGTGAGACCAACTCCCAGGTGCAGGTGGACGAGGCCAAGAAGGCCGCGCAGGCCGAGGGTCTGAAGGTTGAGGAGAAGACCGTGACCACCACGGCGGAGGTGGCCCAGGCCGCCGAGTCCTTCGACACCGACTCCATCTACGTGCCCACCGACAACAAGGTCGTAGCCGGGCTCGAGGCCGTGATCTCCGCGGCGGAGGCCAAGAAGATCCCGTTGATCGCGGGTGAGGGCGACTCCGTGGAGCGCGGTGCCCTGGCAACCCAGGGGATCAACTACACGGACCTGGGCAAGCAGACCGGTGAGATGGCGGTGCGCATCCTCAAAGACGGCGCCAAACCCGGCGAGATGGCCGTGGAGTCCCAGAAAGAGACCAAGCTCATCATCAACGCCAAGGCCGCCAAGGCCATGGGCGTGGAGATCCCGCAGAGCCTGCGGGACCAGGCCGACCAGGTCATCGAGTAACGCCGGTGATCGCTGGAATCGAACTGGGGCTGATCTACGCGATCATGGCCCTGGGCGTGTACCTCACGTTCCGCGTGCTGGACTTCCCGGACCTGACCGTGGACCAGTCCTTCACGAGCGGGGCGGCCACCGCGGCCATGGTGATCCTGCACGGCGGCAGCTCGTGGTTCGCGACCGTCGTGGGCTTCGTGGTCGGCGCCTTCGCCGGTCTGATCACCGCGCTGCTGCACACCAAGGCGCGAATCAACGGGTTGCTCGCGGGCATCCTGACCATGACCGCCCTGTACTCCGTGAACCTGCGGCTTATGGGTGGCAAGGCGAACCTCGCGCTGTTGCGCGAGGAGACCGTCTTCACGCCCCTGCGCGAGGCCGGGCTGCAGGGGACGGTCGTAGGAGTGCTGTTGTTGTTGGTCGGTGTGCTGCTCGTGAAGCTCGCACTGGACTGGTTCCTGTACACGGACGCCGGCCTGGCCATGCAGGCCACGGGTGACAACCCGGAGATGATCCGTTCTTTCGGGGTGAATACGGACCGGCAGAAGATCCTCGGTCTGTGCCTGTCCAACGCCCTCGTGGGCTTGTCCGGTGCCCTGATCGCGCAGTACCAGGGCTTCGCGGACATCGGCATGGGCATCGGCATGATCGTCGTGGGCCTCGCCTCCGTGATCCTCGGCCAGGGCATCTTCGGCACGCGCACCGTGGTGATCGCCACGCTCGCGGTGATCCTCGGCTCGGTGCTGTACCGCCTGGTGATCACCGTGGCGCTGCAGGCGGGACTGAACCCCTCGGACATGAAGCTGATCTCCGCGGTGCTCGTGGTGATCGCGCTCGTGCTGCCGCAGCTCGGCGTGTACAAGCGGTGGAAGCGCCACCGCACCCTCAGGGCCGCGCAAGCGGTGCAGGCGGACGTGCGATCCCGCGCCCGGCGCACCGTGGACGCCGGTGTGTCCGGACGAACGGGAGCGTGATCGGATGTTGAACGTACAGGACGTGCGCAAGACGTTCTTCGCCGGGACGGTCAACGAACGCGTGGCGTTGAACGGGGTGAGCCTCACGGTCAACCCCGGGGACTTCGTCACGGTCATCGGCTCCAACGGTGCGGGCAAGTCCACCCTGCTCAACACGGTGTCCGGGACGATCATCCCGGACAGCGGCCGGATCATGGTGGGGGAGCGGGACGTCACGCGGCTTCCCGAACACCGCAAGGCCACGTGGATCTCCCGGGTGTTCCAGGACCCCATGAAGGGATCCTCGCCCACCCTGAGCATCGAGCAGAACATGGCCATCGCGCAGCGCCGCGGTCGCTCCCGTGGTCTCGCGCGCGGCGTCACCCGCGCCCGACGCCACGAGTTCGAGCAGGAGCTCAAGACCCTCGAACTGGGTCTGGAGCACCGGCTGGGGGCCAAGGTGGGGTTGCTGTCCGGCGGGCAACGCCAGGCGCTGTCCCTGCTCATGGCCACGTTCTCCGCACCCGAGATCTTGTTACTGGACGAGCACACGGCCGCACTGGATCCCCAGCGTGCGCAGCACGTCACGGAGATCACCGAGCGGATCGTGAACGAGCGTCACCTGACCACGCTCATGGTCACGCACAACATGGACCAGGCCCTGCGGCTGGGCAACCGGCTCATCATGATGCACGAGGGTCGCATCCTTTTCGAGCTGGACGCGCAGCAGAAGGCCAAGGCGACCGTGGCGGATCTGCTCGCCGAGTTCCGCAAGCTGCAAGCGGCCACGGGCGAACCCGCCCTGGATGACGCTACGCTTCTGGAGACAGCTCGCAGCGCCGAACCGGCCGGTGCCCCGTCCCGGGGTGCCCCCGCCCATGGCGCCCCAACGGGTGGTTCCTCCGCTCCGGGGGTGTCACCGGAAGGCCATTGATCGTATGAAGCAGCCCCACCGCAGACAACGTTTCACGTCCGTCATCACCGCGGTGGGGCTGCTTTTGTTGTTCGTGTGTTGTTTCACCCTCCCGGAGGCACTCGTGGCCATGAGCCGAGCCGCGGCGGACCACGGGGGAGAGCCCTTGAACACTCGCGGGTGGACCATGATCGCGGTGGGTTTCGGAACCCTCGCGGTGGGTGGCCTGCTCACGATCGTGGGGGTCGTGCTGCGGCGCACGGCTCCACCCCGCCCGGTGGAGGAGGACCAACTGCTCGAAGAGCACTACGGCAGCGACTCCGTGGTCAATGAGTACGACCCACTCGAGCTGAACCCCCACCTGAGGACCCGCGAGCAGCGCCGCGGTCACCGCTGACCCGCTAGCTCGAACCACCCGCGATCCGGGTGCCGGCCCCGTAGGGCGTGGGGGTCCCCAAAATGGGAAAATGCCCTCCCCGAGGGGAGGGCATTCGTGGTGCCCGCGACAGGATTCGAACCTACGACCTTCTGCTCCGGAGGCAGACGCTCTATCCACTGAGCTACGCGGGCGTGCGGTGTCACAGGACCCGAGAACGAGGCCCGCGACGACAACTCGACGATACTACCAGGTCGCGCGGGCGCACCAATCGGCGCGGATCGAGCGGGGTGCTCCCGCGCCGTTACACTGGCACAGTGACTCCTGAAGAACTTTCCTCCGCTGTGTCCGCATGCCTGCAAGACGCCGTGGCCGCCGGTGAACTGACCCCGGTGGACGGCGCCGAACTCCCGCACGCGAAGGTGGAGCGACCCAAGAACCGTGAGCACGGGGACTGGGCTACCACCGTGGCCATGCAGGTGGCCAAGAAGGTGGGCCGTTCCCCCCGGGACGTCGCGCAGATCCTCTCCGAGCGCCTGTCGGCCGTCCCCGGTGTGAAGACGGTGGACATCGCCGGTCCGGGCTTCCTCAACGTCACACTCGACGCCGCCGCGGCCGGTGAGCTCGCGCAGTCGATCGTGGAACAGGGGCGCGCCTTTGGGACCGCGGATACCCTGTCCGGCACGACCATCAACCTCGAGTTCGTCTCCGCGAACCCCACCGGTCCGATTCACCTGGGTGGCACGCGGTGGGCCGCCGTGGGTGACTCCCTGGCCCGGATCCTGGATGCGCAGGGTGCCTCGGTCGTGCGGGAGTACTACTTCAACGACCACGGCAACCAGATCGATCGCTTCGCCCGTTCCCTGCTGGCCCGTGCCCGCGGGGAGGCCGCCCCGGAGGACGGCTACGGCGGGCAGTACATCTCCGAGATCGCGGACGAGGTCCTGGCCCAGCACCCGGACGCCCTGGAGTCCGAGGACCCGCAGGAGGTCTTCCGCGCCGCGGGCGTGGAACTGATGTTCGCCCAGATCAAATCCTCGCTGCACGATTTCGGCGTGGACTTCGACGTCTTCTTCCACGAGAACTCGCTGTTCGAGGACGGCCAGGTCGAGAAGCTGCTCGACCAGCTGCGTTCCTCGGACGCGCTGTACTTCGAGGACGGAGCGTGGTGGCTGCGCTCCACCGACCACGGGGACGACAAGGACCGCGTGGTCATCAAGTCGGACGGTCACGCCGCGTACATCGCGGGGGACATCGCCTACTTCAAGAACAAGCGGGACCGCGGTGCGGACCTGTGCATCTACATGCTCGGCGCGGACCACCACGGCTACGTGGCCCGGCTCAAGGCCGCGGCGGCCGCGCTCGGGGACTCCCCGGACGCCGTCGAGGTGCTGATCGGTCAGATGGTCAACCTGGTCAAGGACGGCACCGCGGTGCGGATGTCCAAGCGCGCGGGCACCGTGGTGACCATGGAGGACCTCGTGGAGGCCGTGGGCGTGGACGCCGCGCGGTACTCGCTGACCCGCTATTCCGTGGACTCCAACATCGACATCGATTTGGACGTGCTGACCAAGCGCTCCAACGAGAACCCGGTCTTCTACGTCCAGTACGCCCACGCACGCACGTGCGCTGTGGAACGCAACGCCCACGCCGCCGGTGTCGCGCACACGGACGAGGCCGGCGCCGCCCGGTTCGACGCGTCCCTGCTCGAGCACCCGCGTGAAGCGGACCTGTTGGCCGCGCTCGGACAGTACCCGTCCGTCGTCGCCCAGGCCGCGGCCCTGCGCGAACCGCACCGCGTGGCGCGCCACCTCGAGGCCCTGGCCGGGGCGTACCACCGCTGGTACGACGCGTGCCGGGTCACCCCGCAGGGCGACGACCCCGTGGCGCCCGTCCACCACACCCGCCTATGGCTCAACGACGCCGTGCGCCAGGTCCTCGCCAATGGGCTGGACCTGCTGGGCGTCTCCGCTCCCGAAAGGATGTGATCCCATGACCGAACTCGCTCCCGCCCACCCGCTCGCCCCGGCCTGGCTGCAGGTCCCCGCGGACCCCGCGGCACTGGACCCCGTGGTCTTCACGTCCCAGTACGCCCGGGATGACACGGGGTGCGTCACCGTGGATTCCGTGCCCGTGACCGAGATCGCCGCGCGCCACGGTTCCCCGAGCTACGTGGTCTCTGAACGGACCTTCCGGGACCGCGCCCGCGGTTTCCGCGAGGCGTTCGAGGCCGCCCTGAATCCTCTCGGCGTGGAACTCGAGGTCTACTACGCCTCCAAGGCCCTGCTGAACACCGCCGTGGCGCGGTGGGCCACGGAGGAGGGCCTCAATATCGACACCGCCTCCGGCGGGGAACTCGCCGTGGCGCTCGCCGCGGGTGTGGCCCCGGGCCGGATCGCGTTGCACGGCAACAACAAGTCCGCGGAGGAACTCGACCGGGCCCTCGAGGTGGGCGTGGGACGCATCGTCGTGGACTCGCTCGCCGAGATCGAGCTCGTGGCACGGCTGGCCCGCGACCGCGGCACCCGCGCGCCCGTGATGATCCGCGTGACCCCGGGGGTGCACGCGTCCACGCACGAGTTCATCGCGACCGCCCACGAGGACCAGAAGTTCGGACTCTCGCTGAACCCCGTGCAGGAGGGGGAGGACTCTCTCGCACTCGTGGCCGTGGCTGCATGCGTTCACGCCTCCGATGCACTGGACCTGCGCGGGCTGCACTGCCACATCGGATCCCAGATTTTCGCGGCGGAGGGCTTCGGTCAGGCCGCCGAGCGCGTCTTCGCGCTGCGCGAGACCGTGGCCGAGCGCTGGGACGTGACGCTGCCCGAGATCGACCTGGGTGGCGGCCACGGTGTGGCGTACACCGCCGCGGACAGCCCGCGCGAGGTCGCCGCGATCGCCGCGGACCTCGCCCCGCTGCTCACCTCCGTGCTCGAGTCCTCGGACCTGCCCACCCCGCACCTGTCCTTCGAACCGGGCCGGTTCATCGCCGGACCCTCCGGGTGCACGGTCTATACGGTGGGCACCGTCAAGACGGTCACGGTCAGCCCGGGCGTGCAGCGCCGGTACGTGTCCGTGGACGGCGGCATGAGCGACAACGCCCGTCCCGTGCTCTACGACGCCGACTACACCGCTGTGCTCGCCAACCGCGTGTCCGAGGAGTCGCCCGTGCTCTCGCGCGTGGTCGGCAAGCACTGCGAGTCCGGTGACATCGTGGTCAAGGACGTCTACCTCCCCGGGGACGTCACCGCGGGTGACCTGCTCGTGGTGCCCGTGACCGGTGCGTATTGCTGGTCCCTGTCCAGCAATTACAACTGGCTGCCCCGCCCGGGGATCGTGGCGGTCGCACCGGACGGTGCCACCCGCGAGATCGTGCGCCGCGAGTCCCTCACGGATCTGCTCGCCCGCGACACCGGGGTGTGAGCCGCCCGGCGCGGTCGAGGTACGCGAGCGACGTCGCACCCCGCCACCGCGCCGGACGCCGCCCCGCCGCGCCCGCCTCGCCGCGCCCACCGGGCCGCGACCGCCCGCGGGGCGCGGCCCCACCCATTGACACGCCCCGACAGCAAGCCCCCAACAGAACACCAGGAGCCATGAACACTTCACCCGCAACCGACCGCGAGACGCCCGTGCTGAAAGTGGGCCTGCTGGGTGCCGGCACCGTGGGTTCCCAGGTGGCCCGCGTGCTGCTCAACCACGCCCACGAGCTGGCCCTGCGCAGCGGCGTGTGCCTGGAGCTGAGCGGCGTGGCCGTGCGCAATCCGCAAGCCCCGCGGGACACGGAGCTGCCCGCGGAGCTGCTGACCACGGACGTGGACGCGGTGATCGACGCCGCGGACGTGGTGGTGGAGCTGACCGGCGGGATCGAACCCACGCGCACGCGTGTGCTGCGTGCCCTGAACGCCGGGAAGTCCGTGATCACGGGCAACAAGGCGCTGCTCGCCGAGCACGGGCGCGAACTGCACGACGCCGCGGCGGCGTCGGGCGCACAGTTGTCCTACGAGGCCGCGGTGGCCGGCGCGATCCCCATCGTGCGCCCCATGCGCGACTCGCTCGCGGGGGACCGGGTCAACCGTTTCTTGGGCATCATGAACGGGACCACCAACTTCATCCTGGACCAGATGGACACCACGGGGGCCGCGTTCGACGACGCCCTCGCGCAGGCTCAGGAGCTCGGCTACGCCGAGGCGGACCCCACCGCGGACGTCGAGGGGCACGACGCCGCCGCCAAGGCCGCCGTGCTCGCGTCCCTCGCGTTCCACTCGACCTACACGATCGCGGACGTGCACTGCGTGGGGATCACGGGCATCACGGCGCAGGACGTCGCGGCCGCCCGCGAGGCGGGGTACGTGATCAAGCTGCTGTCCGTGGGCGAGCGCTGCGGTGACGGCGTGAATCTGCGCGTGAACCCCGTGATGATCCCGCGCGACCACGTGCTCGCGGGTGTGCACGGCGCGTACAACGCGGTGTTCGTGGAGGCCGCGAACGCGGGTTCCCTCATGTTCTACGGACAGGGCGCGGGTGGTCACCCCACGGCGTCGGCGGTGCTGGGCGACCTCGTCTCCGCGGCGCGCGCGATCGCGCTGGGAGCTCAGGGCATCCCGCTCGACGCCTACGCGGCGCTGCCCGCCGTGAGCATGGACGACGCCACCACGCGGCTGTCCATCACGGTGGCCGTCACGGACCGACTGGGTGCGCTCGCGCAACTGGCCCAGGTGTTCGCGGACCACGGGGTCTCGATCTCCACGATGCTGCAGATCGAGGACCCGGACGCCCCCGGGATGTCCCAGCTGCGGCTCGTGACGCACAGCGGCCGACACGCGTCCCTCATGGCCACGGTCGCGGCCCTGCGCGAGCTGGACGTGGTGCGGGACATCGTGTCCGTCACACCGGTGGAAGCCGGAGAATAATTCTTGAGCGCCCCGCGCACCACGCGGCGCGGGGCCACGAGTCGAACCGAGGAGCACGCGGCATGGCACACGTCTGGCAGGGCGTCATCAACGAGTACAAGGACCGGTTGCCGGTCACCAAGCAGACCGAGGTCATCACCATGGGAGAGGGTGGCACCCCTCTGATCCAGGCGCGGGCGCTGTCCGAGCTCACGGGCTCCACGGTGTGGCTCAAGTTCGAGGGCATGAACCCCACCGGTTCGTTCAAGGACCGCGGGATGACCATGGCCATCACCAAGGCCAAGGAGTCCGGGGCCAAGGCCGTGGTGTGCGCGTCCACCGGCAACACGTCCGCGTCCGCGGCGGCGTACGCCAAGCAGGCCGGGATGCGCAGCGCGGTGCTCGTGCCGGAGGGCAAGATCTCCATGGGCAAAATGTCCCAGGCCGTGGCCCACGGCGCGGACATCATCCAGATCGACGGCAACTTCGACAACTGCCTGGAGGTCGCGCGCAAGCTCTCCGAGTCCTACCCGGTCTTCCTGGTCAACTCCGTGAACCCGTACCGGATCGAGGGTCAGAAGACCGCGGCCTTCGAGGTCGTGGACACACTGGGCGACGCCCCGGACATCCACGTGCTGCCCGTGGGCAACGCCGGGAACATCACGGCGTACTGGAAGGGCTACCGAGAGTACGCGCAGGAGACCCCGGCCACCTCGGGTGAGACCCTGCCCGCGGTGTCCACCCGCACGCCCGCCATGTGGGGCTTCCAGGCGGAGGGTGCCGCACCTCTCGTGCTGGGCCATCCCGTGACGGAACCGGAGACCATCGCGACTGCGATCCGGATCGGCAACCCCGCGTCCTGGGACACGGCCATCGCCGCGCGTGACGAGTCCGGCGGGCTCATCGACTCCGTGAGCGACGTCGAGATCCTCGAGGCCCACCGCTGGCTCTCGTCCCGCGAGGGCGTGTTCGTGGAACCGGGCTCCGCGTCCGGAGTGGCGGGTCTGCTCAAGAAGGCCCGGGCCGGGGAGGTACCCAGGGACGCGACGATCGTGGTGACCGTCACGGGCCACGGCCTGAAGGACCCCCAGTGGGCGATCAAGGGCGCCGAGGCCGAGGACCCCACGGCCGCCGAGCCCAAGCGCGTGGCCTTCGACGTGGTCTCCGTGGCCTCGGCCCTCGGCCTGGAATGACCGGCTCCGCCGTGAATAACGCACCGTTGCACGCCACCCGCACCGACGCGCCCGACACCGACAGCGCACCCCGCACCGGGAGCGTGCCGGGCGCCATCACGCCCGTGGGTACCACCGTGAGCGTGCGGGTCCCCGGCTCCACGGGCAACGTGGGGCCGGGCTTCGACTCGCTCGGTCTCGCGCTGGGTCACTACGACACCGTGACGCTCACGCGCATCGAGCGCGGACTCGAGTTCGACCTCTCGGGGGAGGGCGCGGCGGGCGTGCCGCGCGGTCCCGAGCACCTGGTGATCCGTGCCATGCAGGCCGCGTTCGACGCCGCCGGGGCCGGTGAGCTGCCCCCGCTGCGCTTGCGCGCCCACAACGCGATCCCGCACGGCCGGGGCATGGGCTCGTCGGCCTCCGCGGTGGTCGCCGGTGTCCTCGCGGCCAACGCGCTGCTCCCCGCGTCCCACCGGCTCTCACCGGATGCGGTGCTGCAGGTGTGCTCCCACATGGAGGGACACCCGGACAACGTGGCCCCCACCCTGCTGGGTGGTCTGACGATCTCGTACGAGGACGAAGGCCGTTTCCACAGCGTGCCCGTGCGCGTGCACCCGGACGTGGTCCCCGTGGTCGCGGTGCCCGACTTCGAAGTCGCCACGTCGGTGGCCCGCGGGCTGCTGCCGGAGATGATCGCGCATCGAACGGCGGCCGTGAACGCCGGCCGCGCGGCGCTTCTGGTTGCGGCCCTGGGCGAACGGCCCGAGCTGCTCGTGCCCGCGACGTTCGACCTGCTGCACCAGCCCTACCGCGCACAGGCCATGGCACCGAGCTGCGAGCTCATGACCCGATTGCGCGACCTCGGTCACGCCGCCCTGATCTCGGGTGCGGGCCCCACCGTGCTCACGCTCGCGAACGGCGCGGAGCACGCTGGGCGCGTGGCTGCGGCGATCGAGGAGATCGCGGCGGACGCGGCGTCGTCGGCGCACGAGTACCAGGGGCGAACGGTGACGTGGCGTGTTCATGTCCTGCGGGTGCCCGAAGAGGGTGCTAAAGTGAGCGTATCCACGCAATAGGCCCCGGGTTCGCGTCCGTGCCGGACAGTGCAGCCCCGCAGCCGAGCCTCGTGCGCAGTTCCTCAACGCAGGTGTTCGACCGCGTCGCCTCTCTGCGATCCTCTTCCGCGTAGACCAGCCACCTCTGTAATGTGGCGTCCCGGCTCCGCGGGAGATTCGGGGGACTTCATTGCTGATGACGCGCGCCTCCGGCGCGCACTTTCGTGGCCCGCCGCGGGTGGCCCACACCATCATCGTCGGGTTGCTGGCGATCTGAGTGCCGCAACCCCCATCGAGTCAGAAGGAAGCTTCGTGACAGAAACCACCGCCCCCGAACAGGGAACGGACACCTCGAACGCCCAGAGCACCGGTCTGTCCGGGCTCAAACTCGCGCAGCTGCAGGCCCTCGCGGCCCAGTTGGGCATTACCGGCGCGCGTCGCATGCGCAAGTCCCTGCTGGTCGAGGCCATCGAGGCCCACCAGCGCGGGGGCGCCGTCGCCGAGCGCGACAAAGCCGTGGAGGCCAAGATCGAGCAGACCGCTCGCAAGGCCTCCCAGCGCCACTCCTCCGACGCTCCGCAGTCGTCCTCCGCCGACGACGCTCCGGCCGCCGCGTCCGCGGACGCGGCGTCGTCGGACTCCTCCTCGAAGCCCCAGGAGGGCTCGGAGGGCGAGAACGGCGAACAGAACGTCCCGCGGCAGGGCGGTTCGCGCCGTTCCCGGCGCGCCACGGCCAGCGGCACCGGTGAGCACGGGCGCTCCGGCCAGGACCGTTCCGCCCAGAACCAGCAGGACAAGGACCAGGCGGAGAAGGGCCGGGACGAGTCCGGGCAGGACTCCGCCCAGGGCTCTGACGACTCCGGCAACGAGTCCGGGCGCGGCCAGCGCAACCAGCGCGGTCGCCGCAACGAGAAGTCCGAGCAGAACGGCTCGTCCCAGGACGAGAACCGGCGCGAGAACAAGCAGGGTCAGGTGGACGGTTCCCGCCACGCCAACCACCAGAAGGATTCCAAGGACAACGGTCAGGACCGGGACAACCGCCGTGACTCCAAGGGCCAAGGCGGTTCCAACGATTCCGGTGACCCCAAGGACGGTGGTCAGGACAACCAGAACCGCAACGACCGGCGCAACCGCAACAACAACGATCGCAACAACGACGGTGAGGGCAACTCCCGCCGCAACCGGCGCAACCGCAATCGCAACGACCGTAACGATCGCAACGACCGCAACGACCGCAACGAGCGGCGCAACCGTCGCAACCGGCACAACGGTCCGGACGTGGACGACGTCGAGATCACCGAGGACGACGTCCTGCTGCCCGTGGCGGGCATCCTGGACGTGCTCGACAACTACGCGTTCGTGCGCACCTCGGGCTACCTGCCCGGCCCGTCGGACGTGTACGTGAGCCTCTCCCAGGTCAAGAAGAACAACCTGCGCAAGGGCGACGCGATCGTGGGTGCCATCCGTGCTCCCCGCGAGGGCGAACAACACAACAACTCGCGCCAGAAGTTCTCCGCGCTCGTGCAGCTGACCACGGTCAACGGCCGCAAGCCCGAGGAGAACAAGGACCGGGTCGAGTTCAACAAGCTCGTCCCGCTGTACCCCCAGGAGCGGCTGCGCCTGGAGACCGAGCCCAAGAAGATCGGTCCCCGCGTGGTGGATCTCGTGGCCCCGATCGGCAAGGGCCAGCGCGGTCTGATCGTTTCCCCGCCCAAGGCCGGTAAGACGCTCATGCTGCAGTCGATCGCCAACGCGATCACGACCAACAACCCCGAGGTCCACCTCATGATGGTGCTCGTGGACGAGCGCCCCGAAGAGGTCACGGACATGCAGCGCACGGTCAAGGGTGAGGTCATCGCCTCGACCTTCGACCGGCCTGCGGACGACCACACCACGGTCGCGGAGCTCGCGATCGAGCGGGCCAAGCGCCTGGTGGAGATGGGCATGGACGTGGTGGTCCTGCTGGACTCCATGACCCGCCTGGGCCGCGCGTACAACCTCTCGGCACCGGCGTCCGGCCGCATCCTCTCCGGTGGTGTGGACTCCGCCGCGCTGTACCCGCCCAAGAAATTCTTCGGCGCCGCGCGCAACATCGAGAACGGTGGCTCGCTGACCATCCTCGCGACCGCGCTCGTGGAGACCGGGTCCAAGATGGACGAGGTCATCTTCGAGGAGTTCAAGGGCACGGGCAACATGGAACTGCGCCTGTCCCGTCAGCTCGCGGACCGGCGGATCTTCCCGGCCGTGGACGTCAATTCCTCCGGTACCCGCCGCGAGGAGAACCTGCTGTCCGCGGACGAGATCAAGATCATGTGGCGGCTGCGCCGCGTGCTCTCCGGTCTGGAACAGCAGCAGGCCCTGGAACTGCTCACGAGCAAGCTGCGGGATACCCAGTCCAACACCGAGTTCCTGCTGCAGGTCCAGAAGACCACGCTGGCCGGTCACTAGGAACCCGCGAGCACCGCGTTCCACCCGTCGATCCCAGGAGAGCACCGTATGTCCGACCCCGTTCAGCCGCTGCTGGATGAGCACGCCGAGCTCCAGCGCGCCCTGGCGGATCCCGCCGTCCACGCGGACGCGAGCAAGGCCAGGAAACTGGGTCGGCGCTACTCCGAACTCAACGGCATCGTTGAGGCGCATCGCCGGGTGGAACGCATCTCCGAGGACCTGGGCGCCGCGCGCGAGCTCGGGAGCGTGGATCCCGAATTCGCCGCGGAGGTCAAGCCCCTTGAGGACGAGCTTGTCGTGGCGCGCGAGGAACTGCGCCGCAAGCTCATCCCGCGGGACCCGGACGACGGCCGCAACGTAATCCTCGAGGTCAAGGCGGGTGAAGGCGGGGACGAATCCGCCCTGTTCGCCGGGGACCTACTGCGCATGTACATGCGCTTCGCAGAACAGTCCGGGTTCAAGACCGAGATCCTCTCGTCAACCCCCACCGAACTGGGCGGCTACAAGGACGTCCAGCTCGCGGTCAAGGGGTCCTCCTCCGATCCGGCCGAGGGCGCGTGGGCCCGGTTCAAGTACGAGGGCGGGGTGCATCGCGTGCAGCGGGTGCCCGTGACCGAGTCCCAGGGGCGCGTGCACACGTCCGCTGCGGGGGTGCTGGTCTTCCCCGAGGTGGTCGAGCCGGACGAGATCGACATCAACCAGAACGACCTCAAGATCGACGTCTACCGGTCCTCGGGTCCGGGTGGGCAGTCGGTGAACACCACCGACTCCGCGGTGCGGATCACGCACGTTCCTACGGGCATCGTGGTGTCCATGCAAAACGAGAAGTCCCAGCTGCAGAACCGTGAGGCGGCCATGCGCGTGTTGCGCGCCCGGTTGCTCGCGCACCAGCAGGAACAGATCGACGCCGAGAACGCCGCGGCCCGCAAGTCGCAGGTGCGCACCGTGGACCGTTCGGAACGCATCCGCACCTACAACTTCCCCGAGAACCGCATCGCGGACCACCGCACCGGGTACAAGGCCTACAACCTGGACCACGTCCTGGACGGCGCATTGGAACCCGTGATCGCCTCCGCCGTGGAACTGGACGAGAAGCACCGGTTGGAACAACTGGGTCAGGACTCCGCACAGCACGGGTCCGTGGGCGGGAAGTAACTTCCCGTGGCCACGACTCTCGCCCAGGCGATCGCGTGGGGCCGGTCCCGGTTGCTTCGCGCGGGTGTGGCCTCCCCGGACGTCGACGCCGTGTTGCTCGCCGCCCACACGCTGGGCCTGGGCCGCGGGGACACCGAAGCGCGGGCCATCCTGGGCGCGCCGGAACCGCACGGGTACCGCGACCTCGTGGAACGCCGCGCACGGCGTGAGCCCCTGCAACACATCACGGGCACGGCCCCGTTCCGTAAGCTCGAGCTCGCGGTGGGTCCCGGGGTCTTCGTCCCCCGCCCGGAGACCGAACTGCTCGTCCAATTGACCCTGGATCTGGTGCGCGTATGGCGCGGGGCCGGCGAGACCCACCCGGGGGTCATCGACCTCGGGACGGGCAGTGGCGCGATAGCCCTGGCCGTGGCGAGCGAGGATCCCGCGAGTAGGGTCACCGCCGTGGAACGCGAACCGGCCGCACTGGAGTGGACCCGGCGCAATCTGGCGGGCTCCCGCGTGCGCTTGCTCGAATCCGACTACCGCGATGTCACGGTCGAGTCGGCGGGGCGGTTCTGCGTGGTCGTGACCAACCCACCCTACGTCCCGGACGGTGAGATCCCGGAGGATCCCGAGGTACGCGATTACGATCCACCCACGGCGCTGTACGGCGGGGACGAGACCGGGATGACGTTCCCGTGCGCCGCGATGGACACCGCCGTGCGGATCCTGCGTCCGGGCGGTTCGTTCGTCATGGAACACGCCGAGTCCCAGGTCGCGGCCGTCGCCCGCGCCCTCGAGGACCGGGGGTTCCGGGACATCCACACGCACCACGACCTGACCGACCGCCCGCGGGCCACGACCGCCACGCTGCCGGGGCCGGGGGGCTGAGAGACCGGGCGCCGCAGCGCCGTCGTGCCGGGAGACGTACCGTGAACGGGACGGCCGGGTGCGCGGAGCACGGGAAGAACACGAAACACGTCAGCAGAGGAGTTGCTCGTGAGTGAGATCCGATCCTGCGGGACCCCGCAGGAACTCGAAGCGGCCGTGACCGAGGCCGCGGGCGTCGTCGCGGACGGCGAATGCCTCGTGCTGCCCACGGACACCGTCTACGGCATCGGCTGCGATGCGTTCTCGGCGCCCGGTGTCCAGGGACTGCTGGGCGCCAAGGGCCGCACGCGGGAAATGCCCCCGCCCGTGCTGATTGCCCGCCCCGAGGTGATCGACGGCCTCGCGGACCAGATCTCCGACGACGCCCGCGCGCTCGCGCAGGAGTTCTGGCCCGGCGCCCTCACGATCATCTGCTGGGCCCAGCCCACCCTGGGCTGGGACCTGGGGGAGACCCATGGGACAGTGGCGCTACGCGTTCCCGACGACGCCGTGACCCGCGCGGTCCTCGAACGCGTGGGTCCCATGGCCGTGTCCTCCGCCAACCGGACGGGGATGCCCGCCGCGCGCACCGCCGAGCAGGCCCGCGAGATGCTGCAGGACCGCGTGGCGCTCTACCTCGACGCCGGTCCGCGGCCCGCGGGTGAGGTCCCCACCGGTGCGCAGGACGTGGCCTCGACCATCGTGGACTGCACGGGGGAGACGCCCGTGGTGCTGCGCCACGGCGTGATCACGCTGGCGCGGCTACGCGAGGTCGTCCCGAACGTGGACGGCGGCACCGAACCGGCAGCTCCGGCGACCGGTGAGAGCCCGGAGGCGGCCGCTGCAGCCGGCGGTGCCGGCGCGGCGGTCTCGGACGACGACGCCGCGGCGTCGACACAGTCCGCGCGTCAGAACCCCGAAGCGAATGCACCGGAATCGTTCGGCGAGGGCGCGGCCCTCTCGGCCGGCTCGACTTCCGCGGACGAGGACCTCGTGACCGACCTGGTCCGCAGTTCCCCCGCGGAGGCCCGTCCGTTCGTGGACCAGGGACGGGAACGCACACCGGACACCGAGCCGCGCTGGGACGGGACCGGGGCACTGAGCATGGAGGAGGCGCAGCGGCTCGTCGCCGGGGAACCCGAGAACCACGGGGCCTGAACAACAGGCGACTTGACGAGACGATCCCCGCACCATCCCATGACGGGTACGGTGCGGGGATCGTTCTGTCAGCGCGGGAGTGCTCCGGTCCGGGCGCGGCCGCGCTGCGAAGAACCCAACGCGCGGCTCAGCGACCCAGCGCGAGGTGCGCCTGGCGCAGCACCTCCTGCACGTGGGGCTCGGGGAGCACACCGTTCTCGTGGGCCCACCCGGGGACCTGGCGCTGACCGAACCACGTGACCTCCAGGCGGCGGATGAGCCCGCCGTAGCGGTAACCGGCAGCGGCCGAGGCCGTGCGCGCGGTCGCGATCACCGCCCGGCACACCCAGGACGGCAGCTGCAGGGGGTGGCGGCGTCCGGCGTCGCGCAGCACGGAACCGGTCGTGGCGCCCTCCCACGGTTGCAGGATCACGGGGGGCAGGACCTCAGGGAACTCGCCCACGGCCACCGTGAACTGCGCGAGGGCGGTCACGGAGGTCACGGGGGTGGGGGCGGAACCGTCCCCGGCGACCGAGCTCAGGGGCGAGGACGCGAACCGTGCGAGCATGCGCGTGGTGCGCCGCCCGCTGCCCATCACGGACGTCGCGCGGATGACGCTCAACTGCGGAGCGCCGGATTCCTCGCGCCATTGGGAGCGCAACCGGTAGAGCGCGGACTCGCCCAGGGCCTTGGAGAAGGAGTAGGGGGAGAACGGTGCGGTGCGGATGGACTCGTCCAGCACGGGTGCGTCGGCCTGCACGGACGCGGAACTCATGTGGATCACCCGGCGCACGCCCGTGCGGTGGGCGGCGAGCGCCACGAGGACGGGAAGCAGCGCGTTAGCCCCGGTGAGGGACTGCTGGTGCGTCTGATCGGGGGCGGCCAGACCGGCGGCGTTGACCACCACGTCCGCGCCGGCGAAGGAATCGGCCAGGTAGTCGATCACGGACTCGAGGCGGTGCGCGTGCTCAATGAGGTGGTGCACCGTGGTCGCGGGCGAGGCCAGTCGGGGGGTGGCCACCGGGGTGACCGGGATGTTCCGGGTCTGCAGGGCAGTGGTGATGGCGGAACCGATGAACCCCGTGGCCCCGAGAACGCGCCAGCTGTGAGCCGTCACTGTTGTGTCTCCTCCTGTGATGGTGTCTTCATCGTACGGTAGCGCCCCGGACCCGTTCTTAGTGGTCAGCCCGTGGTCGTCAGCACGGCACATCACCCGTACGGGTGACGTCGAGGTGGCGTCAAGGTACGCGTTGATAGACTCCCGGAGTTCACCGGCGTGCCGGGCGCCCGCGCGAGCGGCTGCGCGTGCGCCGCGGTCGAGCACATCTTCCTTGCACATCACGAGTCGTCCCGGGGGCGCCATGACCGAATCCACCGCGCGGGCGAGCGACCGTCCGGACGCGAACGTGAGCGTCGCGTGCGTCACGCAGGACCGCCCCGAGGACGTCGCGGCGCTGATCGACGCGCTGCGCGTCCAGACCGACCCGATCGCGAGTCTGTGTCTCGTGGACGCCGGGCGCACTGCCCTGGACGAGGCCGCGCTGGGGGAGCGGATCGGGGGAGCCTTCACGCTGCACTACCGCCGCTCCGTGGCCAATCTGGGCGGGGCGGGCGGATTCGCGCTCGCCATCCTCACGGCGCTCGCGAGCGGCGCGGACCAGGTGTGGCTCATGGACGACGACGCCCATCCCGAGGACCCCGAGTGCCTACACACCCTGCGCGAAACAGCGCGCGAGCGGGGGCTCGCCGTGGTGTCACCGCTCATCGTGGCGCCCCAGGACCACGACGCCCTCGCGTTCCCGTTCCGCTTGGACGGTGGGATCACCCACCGTCGCGCGGACCTGGAACCGCTGGGCTTCATCGATTCCTACGCCAATTTCTTCAACGGTGCGCTCATGGACGAGTCCGTGTTCTTCCGGGTGGGGTTGCCGGACCTGAAACTGTTCCTGCGCGGGGATGAGGTCGACTTCCTCGTGCGCCTGCGCAAGAGTGGGCTGCCGTTCGGCACGGTCACGACCACGGCCGTGTCCCACCCGCCGGGCTGGGCCGAGGAACACGTGGTGATCCCCGGCAAGCTGCAGGTGTTGATCCCGCCGGGGGAGTTCAAGCAGCGCCACTTCTTCCGTAACCGCGGGTACGTCTCGTGGCGTTACAAGCGCGTGGTGCAACTGGTCGCGGACGCGATCGGCTACCCCGCCCACTACGCGCGCCACCGTGATCTGCCCGGACTGGTGCGGTGGGCGCGGCTCTACGGCAACGGCATGCGCGGACGTGGTTTCGGTGGCCCTCGCTGACCCGCTGACCCCCGCGCAACTGCCGGCTCGGTTCTCGGTGCTGATCCCCGTGTACGCCGCGGACACCGCCGAGCGGATCCGGCGTGCGGTGGAGTCTAATTCGGTGGAGCAGACCCGCCCGCCCGCGGAGGTGCTGCTCGTCCAGGACGGTCCGGTGCCGGCGTCGGTCACGGCGGAGCTCGAGCGGCTCGCGAAAGAATCCCCGATCCCCGTCCGTGTGCTGCGGATCCCGGAGAACGGTGGCCTCGCCCAGGCGCTGACCGTTGCGTTGCCGCGGTGCGCGTACGACGTCGTCGCGCGCGCGGACGCGGACGACGTCTCCTACCCCCGCCGGTTCGAGAGGCAACTGCCCCTGATCGAGGACGGCGCGGACCTCGTGGGTGCGTCCATGCACGAGATCGGCGACGACGAGACTCGGCCCGTCGCGCTGCGCACAGCCCCCGTGGGGGCCGCGCGGATCGCCGCGGTGAGCCGATACCGCAACCCCATCTCCCACCCCACGGTCGTGCTGCGCCGCAGTGCCGCGCTCGCCGTGGGTGGTTACGAGGACGTCCCCATGGCCGAGGACTACTGGTTGTGGACGCGCATGCTCCATGCCGGGGCGGACGTGCGCAACGTGGCGGAACCGCTCGTGGGTTATCGCGTCTCCGCGGGCTCCTACGAACGCCGCGGCGGGTACCGCGTGCTGCGAGCCGAACTGACGTTGCAGCACCGGTTGCGCACCCTGGGCCACGTGGGGTTCCTACAATGGGCCGTGAACGTCATGGTGCGCGGCGGCTACCGATTCGTCCCCCTGAGGGTACGGGAAACGGCGTACCGGCTCATGGTGGGTCACCGCCACTGACCCGCACCCGAAAGGACTACGACTGCATGGTCACCCCCGCAAGCCCCACCCCCCGAGCGGACAAACCGGTCGCGTGGCTGTGGATCCAGATGATCTTGGATTCCGTCGCGTGGATCGTGGCGCTGTGGGTCGCGGCGTTCCTCCGGTTCGAGATGAACATGGAGCTCATCTCCGTGGGGGGCGTGATCATCACGTGCGTGGTGGCGGTCGTGCTGCAACTGCTCGTGGGCTTCTCGTTCGCCCTCTACAAGGGCCGGTACTCGTTCGGCAGTTTCGAGGAGGCCAAGCTGCTCGTGGTCGTGACCGTGATCGTCACGGCACTGCTCGAGGCCGTCCTGCTGGTCTTCGGTGTGGCCCTGTGGATCCCGCGCTCGCTGGGGTTCATCGCGTTCCCGTTCGCGTGCCTGCTGATGGCCGCGTTCCGCTACCTCAAACGCATGTACCAGGAATCCACGGCCAAGCCGGGTGAGCAGGCGCAGAACGTGGTGATCTTCGGTGCGGGCGCGCTGGGCACGTTCCTGGTACACCGCATGATGCAGGACCCCGCCTCCGGTTTCCTGCCCGTGGCCCTGCTCGACGACGACCCCGCCAAGAAGCACCTGCGCATCTCTTCCGTCCCGGTCATGGGCACGCTGCACGACGCCGCGTCCGTCCTGGAGCACACGCGCGCCGGCGTGCTGATCGTGGCCGTCGCGGACGTGGACCCCCGCACCATGCAACGCGTCTCGGAAGCCGTGGAGGGCACCGGGACCCGCGTGATGACCGTCCCGCCCCTGACCGAGATGCTCACCGGCGCAAACCAGAGCGTGGACCTTCGTGACATCTCCATGGAGGACCTCATCGGACGGCGGCCCGTGGACATCCACGTGGAGGCCATTGCGGGGTACGTGACCGGCAAGCGCGTGCTCGTCACGGGCGCGGGTGGGTCGATCGGTTCGGAACTGTGCCGCCAACTCGTGGGTTTCGAACCCGCCGAGCTGATCATGCTGGACCGTGACGAATCCGGATTGCAGGCCACCCAGATCTCCATCACCGGGCGTGGCCTGCTGGACGGCAACGACACCGTGCTCTGTGACATCCGCGATCCGGACGCGCTCACCCGGGTGTTCCAGGACCGCCGCCCCCAGGTGGTCTTTCACGCTGCGGCGCTGAAGCACGTGTCCCTGCTCGAGCAGTACCCGGACGAGGCGTGGAAGACCAACGTCATGGGCTCGCTGCACGTGTTGAGCGCCGCGGCCGCCGTGGACGTGGACGTGTTCGTGAACATCTCCACGGACAAGGCCGCCAACCCCACCACGGCGCTCGGTCACTCCAAGCGCGTGGCGGAGAAACTCACCGCGTGGATGGGGGACCGCACGGGCAAGCGCTACGCGTCCGTGCGCTTCGGCAACGTCTTCGGTTCGCGCGGGTCCATGCTACCGCTGTTCGCGGAACAGATCCGCCAGGGCGGGCCGATCACCGTGACCCACCCGGATGCCACCCGGTACTTCATGACCATCCCCGAGGCGTGTCAGCTCGTGATCCAGGCCGGTGCGATCGCGCACGGGGGAGAGGTGCTCATCCTGGACATGGGGGAGCCCGTGCGGATCCTGGACATCGCCCGCCGGTTGCGGTCGATGTCCGGACGCGAGGACATCAGCATCGAGATCACCGGGCTGCGCCACGGTGAGAAGCTGCACGAGGACCTCATCGGCACGGGTGAGACCGACGAGCGGCCCTTCCACCCCAAGATCTCCCACGCCAAGGCCGAGCGCCTGGATCCCGCGAACCTGGACCGTCACGTGTGGAAGGTGCGCGGCGGGATGATGTTCACGGGGTCCATCCCGCAGGTCGTGGTGAGCACCCAGCCCAAGGTCACGGACTTCTCCGTGCCGCGCGCCGCCGAGTGCGCCCCGGCCACCGGACCCCGCGCCGAGGACGCGGACGCTGACGGTGCGGACGGCGACGCCGCCCAGGGTCACACGGGCTGGAGGCGCCACGCATGAGCACCGTCCTCGTGTCCACCGCGTTCCTGCCCGCCCACGGCGTACCCACGGCCCCCGCGGTCGACACTGGCCCCGCCACTTTCACGGACGGCCAGGCGCTGAACCTGTTGTTGGCCCTCGCCCCGTGGACACTCGCCGCTGCCTTCGTGCTCTCAGTGCTCCTGCCGTTCGCGGTCAAGCCGTTGCTACGCCGGTGGGGCGTGATCGACATCCCGTCCGACCGGTCCTCGCACTCGCGGCCCGTACTGCGCGGGATGGGACTCGCGGTGGCCATCGCCCTGATCCTCACGTACGGGCTGTCCCTGGGGTTCGGTCTGATCCCCGTGGACCGCTCGCTCGCCCTGTCCGTGCTCGCCATGACCGCGGCCAGCGCGGCCCTGGGCTGGGCCGAGGACTACCGCGGCGTGTCCATCGGAGTCCGGTTGGGCATGCAGGCCCTCGTGGGCGCGCTCGGGACCGCCGCCATGATCGTGGCCCTGGGCATCCCCGCGTGGTGGTGGCCCGTGGGTGTGCTCGCGACCGTGGCCTACGTCAACATCGCCAACTTCATGGACGGTATCAACGGGATCTCCGGGCTGCACGGCGGCGTGGTGGGGCTGTTCTACGCGTGGGCCGGTGCGGCAAACGGGATGCCGTGGATGGTGTGCGCGGGCCTCGCGCTCGCCGGTGCGTTCCTGGGCTTCCTACCGTGGAACCTGGGGCGCGGTACGGTCTTCCTGGGCGACGTCGGCTCCTACGTCCTGGGCGGTGCCATCGCCGCGATCGCGATCGGCGCGTTCCTCTCGGGCGTCTACGTGGAGTACCTGCTGTCTCCGCTGCTGGTCTACCTCGCGGACACCGCCGTGACGCTCGTGCTGCGGATCCGCCGCGGAGAGGTCTGGTACACACCGCACCGGCAGCACGTCTACCAGCGCCTCACGGACGTGGGCCTGTCCCACGTGCAGTCCGCCACGGTGGTCACGACCGCCACGGCGTGCGTCAGTCTGATCTCCCTCTACGGTCTGCGGGCCGCGGGCACGGGTTCCGTGCTCGCCGGTGTGGCCGTGGTGCTCGTGATCGTGCTGTACCTCGTGTCCCCGGTGCTGCTCGACCGCGCCCGGAGCACCGCACGGAGTCTGCGCCCGTGACCCCTGACCGCGCTCCGCGTTCGTCGGCGGAATCCGCCGCGCACGACGCCGCCCGCTCCCGCCCCCCTTCCTACGCCCGGGGTGTGCGGGCCGGGGCCGTCATGTTCCTGATCCTGGGTGTGATTCTGCTTACACTTTCAGCCGTCGTGGACATGCTCTCGGCACCGCGCTCGGTGCTGCTCGGGGCGGGGATCATCGCGGTCAGCTCCGCAGCCACCGCCCTCGTGGCGGCTCAGATGTACCGCGTGGCACCAGCGGCCACGGCTCCCGCGCTCGCCGCGCTGTACCTCCTCAAGGTGCTCGTGCTGGGCTGGTTCCTGCTGTTCCTGGGGGCCCCGCCGTGGCTCGTCCCGCGCGTGTTCGCCGTGACCGTCCTGGTGTGTCTCGTACTCGCCCTGGCCGGTTTCACCGTGCTGACCCGCCGTGTCACCCGGCAGGACGCGCCCGAGCCCGCACCCCACGCGGCGTCGTCGGCCGTCGAACACGCCCACGACGACGCCGCTGCCGCCCCGTCCGTCCCTCCCGCCCGTGACTCGAGTGGCGGCCGGGCGGGGCACGACCGACCCACTCACGAAAGGCGAACGCCATGAGTTCCGCACCGAACGAGCCGGGAGAACGGCGCCCCAGGGACCTGCGGGGGATGTCAACGCGCATGCGGGACAACGCGCGCAAGGAAACCCTCCACACCGCGGGGGAGCTCGTGGAGCGTGGCGGTCTGGGTGGTGGGATCGCGGTCCTGCTGTACATCGTGGTCGGTGCGGTGTTTTGGAGTTTGGTAGGCTGGTTCCTGGATCACCTACTGGGAACTCGGTGGATTGTGATCGCGGGAGCTGTCTTTGGGGCGGCCGCCGGGGTGTACCTCGGTTATCTTCATATGAGGGACGCCTTGAACCGCAGTACCGCCCCGCAAAAGACCCCGTCGGAGACGAAGAAGTCATCCGGCATGGGCCCCGAGCCCAGAGTGTGACCGGTCTGGATACCGCAGAAAGGACCCGTATTGAACCCCGCCCTGAGGATTCCGGCCGAATTCGTGGCCCCGACCACGGAAGATGCGCATCTGCCCCCGTTCTTCGAAGTGGGTTCCTTCGCCCTCGGTAAGCACTCGTTGCTGATCCTGTTGTCGGTCGTTCTGATCGCCGCGTTCTTCATGTACGTGGTGCGGCGGCGAGCGCTGGTCCCCACCAAGGGCCAGTACCTGGGTGAGATGGGCTACGGGCTCGTGCGTAACCACCTGGGTCGCGACATCATCGGCGAGAAGGACTTCCGCCCGTTCGTGCCCCTGCTGTTCACCTTCTTCTTCTTTATCCTGGTGAACAACCTCTTCGGGTCCATCCCCGTCCTTCAGCTGCCCACGTTCTCGCACCCCGGCACCGCGTACGTCTTCGCGGCAATCGCCTACGTCGTGTGGGTCGGGGTCGGCATCAAGCGCCACGGTCTGGGCCACTTCATGGCCAAGATGACCATGCCGCCGAACGTCCCCAAGGTCCTGTACCTCATCCTGATCCCGCTCGAGTTCCTCTCGAACATGATCATCCGCCCCGTGACCCACGCACTGCGTGTGTTCGCCACCATGTTCGCCGGCCACATGGCCATCATGGTCGCGGCGGCCTTCATGGCGTACCTCGCCACCGAGGTGGGCGGCGCCCTGGGCATCGGCGGTTCGATCTTCGGTCTGGTCCTCGGACTGTTCATCTACTTCCTGGAGGTTCTGATCCAGATCCTTCAGGCCTACATCTTCACCCTGCTGTTCGCCGTGTACGTACAGGGCGCACTGCAGGAGGGGCACTAGCCCCACGAAGGAGCGCGACCTCCGGGCCGCTCACGTGACCATCGACCATTCACGGTTTCCCGTAATGGCACCACGGCCCGCTCCAGCGGGCACCCAGAAAGGAAATATCCATAATGGAAGGTTCGCTCAGCGTTATTGGCTACGGTCTCGCTGCCATCGGCGGTGGCATCGGTGTGGGTCTCATCTTCGCGGCTTACATGCAGTCCGTGGCCCGTCAGCCCGAGTCCCAGCGCGTGATCCAGCCCATGCTGTTCATGGGCTTCGCCGTGGTCGAGGCGCTCGCCATTCTGGGCTTCGTCCTGGCGCTGCTCTAAGGGCTCTCCCTTTCGCACTCGCCCTAACTAGAGAACAGGAATCGCGCTCATGAACGCAATGGTGTTGGCAGCTGAAGAGGGGCAGAGCCCTCTGTTCCCCAACGGCTGGGAAATGCTGATTACCTTTGTGGGGTTCGCAATTCTGCTCTTCATCGCGTACAAGTTCATCGTCCCGGCGTTCGAGAAGGTCTTCAGGGACCGCGCCGACGCCATCGAGGGTGGACTGGCCAAGGCCAAGGCTGCTCAGGCCGAGGCGAAGGCCGCTCGCGACGAGTACAACCAGCAGCTCGAAAGTGCCCGGCTCGAGGCCCAGAAGATTCGTGAGGAAGCTCGCTCCGAGGGCGAGAAGATCCTGGCGGACTTCAAGGATCGCGCCAACCTCGAATCCGCGCGGATCACCGAGAACGCCCACAAGGCCATCGAGGCCGAGCGTGCGGCCGCTGTGGTCTCACTGCGTGACGAGGTCGGCACTTTGGCAACACAGCTCGCGTCCAAGATCGTCGGGGAGTCCTTGAACGACGACGATCGCGCCAACCGCGTGGTCGATCGTTTCCTGGCTGATCTCGAGGCCGAGCAAGGTCGCACGGGAGCTGCACGGTAATGGCAGAAGCATCGAACGAACCCTATCGTCCGCTCTCCGTGGACGTTGACCGCTGGGCATCTGCCGCGAGTCCCGAGATCGCACACCAGTTGTTCGAGATCCTGGACATCGTGGACGAGAACGGCGCACTGCGCCGCGCTCTCACGGATCCCTCCCGGCCCGCAGAGGACCGCGCCCGGTTCGTGCACACGCTGCTCGACGGCCGCGCGCACGAGGTGGCCGTGGACGTCGTCGCCGAACTCGCATCCCAGCGCAGCGCCACCGAGCGCCAGCTGGGTGACGGGATCGAACGCACGGCCGTGTTGTTCGCGGCCGCGTCCGCCGAGAACCGCGGCGGCGTGAACGCGCTCGAGACCCTCGTGGACGAACTGATCCGGTTCAAGTCCGTACTGGATCACTCCACCGAGGTGCAGAACGCGTTCTCGGACTCGCGCGCGAGCGCGCAGGCCAAGGTCACCCTGGCCCGTCGTCTCATGACGGCGAGCTCGGAGGAGGTGTCCTTGCTGATCGAACGCGCGGCGAGCGAACCCCGGGGCGCACTACCCGGTCGCCTGCTCGGGCACTTTGCCGAGTTGGTCGCGGACCGTCAGCAGCGCTGGATCGCGCGGATCACCACGGCTCGTCCCCTCCGGGAGGACCAGACGGAGAAACTGCGCCAGGGTCTGAACCGGCTGTACGGACGGGACCTGAAGCTCACCACGGAGGTGGACCCGTCGTTGGTGGGTGGCCTGCGGGTGCAGGTGGGCGAGGAGGTCATCGACGGATCGGTGACCCACCGGCTGGAACAGTTGCAGCAGCGGATCGCAGCCTGATCCCCGCGCGCAGCGGGGATCGCGGGGAGTCGGTCGATGCCGGCATCTCGTCACGTTGCCCCCCGACCGCTGAGGCGGCCGCACGGCGATGGGGCAACGCATCGCGACAAGTACAACCGTGGTCATGGCTCGAGCGATGATCACAAGACGTAGAGAGCAGGGACAGTAGATGGCCGATGTGACCATCAATGCCGATGAGGTCCGTAGTGCGCTGAATGAGTTCGCGGCGTCCTACGATCCCGGCAATGTGGAACGAGTAGAAGTCGGACGCGTGTCGTCCGCCGCGGACGGTATCGCGCATGTGGAGGGCCTGCCCTCCGTCATGGCGAACGAGTTGCTCAAGTTCGAGAACGGGGTGCTGGGCCTGGCCCTGAACCTCGACACCCGCGACATCGGCGTCGTGGTGCTCGGTGACTTCCAGGGCATCGAGGAAGGCCAGGAGGTGCACCGCACCGGCGAGGTGTTGTCGGTGCCCGTGGGCGAGGGCTACCTCGGCCGCGTCGTGGACCCCCTGGGCGAGCCCCTGGACGATCTCGGACCCATCGCCACCGAGGGTCGCCGCGAACTGGAGCTGCAGGCTCCGGGCGTGACCATGCGTAAGTCGGTGCATGAGCCGCTGCAGACCGGCATGAAGGCCATCGACGCCATGATCCCGATCGGGCGTGGCCAGCGTCAGCTGATCATCGGTGACCGTCAGACCGGTAAGACCGCAATCGCCGTGGACGCCATCCTGAACCAGCGCTCCAACTGGGAGTCCGGTGACGTGGACAAGCAGGTGCGCTGCATCTACGTGGCCATCGGTCAGAAGGCCTCCACGATCGCCGCGGTGCGCCAGACCCTCGAGGACAACGGCGCCCTGGAGTACACCACGATCGTGGCCGCTCCCGCGTCCGAGTCCGCCGGTCTGAAGTACCTGGCCCCCTACTCGGGTTCCGCGATCGGTCAGCACTGGATGTACGGCGGCAAGCACGTGCTCATCGTCTTCGACGACCTCTCCAAGCAGGCCGAGGCCTACCGTGCGGTGTCGCTGCTGCTGCGCCGCCCGCCGGGACGTGAAGCGTACCCGGGTGATGTCTTCTACCTGCACTCCCGTCTGCTCGAGCGTTGCGCCAAGCTCTCCGACGAGCTGGGCGCGGGCTCCATGACCGGTCTGCCGATCATCGAGACCAAGGCGAACGACGTCTCGGCGTTCATCCCGACCAACGTCATCTCCATCACCGACGGCCAGATCTTCCTGCAGTCGGACCTGTTCAACGCCAACCAGCGTCCCGCTGTGGACGTGGGCATCTCGGTGTCCCGCGTGGGCGGTGCCGCGCAGGTCAAGGCCATGAAGAAGGTCTCCGGCACGCTGAAGCTGGACCTCGCGTCCTATCGTTCCATGCAGGCGTTCGCCATGTTCGCCTCGGACCTGGACGCCGCGTCCCGTCAGCAGCTGACCCGCGGTGAGCGGCTCATGGAGCTGCTCAAGCAGCCCCAGTACACGCCGTACCCCGTCGCGGACCAGGTCGTGTCCATCTGGGCCGGTACCACGGGCCAGCTCGACGACGTCGACGTCGCCAACGTCGCGGACTTCGAGCGCGCGCTGCTGGACCAGGTACGGCGCACGACCAACGTGATGGACTCGATCAACTCCACGGGCAAGCTCGAGGACGACGCGGTCGAGGCGCTCAAGACGGCCGTGGCCGAGGTCAAGCGGGACTTCCACGGTTCCAAGCACGGGATCGAGGCCGGGGTCGAGGAGCACGAGTCCCTGGGCGCGACCGCTGTGAACCAGGAAACGATCGTCAAGAAGTAACCGTTCTCGTGGTGCGCCGGGATCCGGCGCACCACGGCGGTGCCGAAAGGAAATTTCATGGGAGCGCAGATTCGGGTCTACCGACAGAAGATCGCGTCCACGTCGTCGATGAAGAAGATCTTCAAGGCGATGGAGATGATCGCGACCTCGCGCATCAACAAGTCCCGTCAGAGTCTCGAAGCCGCGTACCCGTACGCCAATGCGCTGACCCGCGCGGTCTCCCAGATCGCCACGCAGCACAACATCTCCCACCCCCTGACCACCGTCCCCGACGATGTGCGGCGTTCGGCCGTCCTGGTGTTCACGTCGGACCGCGGGCTCGCGGGTTCCTACTCCTCCAACGTGCTCAAGCGCACGGAGGAGTTGCTCGAGCTGTTGCGTTCGCAGGGCAAGGAAGCACGCGTGTACCTCGTGGGCCGCAAGGCCAAGGCGTACTTCGACTTCCGGCACCGTGACTACGACGAATTCTGGACGGGCAACACGGACAACGCCACGACCGAGCGCGCCGAGGAACTCACGGACCAATTGATGCGCGACATCAACGCCCCGTACGAGGACGGTGGCGTGGACGAGGTGCTGCTCGTGTACACGCAGTTCAACTCCATGGTGAACCAGGAGCCGCGGGTGTTGCGCCTGCTGCCCCTGGAGGTCGTGGACGCGAACGACCTCGGGGACGAGATCTCCGAGCGTTACGAGGCCCTCGAGGAGACGCAGAACAACTTCGAGTTCGAGCCGAACGCGGAGGAGCTCTTCAACCAGATCCTGCCCCGGTACGTGAAGGCGCGGATCTACTCCGCCCTGTGCCACGCGGCGTCGAGCGAGCTCGCATCCCGCCAGCGCGCCATGAAGGCCGCCGGGGACAACGCGACCGAGCTCATCAAGAAGTACACGCGCTTGATGAACAACGCCCGCCAGGCCGAGATCACCACCGAGTTGACCGAAATCGTCAGTGGCGCCGAGGCACTGTAGCCCGCGCTGCCCGCCCTTGCCAGCCGAAACGAAGTGAGAGAAATGACTGCCACAATCAACGACCAGGCCACCCAGCCGGTCTCGGAAGGTGCCACCGGCCGCATCGCCCGGGTGATCGGGCCCGTGGTCGACGTCGAGTTCCCCGAGAACCAGGTCCCCGACCTCTACAACGCGCTGACCGCGGACTACGAGTTCAACGGTCAGCCCCGCCGGATCACCTTCGAGACGGCACAGCACCTGGGCACCAACGTGGTGCGCGCGATCTCCCTGCAGCAGACCGACGGTCTGGTGCGCGGGACCCCCGTGCAGGACACGGGCGCCCCCATCTCCGTGCCCGTGGGTGACGTGGTCAAGGGCCACATCTTCAACGTACTCGGTGACGCGCTGGACCTGCCCACCTCCGAGCTGGACATCAAGGAGCGCTGGCCCATCCACCGCAAGGCCCCGTCCTTCGCGGAGCTCGAGGGCAGCACCGAGATGATGGAAACGGGCATCAAGTCCATCGACCTGCTGACCCCCTACATCAAGGGCGGTAAGATCGGCCTCTTCGGCGGTGCGGGGGTGGGCAAGACCGTGCTGATCCAGGAGATGATCACGCGTGTGGCCCGCAACTTCGGCGGTACCTCCGTGTTCGCCGGCGTTGGTGAGCGTACCCGTGAGGGCAACGACCTGTGGGTCGAGATGGAGGAGGCGGGCGTTCTCAAGGACACCGCCCTCGTGTTCGGCCAGATGGACGAGCCGCCCGGAACGCGTCTGCGCGTGGCCCTGACCGGTCTGACCATGGCGGAGTACTTCCGCGACGTGCAGAACCAGGACGTGCTGTTGTTCATCGACAACATCTTCCGGTTCACGCAGGCCGGTTCCGAGGTCTCTACGCTGCTGGGCCGCATCC
Source organism: Kocuria sp. CPCC 205261 (assembly GCF_040981025.1). Classification (NCBI taxonomy): domain Bacteria; kingdom Bacillati; phylum Actinomycetota; class Actinomycetes; order Micrococcales; family Micrococcaceae; genus Kocuria; species Kocuria sp. CPCC 205261. Next base: position 109,518 of record NZ_JAVKPU010000005.1, on the reverse strand, counting down.
CCTCCGCCGTGGGCTACCAGCCCACCCTCGCGGACGAGATGGGTGTGCTCCAGGAGCGCATCACCTCGACCCGTGGTCACTCCATCACGTCCATGCAGGCCATCTACGTGCCCGCTGACGACTACACCGACCCGGCTCCCGCGACCACGTTCGCGCACCTGGACGCGACCACCGAGCTCTCGCGTGAGATCGCCTCGCGTGGTCTGTACCCCGCGATCGACCCGCTGTCCTCGACCTCCCGCATCCTGGACCCGCAGTACGTGGGCCAGACCCACTACGACGTGGCCACCCGTGTCAAGGGGATCCTGCAGGAGAACAAAGAACTGCAGGACATCATCGCGATCCTCGGTGTCGAAGAACTCTCCGAGGAGCAGAAGGTCGTGGTCTCCCGCGCCCGCCGCATCGAGCAGTTCCTGTCCCAGAACACCTACACCGCCAAGCAGTTCACCGGCGTGGAGGGCTCCACGGTTCCCCTCGAGGAGACCGTCGAGGCCTTCGGCAAGATTTGCGACGGCGAGCTGGACAACGTCCCCGAGCAGGCGTTCTACAACGTCGGCGGCCTGGATGACGTCATGCGGCGCTGGGACGAGATCAAGGCCGAGACGGGCGAGAAGTAATCATGGCCGAACTCATCGTGGAAATCGTCGCCCTGGATCGCAAGATCTGGACGGGTACCGCGCGCCTCGTGCGGGTACGCACCACCGAGGGCGACATCGGCATCATGCCGGGACACGAGTCCATGGCGGGGCTGCTCAAGCCGGGGGAGTTCGCCATCGACCGTGTGGACGGCGACCGTCTCGTGGGCAGCATCGACTCCGGGTTCGTCTCCGTGGACAACAACCGTGTCACGGTGGTTGCGGACGAGGTCTCCCTGGATTCGGAGGCGCGTTCCGCCTGAGCGGTATCGCGTGACCCGTCGACGTCGACCCTCGTGCCTTCGGGTGCGGGGGTCGACGTCGTTCGCGTACCGTGGTGCGCCGGCCCAGGTGTCGCGGCGGACTGTCCCGTACTCGTGATCGAGGAGAATGCATGGAAGAGAAGATCGAAGTACACGGGCCCACGAAGGTCAACGGTGAGCTGCCCGTGTACGGCGCCAAGAACAGTGTGCTCAAGCTCATGGCTGCGGCGCTGCTCGCCACGGGCCATTCCACGATCACCAACGTCCCCGAGATCCAGGACGTCACGATCATGGCGGAGCTGTTGCGCCGGCTCGGGTGCGAGGTCTCGTACGAGCCCTCGGCGCACACCGTGACCATCGACGTCCCGGAGGAGCTCGGTCACCAGGCCGACTACGACCTCGTGCGGGCCATGCGGGCGTCCATCTCCGTGCTGGGCCCGCTCATGGCGCGCTGTCTCCAGGCCGAGGTCGCCCTGCCGGGCGGGGACGCGATCGGAACCCGGGGCCTGGATATGCATCGCGCGGGACTCGAGGCCATGGGGGCCCGGTTGACCATCGAACGCGGGTTCCTGCGAGCTAGTGCACCGGACGGTCTGACGGGTGCGGCCTATCGACTGGACTACCCCTCCGTGGGGGCCACCGAGAACCTGATGACCGCGGCCACGACCGCCCGGGGCGTCACGGTGCTGGACAACGTGGCCCGCGAACCGGAGATCGTGGACATCGGCCGGATGCTGCAGGCCATGGGTGCACGGATCGAGGGGCTCGGTTCCACCACGATCATGGTCGAGGGGGTCCCGCGGCTGCACCCGGTCACACACCGCACGGTCCCGGACCGTATCGTGGCCGGGACGTGGGCCTTTGCCGCCGCGGTCACGGGCGGTCGCGTGGAGATCGTGGGCGCGGAACCGGAACACCTGGACGTGGTGCTGGCCAAGCTGCGCTGCGCGGGTTGCGAGATCAACACCGCCGATGGGCGGTTCGTGGTGCGCGGTCCCGAGCGGCCCAAGGCCATCAACGTCTCGACCCTGCCCTATCCGGGGTTCCCCACGGATCTGCAACCGTTCGTGGTGGCGCTCAACGCGGTGGCCGAGGGTAGTGGGATCATCACGGAGAACGTGTTCGAGGCCCGGTGGGGATTCACCGCGGAGCTTGAGCGGCTCGGTGCGCGTGTGCGCCTGGACGGGCATCACGCCCGGGTGGACGGCGTCCCGTCGAACAAGCTGTCGGGTGCTCCCGTGGAAGCCATGGACATCCGGGCCGGCGCGGCTCTCGTGATCGCGGGGATGGCGGCCCACGGGGTCACCGAGGTCTCCGGGGTGGGGCACATCGACCGCGGCTACGAGCACTTCGTGGACCATCTGGCCGGAGCGGGAGCCAAGGTGCAGCGCCGCATGGCGCGCAGTTGGAACTGACCGCCCCCGCGGCGCTCCTCGGATAACCCACCGCGCCCACCCCCACCCCTGCTCCTACTCAGCAAAAGCAGATTTTGGCGCGCTGAGCTGCTTCTGCTCCACTTGACATTCTGTGGAGTGGGATTGCCGCGGCGTACGAACGTCCCGTGCGTTCCGGCATCTGCCCCTCAGCTCACCCGGCCCCGCGACTCGCTCGCGTCACAGCGGGCACGAGAAAACCCCCGCCACCTCGAAAGGCGACGGGGGTTTCGTCCGGGGAATGTCAGATGACGTTCACGCCGGTGGCCTGCGGGCCCTTCTGGCCCTGACCGATCTCGAACTCGACGCGCTGGTTCTCTTCGAGGGTGCGGAAGCCGCCCGACTGGATTTCGCTGTAGTGCACGAAGACGTCGCCATCAGCGTCGTCCGGCGTGATGAAGCCGAAGCCCTTCTCTGCGTTGAACCACTTAACGGTGCCCTGAGCCATAATGGGGCATCTCCTTCTGGAGTATGTAGTGCGTGCACACGATTGTGCACCTGAACCGGTACCGCGAGAAGGCTGTGGATGCGGCTCACAAGATGTTGTGCCACAGCGCCAGTCAGAACTTCACGCTCGCTACCATTCCTGCGAGCATGTCAAACATGATGCGAGAACACCTCAAGCATCACACACTGCCGCCCCAGGGTCAATCGGCATCAGGTGATTTACTACGAGGTCCGAGAATATGACCGGTTTCCTCCCACGCGATCCGTAGACGGGTTCCGACATAGGGGGCTGATCAGAAGAGGCGGGACTGGGTGTCCACGTTGCCGCGCATCTCGTCGTAGTCCAGGGTCAGGCACTCGATGCCGCGGTCGTGCGCGAGGACACGGGCCTGCGGTTTGATCTGCTGGGCCGCGTAGACACCTCGCACGGGGCTCAACAGGGGATCGCGGTTGAGCAGTTCGAGGTAGCGGGTCAGCTGCTCCACGCCGTCGATGTCACCGCGGCGCTTGAGCTCCACGGCCACCGTGGCCCCGCCGGCGTCCCGCGCGAGGATGTCCACGGGGCCGATGCTCGTGGGGTACTCGCGACGCACCAGGGAGAACCCGTCCCCGAGCAGGGTGATCTGCTCGGCGAGCAACCGCTGCAGATCGGCCTCCACGCCGTCCTTGACCAATCCGGGGTCCGTGCCGAGGTCGTGGGTGAGCTGGGAGTGGACGGTCATGATGTGGATGATCAGCCGGTCGTCGGACTTGCCCGCCTGGACCTCCCACACCTCGCTCACACCGTCCGCGGCAAGCTCGTCGGAGGGTTCGCGCACGTGCATCGTGGCGGGCGGGCTCATCCAGTTCAGCGGTTTGTAGGATCCGCCGTCGGAGTGGATCAGCACCGAGCCGTCCGCCTTGAGCATAATGAGCCGACGAGCCAGGGGCAGGTGCGCGTTCAAGCGCCCTTCGTACCGGACCGAGCAGTCTGCAATCACTAAACGCACCAGGACAGCCTAGCGGTCCGGCTGCCCCCGGCTCACGCGCTCTTGTGCACCGGCGACGACGCCGCGCGTCGGCATGGGCGGCAACGGCACGGAGCTGCCGCCGCGGACGACGGCCCGCACCTGCCTGCTCGGACGACGACGCGCCCCCACCTGCACGGGCGACAACGCGGCGCGGCGGGGTACAGCGGCGTCGCCGCCGTCAGCGCGCGTCCTGGCGCGGGACGAAGACCTCGCGCACCAGCAGCAGTCCCGCGGCCGCGGTGGGGATGGCGATGAGTGCACCGAGGATGCCCCACAGCGCACCGCCGGCGGCCACCGCGATCACCGCGACCGCGCCGGGAACGGCCACCGCGCGGGCCATGATCCTGGGCGAGACCACGTAGGCCTCGAGCTGGAGGTACGCGAAGTAGCACAAGGCAAACGGGATCGCGGTGTCCCACCCGCCGAGCGTGGCCATGAGCGTCACGAGGATGCCGGCGAGCACGCCACCCACCAGGGGGATGAACGCGAGCAGCGCGACGAACAGGACCAGCAGTGTGGCGTAGGGGACCCCCGTGACGTTCATGAGGATGAACGCGACGAGCGCGTTGAGCAGTGCCACGCACGCCTGACCCATGACGTAGTTGCCCACGCCCTTGGTCATCTGGTCGCCCAGGTGCTTGACCCGGGCGCGCTTGCTCGCGGGGGCCAGGCGATAGCACCAGGCCTTGATCGTGGGCAGCGAGAAGAGGAAGTACAGGCTCAGCGCCATGACGATGAGCGTCCCGGTCACTGCATTGATCACCACGCCGCTCACGCTCACGACCGAACCGAACATCCCGCCCAGCAGGTTCTCGTCCGTGGCGAGGCGATCCTGGAAGGCCCCGGTGGTGTGTTGCACGGACGCGGCGATGTCGAAGCGGTCGTCCAGGCCCTGGAACAACTCGGAGTTCATGAACTCGGTCACGAGCTCGGGGGCGCGGGCCACGAGTTGCTGGGCCTGCTCGATCATGCGGGGGACCACGACCATGATGAACGCGGTGATCACCAGGGCCAGGGCCAGGATCACCACCCCGGCGGCCACCGCGCGGGGCAACCCCTTGGTCTCGAGCCGGCGGACCAGGGGATCCATCCCCAGACAGATGAACGCGGCCGTGACGATCCACCCCACGAGTCCGCCCACGTTGGTCAGCACGTAGTAGCCCAGCAGCGCGATCCCCACGCCCACGGTGAGCAGGAAGCCCGTCTGGATGGGATGCGTCCGCGTGTTCACGGGGTGGTCCCACGGCGCACGCCGCACGGGCTCTCCACCCGCAGCGGGTTCGGGCGGCACCTCGAAGCGGTGGCGGGTCGGACGGAAACGCGCGGGGGGCCGACCCTGCGCTCCTGGGGATGTGCTCACGCCGGAAGCGTACAACGCCGGGCCGCCGGGACTTCCAGCGTTCCCGGTGCACATAATGGGAGCAAAAGACACCCGTCCGTGCGCCCGGGAACAGGGCGCACGATCGAGTCCGCGTCGCATGTCGCGGACTCGCCGTCGAAGGAGGTTCCCATGAGCGAATTCCCCCGTTCCACCCCGGACCAGCAGCCCCCACGGGACGAGCAAGCGGTTCCTGCGTCCGTGCGCGGTGCCGTGGATCTCGGCGCGTCGGGCGGTGCCCGGACGGGTGCCCCGAACGACGACGCCGCGGCGGCGTCCGCGGGCGCCGGTAGCTACCGCGTGGAGCTGACCACCGCGAACTTCCAGCGCTACGCCGAGGCTTCCGCGACGTACCCTGTGGTCGTGGTGCTGCACGCGCCCCAGAGCCCGGAGTCGGAGACGTTCGTGGACGTGGTCGGGCGGGTCGTGGACGAGTTCCGGGGTCGGCTCATGCTGGGGACCGTGGACGCCGCCGCGGAACCGCAGATCGCGCAGGCGTTCCAGGCGCAGACCGTTCCCACCGTGCTCGCATTGCTCGGTGGGCGCGTGGTGCCGCTCGTGAACTCCACGGTCTCGGAACAGCAGTTGCGTGAGCTGCTGACCGAGCTCGTAAGCCTCGCGCAGCAAAACGGCGTCACGGGGACGGCCGAACCGGTCGCGGCGAACGAGCCCAAACCCCTGCCCCCGCTGCACCAGGAGGCCCTGGACAAACTCGAGGCCGGGGACCTGGCCGGCGCGGAGGCTAGTTACAACAAGGCGCTCGCGGAGAACCCGGGTGACCACGACGCCAAGCTCGCACTCGCCCAGGTGCACCTCTTGCAGCGCGTGAGCGCGATGGACGCGGCCGCCGTGCGGGAAGCCGCGGCCGCTGATCCCACGAACGTGCAGGCCGCTCTGGACGTCGCGGACCTGGACCTCTCCGGTGGGCACGTGGAGGACGCGTTCCGGCGCCTGCTCAACCTCGTGCGCACCACGGCCGGGGACGACAAGGATGCCGCGCGGGCGCGCCTCGTGGACCTCTTCGACGTCGTCGGCGCGGAGGATACCCGCGTGGTGGCCGCGCGCGCCCAGTTGATGCGGGCGCTCTTTTAGGCTGCCGCTGATGTCCGGGCTGCGGCTGAAGTCGACCGGTACGGGCGGTGGGCCTTGCGGCGACGCGCGGCCCCGGACGGGCGTCGTTCAGCGGCCCCGGTGAAGGGTTGGCGGGATCCTCGGGTCGACAGTGACGAGGTCCGGTGAATCCGCCATGCCACGCGGGTCACTCAGTACATTGGTGACATGAGTAGCCCAGTGAACGGACCCACGACCCCGCGCCGCGAGCCCGCCCCCGGTGCCGGGGGACCCGTGGCGAACGACCCCTCGACCGAGCAGCAGGGAGCACCCCGGCACGCGGCGCCCTCTGAGCATGCGGCACTCCCTGAGGCCGCCCAGCGGTATGCGGCGCCCCATGCCACCACGCAGTACGCGCCCCGAGACCCCGCGCTGCACTCCGGCACGGGGACGCCCGCGCTCGCCGTGCGGGACCTCACCAAGTTCTACGGCCAGTCCGGCCGACCCGCCGCGGATCATGTGAACCTCACGGTGCCGCGGGGCTCCTTCTACGGCCTCGTAGGGCGTAACGGCGCTGGCAAGACGACCACGCTGTCCATGGCCACGGGATTGCTGCGCCCTTCCGCGGGCTCGGTGCTCGTGGGCGGGGGAAGCCGCGACGAGCTCGTGGACGTGTGGCGTGATCCCGTGACCGCCAAGCGACGCATGGGTGTGCTGCCCGACGGCGCCCACCTGTTCGACCGGCTCACGGGACGCCAGCTCGTGACCTACTCGGGTCTGCTGCGCGGGATGGACCGCGAGCTCGTCGCGCAACGGACCGAGGACCTCATCGTGGCCATGGACCTGCAGGACGCAGCGGGGCGCCAGGTGCAGGACTACTCCGCGGGTATGACGAAGAAGATCGCCCTGGCCGCGGCCATGATCCATGCACCGAGCCTGCTCGTGCTGGACGAGCCGTTCGAGTCGGTGGACCCGGTCTCCGCCGCGAACATCCGATCGCTGCTGCACCAGTACACGAATTCGGGCGGCACCGTGGTGGTCTCGAGCCACGTGATGGACCTTGTGCAGCGCATGTGCGATCACGTGGCCGTGATGGACCAAGGCCGTGTCCTCGCGCAGGGGACCATGGACGAGGTGTGTGCCGGCATGTCCCTCGAGGACCGGTTCGTGTCCTTGGTGGGCGGACGCACCGAAGCGGGGGAGGGGTTGCAGTGGCTGCGTCCCGAGTGAACGACCCGCGCGACGCCGCGGCTCCCGACCACCTCGACACCGCATTCGCAGGAGGCCCCGCACAGGACGTCGCGCCCGACGCCGCCGTTCCCGCCTCCGTGCGCCCCTCGCACGGCGGGGGTGAACCCGTCACGCGCAGCATCGGGGCGTTCGAGGAGGCCCGGCGGCTGGCCGGGCTGAAATGGCGCGTGCTCATCAACACCCTGACCCGCAGCACGTGGATCCTGGTGGGCACGATTCTGGGTGGCCTCTACGCACTGTTCCTCCTGGGGATGGCGCTGACCGCGTTGATCGCGCTCGGGGGTGAAGCCCTCGAGACCGTGGTGGTCGCGTCGGTCCTGCTGGGTTCCCTGCTGCTCGTGGGCTGGTGGCTCGTACCGCTGGTCTCGTCCAAGGCCGACTCCACGCTGGACCCTTCCCGGCTCGCCCTGTTCCCCCTGAGCACCACGGGTCTGGTGGCCGGCCAGGTGGCGGGCGCGGTCGTCGGGATCCCGGGGGTGCTGACCGTGATCGCCCTGCTCGGCTGGCTGTTCTCGTGGCGCGGTTCCACGGTGGCGCTCATTGCGGCAATTCCGTGCGCGATCATCGGCGCCCTGCTCGCGTTCGTCGGTTCGCGCTGCGTTACGGCCCTGGGCGCGAACTTCGCGAAGGGGCGGCGCGCGAACGAGATCATCTCCATGGTCGTGCTGGTTCTCGTTGTGCTGCTGGGGCCCCTCATCTCCTTGTTTGCGACCGGCCTGGGCCAGGTGTGGCAGCTGCTGCCCACATGGGCGGGAGTTCTCGCGTGGACCCCCCTCGGTGCTACCTGGGCGGTCCCCGGCGACGTCGCGTCGGGTCACTGGCTCGCGGCCCTCGCCCGGGTGGCGATCTCCCTGGTCACGCTGCTCCTGCTCGTGGTCGTTACGTGTGCGGGTCTGCGCCGCGCCCTCGGCGACGCCGCCGGCGGAGGCGCCCGGGGGACGTCCCGCCCGCAGGAGGGCGTCGGTCTGTTCGACCGGTTCCCGGCGAACCAATGGGGTGCGGTGGCCGCACGGTGTCTCACGTACTGGCTCAAGGACCCGCGCTACTCGGCGTCGCTGCTCATGATCCCCGCGATCGGGGCGGTCTTCTGGTTCATCGCGGGTGAGTCGGGGTTCAGTCTGTGGGCGCTGCCCCTGTTCGTGTCGCTGCTCATGGCGTACGCGATCTCCGCGGACGTCTCCTACGACAACACCGCGTTCAGCCTTCACGTGCTGGCACCGGTCTCCGGGCGTGCGGATCGGCTGGGGCGCGTGGTGGCCCTGCTGATCGTGGCCGTGCCGCTGGTGCTGCTCTCCATCGTGCTCTGGCTCGTGGGCGTGCAGCGCTGGGACGCCCTGCCCGCCGTGGTGGGCGTGTGCGTGGGGATCCTGCTCGGTGGCGCCGGCGTGGTCTCGATCGTCTCGGCCCGGTACACGTATCCCACGCCGCCCCCGGGCGCGTCCCCCATGAAGACACCCCAGGGGTTCACGATCCTCAACATGGTGGTGCAGTTCGTGATCATGGGTCTGATGGCCCTGCTCGCGCTCCCGGCCGGGATCCTGCTGATCGTGTACCTCGTCACGGGAGCCGCCGTGTGGTGCTGGCTCGCGCTCGCGGTGGGCCTCGTGGAAGGCTTTGTGGTGTTGTGGATCGGCGTGCGTTCGGGCGGTAAGTGGCTGGACGCGCGCGGGCCCGAACTGCTCCAGGAGGTGGCCGCCTACCGGTGAGCCGGGCCCGGTGCGCGGGGTAGAGTGGGGGACATGGAAATCACCGAAGCCCAGGAATTCACGGATCCTTCCGTGCGCTCCTCCCGGGTGATCAGCAACGGTCTGTTCGGCACGAAGCCCGAGACCGTGGGTGGCACCTCCACGATCGAGCGCGAGGACACCCGGCAGCTGCAGGAACCCGGTGATCACGAGCGGTTCGCGCACTACGTCCGGAAGGAGAAGATCATGGAGTCGGCACTGTCCGGCGAACCCGTGATCGCCCTGTGCGGCAAGGTGTGGACCCCGGGTCGGGATCCCCAGAAGTTCCCCGTGTGCCCGGAGTGCAAGGAGATCTACCAGGGCCTGCGTCCCGGCAAGGACGAGCCCGAGAACTGACCACCCTTCCCTTCTCGTGAGGTCCCGCGCCGGGCGGGACCACCGGCGGCGCCCGCGCTCAGCGGGCGCCTTTGCCGTGCAGGGTCGCGCGGGCGTCGTCGTCCGTGCCTCGTACGACGGCGATCCGAGCGTCGTCGTCCGCGCGAGCGAGACCCCCGATCCGTGTGACGGGACCGGAGTGGATGCGCGCCAACGAGCGCGCGGAGAGGACGAGCACCACGTGTCTGACAGCGATCAAATGTCCCTTTTCGGAGCCGCGGCGGATCTCCCGCCGGCCTATCCGGACCGGGCGGCGTGGGGGACCGCGCCCAAGTTGCGCGCGTGGCAGGCGGAGGCGATCCACCGCTACGAACAAGCCCAACCGCGTGATTTCATGGCCGTGGCGACCCCTGGTGCGGGTAAGACGACCTTCGCGTTGACCGTGGCCAAGAAGCTGCATGACGCGGGGACCGTTCAGCGCGTGACCGTGGTGACCCCCACGGAACACCTCAAGCGCCAGTGGGCCGACGCCGCGGCGCGCGTGGGACTCGCGATCGACCCCAACTTCAAGAACGCGGACGGCCAGCACGGCCGCGGCTACATGGGCGCGGCCGTGACCTACGCACAGGTGGCCAACAAGCCGCTGCTGCATCGCGCGCGCACCGAGGCCGGGCGCACGCTCGTGATCATGGACGAGATCCACCACGCCGGTGACTCCCTGTCCTGGGGCGACGGGCTGCGCGAGGCCTTCGAACCCGCGACCCGCCGGCTCGCCCTTACGGGTACACCGTTCCGCTCGGACACCTCGCCCATCCCGTTCGTGAGCTACGAGGAGGACGGGGACGGGATCCGCCGGTCCACGGCCGATTACACGTACGGGTACGCGGACGCCCTGCACGATCACGTGGTGCGTCCCGTGATCTTCATGGCCTACTCGGGTCAGATGCGCTGGCGGACCTCGGCCGGTGAGGAGATGGCCGCCCAGCTCGGGGAGGGGTTCACCAAGGACATCACGTCCCATGCGTGGCGTACCGCCCTGGACCCGCACGGGCAGTGGATCCCGTCCGTGCTGCGCGCCGCCGATCAGCGGCTCACGCAGGTGCGGCGCACCGTCCCGGACGCCGGGGCGCTCGTGATCGCCACGGACCACCAGGACGCCAAGGCCTACGCCGAACAGTTGCACGCCATCACGGGGGAGCGGCCCACCGTGGTGCTCTCGGACGACAAGACCGCGTCCAACAAGATCGACGAGTTCTCCGAATCCGACAAGCGCTGGATGATCGCGGTGCGCATGGTCTCCGAGGGCGTGGACGTGCCCCGGTTGGCCGTGGGCGTGTACGCCACGTCCACCTCCACGCCGCTGTTCTTCGCCCAGGCGGTGGGTCGCTTCGTGCGCGCCCGCAAGCGCGGGGAGACCGCGTCCGTGTTCCTGCCCTCGGTGCCCACGCTCATGGCGCTCGCCAACTCCATGGAGGAGGAGCGGGACCACGCGTTGGACAAGCCCAAGAACATGCCGGGGGTCGTGGACTTCGACCAGCCCATGGAAACGGGCTGGGACGACGACCTGCTGGATGAGGCCAACCGCGAGGACAAGGCGTCGTCGTCCCTGGCCCAGGGCAACTTCCAGGCCCTGGACTCGGACGCGTCCTTCCACGGTGTGCTCTTCGATGGCGGCGCCTTCGGCGGTGGCGCGGCGGTTGGTTCCGAGGAGGAAGCCGAATACCTGGGGATCCCCGGGTTGCTCGACGCGGACCAGGTCTCGGCCCTGCTGCGGGAGCGGCAATCGCGCTCGGCCCAGCGCAACGGTCGGAGCGGCCATGACGCACCCCAGACCCCCGCGGTGCCGGATCACCGCCGCCTGAAGGACCTGCGCTCGCAGCTGTCCAAGAACGTCTCCGCGTGGTCCGCGCGCACCGGAACACCGCACGGGGTGATCCACAACGAATTGCGCACCAAGTGCGGAGGCCCGGCCGTGGCCCAGGCCTCCGAGGACCAGCTGACCGCACGGATCGCCCTGTTGCAGCGCTGGTTCATCGGCCGGAAGTAGCCGACGCCGCGTAGTGGCCGACGCGGCGACGCGGCCAAGCGACGCAGCGTCGCGGCCCGCACGGCGGCGCGGCGGGCGTTCAGTCCAGGTCGGTCACGACCTCCGCGCCCGCGGCCTCGAGTTCCTCGACCGCCCGCTCACCGGACTCGGCTGCCACGGGCGCGGTGAGCGGCAGCAGCACCCGGGTCTCGTAGCCGGCCTCCACGGCGTCCTTGGCGGTGGCCAGCACGCAGTGGTCCAGCGCGAGACCGACGACGTCCACGGCCTCGACGCCGCGTTCCTGCAGCCAGTCGTCCAGGCTCACGCGTTCTTCGTCGGAGTCCTCCTCCGATTCCCCCATGGGGACGTCCACGTCCGGGGCGGACAGGCCCTCGAAACCGGAGTAGGCGGCGTCGTATGCGCCCTTACGGAAGTACTCCGTGACGTACTCGGTGTCGAGATCGGGGTGCGTGTCAGCGCCGGTGGTCTCCGCGACGCAGTGCACGGGCCAGCTCGTGGCGAAGTCGGGGGTGTCGCTGAAGTGCTCCCCGGGGTCAACATGCCAGTCCTGGGTCGCGGCCACGGCAACGTAGTCGCCGTGGTGGTCCTCGAGGTACTCGGAGACCTGCGCGGCGACCGCCGCCCCGCCTTCGACGGCCAGGCTGCCGCCCTCGCAGAAGTCGTTCTGGATGTCCACGATCAGCAATGCAGTGCGCATGGCTACCTCCCTGGTCAGTGTGCGGTTCCGGGTTCGATCACGGTGGGGATCACGGGCTCGCCCTCGGAGAGTCGGCGCGCCGCGCGGGGCAGTTCGGCCACGGAATCGACGTGGCGCTGCCGGGCACGGGTGACGGCCTCGGGGCCCGTGTAGCCGTCGTGCAGCTCGCCGCCGGTGACGTAGTCCACGAGCAGGGGGCGGTCATCGCCGTCGTCCTCGGGCACGTGCGACACGCCCACGATCTCGTGTGTGGCCACGCCCTGGGGATCACGACGGCGCAGCGCGTACTTCTCGCCGCCCACCGACTTCTTGCCGGAGGACGCCTTGGCCACGGGTTCCATGGCGCCCGAGGCGCCCTCGCGCGAGACGAGCTTGTAGACCATCGACGACGTGGGGGCACCCGAGCCTGTGACGAGGCGCGTGCCCACGCCGTATGCGTCCACGGGAGCGGCGCGCAGGGCGGCGATCGCGTACTCGTCCAGGTCGCTGGTGACCGTGATCCGGGTGTTGGAGTTGCCGAGCTTGTCGAGCAGCGCGCGCACGGACGTGGCCTGCGTCACGAGGTCGCCGGAGTCCAGGCGTACGCCCCCGAGGTCCTTGCCCGCGATCTCGACGGCGAGCGTGACGGCCCGTTCGACGTCGTACGTGTCGACCAGAAGGGTCGTGGACACACCCAGCGCGTCCAGTTGGGCGCGGAACGCCTGCTCCTCGGAGTCGTGCAGCAGGGTGAACGAGTGGGCCGCGGTGCCCACGGTCTTGACCCCGTAGCGGAAACCGGCCTCGAGGTTGGAGGTCGAGTCGAAGCCCGCGACCACGGCGGCGCGGGCCGCGGCCACGGCCGCCTGCTCGTGGGCGCGGCGCGATCCCATCTCGATGCACGGGCGCTCTCCCGCGGCACCCACCATGCGGGAGGCCGCCGAGGCCACGGCGGAATCGAAGTTCAGGACGGAGAGGATGTAGGTCTCCAGGACGCACGCCTCGGCGAATGAGGACTCCACGCTCAGCAGCGGCGAGTGGGGGAAGTACGTCTCGCCCTCGGCGTAGCCGCGGATCTGGCCGGTGAAACGGAAGTTCTCCAGGTACGCCACGGTCTGGGCGTCCACCACGGCGGTGTCCCGCAGGAACCGCAGCTGCTCGTCGGTGAATCGGAACTGCTCGAGCCCCTCGAGCACCCGGCCCATGCCAGCGAACACCCCGTAGCGGCGGCCGTTAGGGAGTCTGCGGGCGAAGACCTCGAACACGCTGCGGCGGGACGCGGTGCCTGCCCGGAGCGCGGCCTGCAACATGGTCAGCTCGTAGTGGTCCGTCAGCAAGGACGTGGGCTGCGGGTGCCAGGAATAGGTGTGCTCGTTCACGTGGCCAGCCTAGTGGGCCGTCCGTCGTGCGCACATCCGTGTCCCCGTGACTACCATGGAGGCGATGTTCACTACGCACCGCGCCGTCCCCGCCCGGATCCCGGCCGTCCTGATGAGCTCCGCGCCGGCGGAGTCCCCCGTGCTCGAACGGGAGGAGCAGGCGGTCACGGCCATGAACGTGCCGTGGAACGTGGTGGTGTGGGACGATCCCGTGAACCTCATGAGCTACGTGGTCTACGTGTTCCGCGCCCACTTCGGCTACTCGGACGCCAAGGCCCGCACACTCATGCTCGAGGTGCACAACCGGGGCCGCTCGATCGTGTTCACGGGAACCCTCGAGGAGGCGGAGACGCACGTGAGCTCGCTGCACGGCTACGGCCTGTGGGCCACGTACGAGAAGGCGGGGGAGCACTGATGGCGCACGGGTTCAAGCGCACGCGCAAGGGCATCGTCGGTCGGTTCGAGGCCCCCGAGGTGCGGTTGTTGCAGAAACTGTTCTCGGACGTGGGGGAGACCCTGGCGCCCGCAGCGCGCGAGGACGGACCGGCTCGCAACGACGACCCGCTCGAGGCGCTGCTCGGCTGGGACGAGGAGGTGGCCGAACCGACGGACCCGGCGGTGCGCAGGCTGCTGCCCGCGGCGTCGTCGGACCCGGAACAGGCCGCGGAGTTCCGGCGACTCACGGACCGCTCGCTGCGCGAACGCAAGACCGCGGCATTGCGTGCGTCCTCCCTGGCCCTGGAATCCCAGCCCGTGGTGCTGAGCGTGGCGCAGGCACAGGACTTCGCGCGCTCGCTCAACGACGTCCGCCTGGTGCTGGCCTCCCGGCTGAACATCGACTCGACCGAGGCCGCCGAGCGCGTGGCCGAGCTGACCGACTTCGGCCGGGCCGAGGACGTGGAGCAGTACATGGGTGTGGTCTACAACTTCGTCTCCTGGCTTCAGGAGACCCTCATGAACGCGCTACTGAAGACCCTGCCGCCCCGGTGACCGGGGATCGCCAAGGTCACACGTCTCATGCGCGAGGGCGCGCGCGAAAAGCACTACAGTTTTCCGGTATGCAGGTGCACGAACGTCCCACCGGTCCCAATCCCAACTCGCCCATTGGCGTGTTCGATTCGGGTGTGGGCGGGCTCACGGTGGCGCGGGCGATCATCGACCAGCTGCCCAACGAGGAGATCCTCTACGTCGGTGACACCGCGCACGGCCCCTACGGGCCCCTGCCGATCGCCGAAGTGCGTTCCAACGCCCTGCGCATCATGGACGACCTCGTAGATTCCGGGGTCAAGCTGCTCGTGATCGCGTGCAACACCGCGTCCGCCGCAGTGCTGCGGGATGCGCGCGAGCGTTACACGCGCGGTTACAACATCCCCGTGACCGAGGTCATCCAGCCCGCGGTGCGCCGCGCGGTGGCCACCACACGCTCCGGTCGGGTGGGGGTGATCGGCACCGAGGCGACGATCGGCTCGCGCGCGTACGACGACACGTTCGCGGCCGCACCCCAGCTCGAAATCACGTCCGTGGCGTGCCCCGAATTCGTGGAGTATGTGGAGCGCGGCGTCACCACGGGGCCCGATCTGTTGCGCACCGCCCAGCACTACCTCCAGCCCCTCAAGGACGCGAGCGTAGACACCCTGGTGCTCGGGTGCACGCACTACCCGCTGCTCACGGCGGTGATCTCTTACGTCATGGGCGAGAGCGTGAACCTGGTCTCGTCCTCGGAAGAGGCCTCGCGGGACGTCTACCGCTGCCTGTTGGACAACCACCTCGAGCGGGATCCCGAGCTCGCTCCCCACCACGAATTCCTGGCCACGGGGGACCCCGTGAGCTTCGAGGTCCTCGCCCAACGGTTCCTGGGCCCCGAAGTGGTCCGCGTCCGGCACACGGCGTCCGTCGCGGAGCAGTACCCCACCGGTTCCCTCGCCACGATCCACGCGGCTCAGCGCTGAGTCGGCACCAGAAAGGCGATCACCCATGATCCTCACAGTGATCGGTAACACAGGAAGTTTTCCCGGGCCCGATGCCCCCGCCTCGTGCTACCTGCTCTCCGGCGAAGACGCGCACGGGCGCACGTGGCGCATCGTGCTGGACATGGGCAACGGTGCCCTGGGTGTCCTGCAGCGCCACATCGACCTGCACGAGATCGACGCGATCATGCTCTCCCACCTGCACCCGGACCATTGCGTGGACGTGGGCGGTCTGCACGTGGCCGTGAAGTGGGATCCCCGCGGATGGCAGGGCGGTCGCATCCCGATCTACGGTCCGTCCATGCTGCACGGCTACCTCAACCAGCTGCACCTGTTGCCGCCCGAGCATTCGATGGACACCGAGTTCGACTTCCACGTGTGGCAGGCCAACCAGCCCGTGACCGTGGGTCCGTTCACGGTCACACCCCACCCAGTGAACCACCCGTGCCCCGAGCCCTATGCGCTGCGCGTCGAGTACCGCGGGGCCCAGGGCACGGAAGTCCTCACGTATTCGGGGGACACCGACGTGTGCGACGAGCTCGTGGCAGCGGCCCGCGACGCGGACGTGTTCCTGTGTGAGGCCGCCTACCAGGAGGGCCGCGAGGACCATCTGCGCGGGATCCACCTCACGGGCAAGCGCGCGGGAGAGACCGCGACCGCCGCGGGTGTGCGTCGGTTGCTGCTGACCCACCTGCCCGTGTGGAACTCGGTGGACACGGCCACGGCGGAGGCCGTCGGAGCGTTCTCCGGCCCGGTCACGGTGGCCCGCGTGGCCACGAGTTACGACGTCGCCGGGCCGACCGACTAGTCGTTCACTGCATTGGCAAGCGCGGTGACCGGGGACTAGGCTGAAACCCATGACTTCGCCTACCGAGCCGGCACGATCCACCGAGAATTCCACGGGCGAGGGTGGCTCCGCCGCATCGGGGCTGGTACGAGCGGACGGGCGCGCCGTCGACGAACTGCGGCCCATCACCATCACCCGCGGTTGGTCCGAACAGGCCGAGGGTTCCGCCCTGATCGAATTCGGCGGCACGCGTGTGCTGTGCACCGCATCCCTCACGGAGGGCGTGCCTCGCTGGCTCAAGGGTGAGGGCCGGGGTTGGGTCACCGCGGAGTACGCCATGCTCCCGCGCGCCACCTCCACGCGCTCGGCCCGCGAATCGGTCAAGGGCAAGGTCGGTGGCCGCACCCATGAGATCTCGCGTCTTATCGGCCGCTCCCTGCGTTCGATCATCGACCTCAAGGCCCTCGGGGAGAACACCGTGGTCCTCGACTGCGACGTCCTGCAGGCCGACGGCGGTACGCGCACCGCGTCCATCACCGGCGCGTACGTCGCGCTCGCCGAGGCCATCCGCTGGGCCCACGACAACGGTATCCTCAAGCCGCGGGTCAACCCCCTCATCGACACGGTCTCGGCCGTGTCCGTGGGGATCATCGACGGTGTTCCCATGCTGGACCTGCCGTACGTGGAGGACGTGCGCGCGGAAACCGACATGAACGTCGTCGTGACCGGCTCGGGGGACTTCGTGGAGGTCCAGGGCACGGCCGAGGGCGCACCGTTCAAGCGCGCCGAACTGGACGTGCTGCTCGACCTCGCCGTGGCTGGGTGCGCCCAGCTGGCCGAGATCCAGCGGGAGACCCTGGAGGCCACCCGTGGCCGATGACGTACGCGGTGCCCGCGTGGTGCTCGCGACACAGAACGCGGGCAAGGTGCGCGAGCTGCAGGCCATGCTCCGCGACGCGGGGCTGACCGATCCAGGGATCGTAGTGGACGCGCGCACGGCCGGGCTGAGCGACGTCGTCGAGACGGGCGTCACGTTCCAGGAAAACGCGCTGCTCAAGGCGCGTACTGCCGCCGCGGAGACGGGACTCATCGCGCTCGCGGACGACTCGGGACTCAGCGTGGACGTCATGGGCGGCGCCCCGGGCATCTTCTCCGCGCGGTGGAGCGGGGTCCACGGCGACGACGCCGCCAACCTCCAGCTGCTGCTCGCCCAGCTCGGGGACATCGCCCCCGAAAACCGCCGCGGCTCCTTCCTGTGCGCCGCCGCGGTCGTCGCACCGGACGGCGCCGAGCACGTGGTCACGGGTGAGCTGCCCGGGAACATTCTGCGCGAACCCGCGGGGGAGAACGGGTTCGGCTACGACCCGATCTTCGCCCCGGACGGCCAGGACGGCCTCAGCTGCGCGCAGTTGAGCCCAGAGCACAAAAACAGGATCAGCCATCGTGCGCAGGCCATGGCCGCCGTGTTGCCGCACTTGTTGCAGCTGCTCACGGGTTCGAGTGGGACCGCGCGGCAGGACGGGCCGGAAGCCACAGTGGCGTCCCCCCTGGAACCGGAGCCAGAGGACTGACCCATGACTTTCGCGTGCGGACACCTACCTTTTGCTCCGGCTGTCGAGGCCGTGTTGGCGGAGGCCAGGGTGCGCGTGGATCGCTCCGAGTGGGAGCTGCACGCCGGCGGGTCCGCGCACATCGTGGTCAACGCGGGGCACGTGATGAGCGTGCGGATCGCCAAGAACCCGACCTCGGGGGAGAACGTGCGCAGGCGTACCCGTGCGCTGTCGCGGCTACCGGAGTTCGACTTCGCCGTGCCGCGCCCCCTGACCCCCGTGCTGCAGGACGGGCGGTACACCGCGGTGGGGATGACCTGGATCCCGGGCAGCCCCCGCCCGCCGGGGCACGCGGACCCGCGGGAGCTGCGCAGGGTCCTCGAGCAGGTACATAATGCGGACGCGCGCGCGGCGGAACCGTGGCTGGACCGGCCCGGTCAGCACTGGGGCGGTCACCGCCGTCGCCACGTCCTGCTGGACCAGGTGCTGCCGCTGCTGCTCCCGCGGAACCGGGACCGCGCCATGAATGCGATCGAGGACCTCGTGGCCCTGGACAACGTCCCGCCGCGGCTCGTGCACGGGGACCTCATGGGCTCCAACATGCTGTGGCAGGACGATCACCTGGTGGGCGTGATCGACTGGGACCACGCGAGCATGAGCGATCCCGCGTACGACGTCGCGTCCCTGGGACTCTGGTTCGGATGGTCCAGCGTGCGCCAGGCCACGGACGAGGAGAACTATCTGCGCGCGCGGTTGCACTCCCGGATCTTCCCTCTGCAGGCCGTGGCATACGCGCTGCACCATGAGCTCGACACCGCCCAGATCCGCCAGGCCGTGGAGAAGGCGGACGCGTGGTACGAGACCCGAGCCATGGCCTCCGTGTGAGCGACATGCCATGTCGGAGGCGTTGCCTACCCTGATCGGGTGCCCGTCAGTTTCACCGCCATAGATTTCGAGACCGCCAATCGCAGCCCTGCGTCCGCGTGCGCCCTGGGGGTGGTACGGGTCCGGGACGGCCAGGTGGTGGACACCCGGTACTCACTCATCCGTCCGCCGCTCGGTCACGACGGGTTCGAGCCCGGCAACGTCCGGATCCACGGCATCCGGCCCGCGGACGTCGCCCACGCGCCCACGTTCGACCTGCTGTGGGACTGGATGTGCGAGAACATCAGCCCGGGGGATCCGGATTCGGTTCTGGTGGCACACAATGCCGTCTTCGACACCGGCGTGATCAAGGCGGCGAACCGGGCGTGCGGCGGAACCGCTCGGAACTGGGACTACGCGTGCACTCTTCGCTTGGCCCGTGCGGCCTACACGCTGCGTTCCTACGCTTTGCCGTCGGCGTCCCGTGCGGCGGGGGCGGAGGTCGTGGAGCACCACAATGCGCTCAGTGACTCCCTCGCGTGCGCCGGGATCGTGCTCGATCTCGCGCGCCGCAGTGGGGCGCGCAGCATGGCCGAACTCACGGCGCACTACGGGGTCAGGCTGCAGCGCGCGACCCTGTGACGCGACGCGCCTCCGATCGGGGTGATTCTCAGGCGTGCGGCCGCCACAGGGCGAGCCAGCGATCGGCCAGGGCGAGCAGTTCACGGCGGGTCGCCCCGCGGGTTCCGGAGGGATCCGTGCCGGATGTGTCCGTGCCGCTGTCCGTTTTTGTGGTGCGGCTGTTGTCGTCGGCCACGGCGTCCTGCCGGGCCATGCGGTCGTCGCCGGCGGCGCCGTTGCCGCCGGGCGCGCCGTTGCCGCTCTCCCCGATGTCCTCGCCGTGTGTGGCGTCGCCGAGCCCCCAGCGCGCGGCAGCAACACTGACCGCGACGGTACGTGCCGCGTCGTTCGCCGCCGGGTGACCGGACAGCAGCGAGAGAGCCCGCTGAGCGACGTCGTCCCCCGAGTTGTCCGCGTGCGGCGTATCCTCGGCGCACAGCACCGCCGCGAGCCCCAGTGCCAGGGCCGACGACGCCGCGGTTCCGTCCCCCACGGCCCGCGTGAACGCTCCCGCGGGTTCCGTCATCCCATCGAACAGGGAGTCCCGGGCGGATCGGTCCGCGCACAGGTCGAGCAGCTCCCGGGTGAGGGGCGCGGGCCGGGTCATGAGTGCGACCACTCGGCCGGTTTCCTCGACCACGTCCTGCAGTGAGGCCCCACTGCCCCGCGCACGGCCCGCCGCGTGAACGGTCAGGGCCGCACCAACAGCCGCGGTCTGTGCCTCGGCGCTGCCGTGGGTGATCGCGGCCGAGTCCACGGCGAGGGCCACGAGCGACTTCCACCCGATGTGGGGCACCAGTCCATAGGGCAGCGTGCGGGCCAGGATCTCGGCGCTGTCCGCGAGTGGCAGGACCGGACGAGTGACCTCGCCCAGGCGGCCCGTGGACAGGGCGGTGAAACCGTCCCCGGCGTGCTCACCCGGTGCGGTGAGGAGGGGGTAGTCGTGGTCCAGGTCGTCGTCGGGCGGGTGCGGTGCGTCGCCGGGGAGCTTGGCGCCGTTGCGCATGGCCCAGCGCAAGTACGCGAGCCACGCGCACGCCGTGGGATCCGCGGCCTGACCGTCATTCGCCCAGTGGGCCACCTCGTTCAGCGCCCCCGCGGTGCGCGCGAGGAGCTGGGTTCCCTCGCCGGGTCGTTCGGCCGCGGTCGCGCGCCACGGCGAGAGGAACACGCTCCTCACGAGCGACGGATACCACGACGACGCCGCGTCCAGACCGCGGTCTTGTTCCAACAGTTCGGGCGTGCGCGGTGAGGTCATGGGATCAGTCTATGAGGGCGGCAATGGAGCGTGCGGGGTGACGCAGCTCGGGCATGGGCCGTTCAAGAGGCCCGGGCGGCATGGGAGCCTGCCCGGGCTGGGGGCGCCTCGGGTACGGGACGGATTAAGTCGGCCGGGTGCCTCAGGAGATTGTGAGGGCTAACGGGCATGTCCGGCCTCGAGAGCGTGGGGGCGCGACCCTCCCTGGGCTCGGCTATTTGTCGGTGCCGGGGCAGCCGATGCCGGTGGGGTTGGTGTGGCAGTCATCGGCGACGTTGTGCACGGTGGCCCGCCACACACTCAACGCGACCGGGGGTGAGGTGACTTGGTTGTAGCCGGCGACCGGTTGCCAGCCGGTGTCGGCGATGTTGTATTCCCCGTAGAACGAGGTTGTCAGGGTCACGGTGAAGTCCCCGGTGGTCGTGTAGACGTGGGAGGTGTCGGTGGGCTCATCCCACGCACCGTCGGGTAGGGGTGCCCCGGTCAGGGGTGTGGGGCCCAGGGTGGTGCCGTCCCCGTAATACCAGGTGTATTGGACGGGGTAGGCCCGTACTTGGACGGGGTATCCGCCCAGGGTCGTGGTGAAGGTCTGGGGTTGGGCCTGCGCATAAACATTGGTGTGCATGTTCTTCAAGGTGTCCGGGGCGGGTTGGACATGACTGGCGGCGGGGGCGACGGCCAGTTGTTGGAAGTCCTGGAGGGTGAACACCGGCAGCGGCACGTACCCGTCGTCGCTGGCTTGATCGGCTTGGGTGTTGCTGACGCACAGTTGGGTACCGCGCGCGGCGCGGGTCCTGTCATTGGCCCCGCCAATGACGATGTCCATGTTCACACCGGCGGCCCCGGTGTCGTCGGTGCATTCTTGGGTGGTACGGCACCGTGTGAGTGCTGCCCCACGTTGGTCGGTGCAGGGGTCTTGGAGGCCGTAGACGGTTTTGTTCTTGGCGGTGTCCATCAGGCGGGCGTTGAAGAAGATTGAATCCTCGTTGGACATGAGCCGGTCACGCAGCGCCTTCTGGAACGCAGGATCGGTATCCGGATCCCACGCCGCAGCTTGGCGGGTCGCGTTCGAGGTAGTGCCTCCGTTGCGCTCATTGACCTCAGCCCTCGACATGGCAGATGAATTGCTTCGACTTTTCAGAATGACATTGATTGTTGCCCCGTGCGCATGGGCATTCGTTGACATCTGACTTTCCTTGGAAGAGATTCCGAAATCCGGAACGCCACCGTCATCGGCGGAAGCGGACTGAGGTAGTAAACCTGCGAATCCAAGAATTACAAGGGGCATGACAAACACCCTCAGGGACGATGACCATTTCACAGGGAGCCTCGTGGTGATCCGGTGAGGTACATCCAGCGATCCCCGTCGCGGTAGATGTAGCAATCGAACGCATCTTTTTCTGCGAACGGTAGTTGTCGTCTCGGGATGGCTTGGTCGACGAAGGCCACGGATCCCGAGCTCTTGACGTCGACGGGAAGGTTGTAGCCTCCGTCAGGCCGCTGACTGAAGGAGCCGGGTACGATCGTGGGCACTTCGAATCCACCCGCTGCCCAATTCCCCTTGGCGTACATGGCCTCATACGCGTCGTATTGCTCGGTGCACTTCTCGCAATCCGTCGAGGTGACTTCCCGAATCAGCGAGGTGTCCCCGGTCTGGATCGAGTACCACTGGGCATCGGCGCGGTAGTTCAGGAACGCCTGCGCGCCGGCCTCGGTTTCGTCCCTGGCCTCCGCGGGCATCACGGGCTTGGGAACATTGCGGGCCGGATGCTCCAGCGTGGCGGGTTCGTAATCCTCCGGGACCTGCTGGCCCGTGGCCAGCACCGTGGGTTCCTCCGGACGCCAGTCATCGGGCAATGCGCTGTCGGACCCGCTCGGGGACCCGCTCTGCGGCGTCGTCGGGGATGCGGGGGAGGCGTCCGGCGCGGGGGACGTGGGCTGCGCCGTCGTCCCCGCGGAAGTGACTCCCGTGGGCGCGGCGCTGTCACCCCCACCCGCTCCGGGCGAGCCGTTACCGCACCCGGTGAGTAGCAGCGCTGCGAGCAGGGCGAGGGTCGTTCCCCGGCCGGCCGTGGCGATCAGTCGTGGTGAATGCATCCCGGTGAACCCCCTCGTGCCACACCGTTGTGTGACGTACCAGACATCCCCCAGAGCATAGAGGCGCAAGACGGCGCGGGCCATGGCTGGGCCGTAGCTTGTGGACGACGAAGAACATGCGCATGCATGACCCCTGGTCACGGCGTGGAAGAGGGAACTAGCGAGTAGAAACAATCCGCCACGTGGCGCGCCGCCGGCCTAGCGAAGCGGTGGCGGCCGCGGTGGATCACACCGTCAGGGGCGCCCGCGCCGTGTGACCTGCACATGTGCGGGAGGTCGCTGTGGGTGTCCGAGACCGCGGTTACATTGACCCCATGCTGATCTTGCACACCTCCGACTGGCACCTGGGGCGTACCTTCCACGGCGTCGACATCCTGGACGTCCAGGCGCAGGCCATGGCCGAGATCGTCGAGTGGGTACGGCACCACGGTGTCTCCGCGGTCCTGGTCTCGGGGGACGTGTACGACCGCGCCCAGCCCCGCACGGAGGTGGTGGAGCTGCTCAGCGCCACCCTGGCGCAGATCCGCGAGGCGGGCGCGTACGTGATACTCACGAGCGGCAACCACGACTCCCCGGTGCGGTTGGGTTTCGGCTCCGGCATCATGTCCCACGGCGGCGTCCACCTGTTGACCCGCGTGCCGGACGCCCACGTCCCGGTCCTGCTCTCGCAGTCGACGGACTCCACGATCACGGTCGCCCGGGCGACGACGCCGCCCGCCCCCGGCCCGCGCGGTGCCACCCTGCCGGGGGCGTTCACGGTGGCCGTGTACGGCATCCCGTACATCGAACCGCGCGCGGCCGCGCCGTCGCTCGACTGTGCACCCACGCACCAGGCCGTGCTGGGCACCGTGATGGAGCGCATCGATGCGGACAGGAAAGAACGAGGCGACATCCCGTCCGTCGTCATGGCGCACGCGTTCGTGACGGGGGCGCAACCCACGGATTCGGAGCGCGTCGTCGATTCCGGGGGCCTCGGCACCGTCCCGGCGGAGGTCTTCGCCCGTCATGACTACACGGCGCTCGGCCACATCCACCGCCGGCAGCGAGTCGCGGACGCCGTGCGCTACAGCGGCTCGCCCGTGGCCTATTCCTTCTCCGAGGCCGGACACCCCAAGGGAGCGTGGCTCGTGGACGTCCAGGAGACCGGGGTCCATGAGGTCACCGGCTTGGACCACGCCGCGCGCATGGATCTGGCGTGCCTGCGGGGGACACTCGACGAGTTGTTACGGGATCCGGCGCACACCTCGGCGGAGGGTGCCTGGTGTCAGGTGGTCCTCACGGATCGTGACCGCCCGGCATCCGCGATGGATCGGATCAGGACGCGGTTTCCCCGCACGGTGGAACTGCGCTGGGAACCCGAGGGCGGCCGGACTCTGACCCAGCAGGCGTACAGCGCGCGGGTCGCGGAAGCCGCCGGTGCCGAGGAGCTGTGCGCGCAGTTCTACGACCACGTGCGGCACCGGGGGCTGTCCGGGCCGGAGCAGGACGAGATCGCGGACGCGGTGGCCGCCGCGCGCAGCAGGGGAGTGGAGCAGTGAAGCTGCATCGGATGGAGATCACCGCCTTCGGGCCGTTCGCCAAGCGGGAGACGGTGGATTTCGACGTCCTGAACGAGGCAGGGGTCTTCCTGCTCAACGGCGAAACCGGGTCGGGTAAGACCAGCGTGTTGGATGCCATTTGCTTCGCGCTCTACGGATCCGGGCCCACGACTGTCGCCAAGGGCGGGCGCAAGGCCCAGCACAGTGATCACGCGGATCCCCGCACCGGGCCGCGCGTCGAGTTGGAGTTCACGGCGGGTGGCCGGCGGTGGCACGTGAGCAGGACGCCCGCGTGGCGCGAACCGTCCTCCCGGGCTGCGTCCGGGTGGAGCGACCGTCACGCCACGGTGTCATTGCGGGAACACGTGGCGGGGCAATGGGTGGACCGCGGTTACCGCCCGGACGACGTGGGGCAGACCATCCACCACGTCGTGGGCCTGGACCGTGAGCAGTTCACCCAGGTGATGATGCTTCCCCAGGGCCAGTTCGCCAGGTTCCTGCAAGCCGGTTCCAAGGAGCGGGAAGACCTTCTGGAAACGCTGTTCGGCACGGACGTCTACGCGGACATCCAGGATGAGCTGAAAACGCGCTCGGATCGAGCCAAGAGCGTCCTGTACGAGGCGGAACGCGAGGCGGAAAGAGCGGACGAGGTCCTCGCCCGGCTCAGGGAACGCGTGGCCCACACGGTCGCCCGGTTACCGGAGGACGTCTTATCGGACCTCCCCGGGGCGCTCCGGACCCGATTGGATCTCCCGTCGGACGAGGGGTCGGTCGGCGACGTCGCCGTGGGCACCGCGGCGGACGCCAACGGTGGAGAAACCGACGCGGATTCGTCTGACCAGGGCCGAGCCTCGACCAGTGCTGCGTCGGCCGCTTCGGAGGAGGGGCCCGCGGACGGGAAATCGGGGGACGCCGACAACGAAGGGGGCCCGGATCGATGGCGTGAGCTGGTCGACGACTGCGTCACCCTCGTAAACACGGTGGGCCGGGCACGGGACGGCGCGGCGTCGTCGTACACAGGGGCCCAGCAGCGCTACGCACAATTGGAGACCCTGCATTCGCTGGTCAGGAGGCGCGGCGAACTCACGCGGCGCCGGGATGAACTCGCGGAGCACGCGGAGCAGTCGGAGGGTGCGGCCCGACAACTGCGCGAGCACGAGGCGGCACAGGAATTGCAAGCGCCGCTCGTGGAACTGCGTGACGCCCGACGGCGCGTCGCGACCCTTGACGCCGCCGTCACCGACCTGCGTGCCACTGTCACGGGGGACGCGCCGTCGGCCCGCGTGGCTCAGCACATTCTGGGCCCGAACGCGAGCCTCATGGACGCCGTGGACGAGTCCGGGCAGGTGCCCGCGGGTCTGCGCGATGCAGTCGTGACCGCGCGCGAATCCGCCAGGGGCGCCGTGGCCCAGGAGGAGTCACTCACGAGGGACGAGGAGGAGGCGGCTCGCGAACGCAAGGCCCTTTCGGCGCTCGAGGAGCGGGCGACGCACCTCACCCGGGATCTCGCCTCCGCGCGGGACGCCTTGACCCGCAGCGAGGAATCGCATCGCGAACTCCTGGGGGAGGTCAAGGACGAGGCCCTCGTGCGCGAACGGGCCCGCACCGCGCGGGAGGCCGTGGCCGCGAGTCGGGAATACGCACGGGCCCGGGCGGAGGAGCAGGAACGGGCGCGCCGGTACCGGGAGGATGAAACCGCACGGCGGGCCGCCGCCCAGCACGTGGAAGCGCTCGAAGCGCAGCGCTACGCGAGTGCGGCCGCGACCCTCGCCACCGGGCTGGAGCCGGGGGATCCGTGCCCCGTGTGCGGAGCCACGGAGCACCCGCACCTCGCCGGCGCCGGAACCGAGGACGAGGTCACCGATGACGCACTCGATCGCGCACGCGCCGCCCGGGACACCGCACAGGACACCGTGGATGCATCCCACGCAGCGTGGCAGCGGGCGCAGACCGGTGCGGCCGAGGCGCTCGCGCGCGGCGCGGACACGGACGTCGACGCCGCCGTGGACCGGTGTCGCCACGCCGATGAAGAACTGGCCCGACTCGAGCAGAGCCTGACCCGGGTGCGCCGGGGTGAGGCCGAGATCGCGGCTGCTCGGCGGGAGGTCCAAGATCTCGAGGGGGAGGGGACGCGGATCAACGGTGACATCGCGGGGACCCGTGCGCGCCTCAAGGGACTCCTGACACGGTGCGACCGGGCGCGTGAGGAGTTGGCCCGGCGCATCAGGGGTTTCGATTCGGCCACCGAGTTCCTCGAACGGTCCGAGCGCCTCGTGCGCACGGTGAGCGAGTGGGAATCGCAACAGCGGACGCTGGAGGCCGCGCAACACGAGGTCCGCACCGCGCAGGGTGCCGTGGAACGTGCCCTTGACGCGTCCCCGTTCGAGACCGAGAGCGCCGCGGACGAGGCTCTCATGGACCCGGCGGACGCGGCCGGACTCGCCGAGCGGCTCACCGCCCTGCAGGAGGAGCGGGACTCAGTCTCGGCGGAACTCGCGACCCAGGACATGCAACGTGCCGAGGGGCTCAGCGCCGAGGAACGCGCGGGCTTGTCCGAGGAAGCACTGGCTCGCACCGCCGCCGAACGGGACGAGTACGAACAGTTGCGGGATGCATTGAACCAGAAGCTGGGCGGACTGCAGACCCTCGCGGCCGACGCCGCATCCCACGCCGAGCACATGCCCGCCCGACACGCCGAACTCGAGCGTGCTCGAGAGAACGCCCAGCGCCTGAGCGGACTCGCGGATGTGGCCACGGCGAACTCCCCCGAGAACGCCCTGCGGATGACCCTGACCTCGTTCGTACTCGCCGCGAAGCTCGAGCACGTGGCCGCGGTGGCGTCCGAACACCTGGCACGGATGTCCTCCGGTCGCTTCACACTGGTGCATACGGATCGCACCCGAGGGGGTGGCAAGTCCGGGCTCGGACTCGAGATCGACGACTCGTGGACCGGTGTCCGCCGCGGCACGGAGACACTGTCGGGCGGGGAATCCTTCTTCACCTCGCTCGCACTCGCCCTGGCTCTTGCGGATGTCGTCCGGTCCGAGGCCGGGGGACAGGAGATCGACACGCTCTTCGTGGACGAGGGGTTCGGCTCCCTTGACGAACAAACCCTCGAGCAGGTCCTCGAGACCCTGGACGGGTTGCGCCGCACGGGGCGGGTCATCGGTGTGGTGTCCCACGTGAGCGAGATGAAACAACGCATCGACACCCAGCTCGTGGTCACCAAGACCCCCGGTGGCTCGCATCTGTCGGTCGTCGCGGGGCCGTGGGATGCCGCGTAGGCTGAGGTCGTGAGTACAGCGATCCGCCGCCCCGCGCCCGAGAAGCCCGGCAAGGTGCTCACCCCTCGTGAACGCACCGTGCGCAGTGATCGCAGGCTGGGCGCGATCACCCTGTTGCTCCGCCTGCCCCAGGTCATGGCCCCGTTGGGCCTGCTCACGCTCGTGGCGGTCTCGTCCTCCTCGGCGTGGACGGCCGCGTTGAGCTCGGCGTCCCTGTGTCTCGGCATAGCCGTGAGCGGCGTGGGTGTGGCCGCGCTGGCCAACGCCCGCTGGCGATTGTGGGCCTTGGCCGCGTTCTCCCTGATCCAGGGGATCATCCTCTGGGTGCTATCACGAGCCCAGGTCACCGAGATCCCGGTCTCGTGGGATGCCGTGTCCGCGCTCGCGCCGTTCTTCGTGGCCGGCGTGGTCATGACACCCATGGGACTGGCCGCGCGGCTCCGCTGGGCCTCCGTGTTGCGAGCACAGGACCGGTCACAAGCGTTCCCGGCGGCCATGCGCCGCGAATCCGTGAACGAGGGACTGGCCACGGTGCTGGGTGCCGCGCTCACGGGACTGCTCGCTGTGACCATGGGCCCGGCGGTGGTGCTGCGTTTCGCCGCTGTGTGGACCGTGCTGATCACGGCGGCATTCGTCCTGCATTCCTCCGCCCGCTGTCCCCGCGCGGACATGCCCCTCTGGTCCTGGCGACGCCCCCGCGGCGCGCCCGGGCGCAGCCGTGCCGTGTTCCGGTTGAGCCATGGATTGATCTACGGTGTGGCGGCGCTGAACGCCCTCATGGGCGCGGTGCTCGGGTGCCTCGTGGTGTACTCAGTGTCCCTGGACAGCGTGGAGACCATGGGGGTCATCTATGCGTTGCTGGGGTTCGGGGCCGCCGTGGGGTCGAGCCTGGCCGTGCGTTTCCGCCGCCGGTTGAGCGCTGAGAACATGTGGATTCTCGCCGCCACGGGTGCACTGTTGGCATCCATGCTCATGTCCGGGCCGTCCGGTTTCGTGGGGTATTCCCTCGTGCTCCTCGCGCTCGGGTTGTTCTCAGGCCCGTGTCTGCTGTGCCTCCACAGCAGTGCCGGTTACGTCACTGCGGGCAGCGACGTCCTGGGACTCGTGGCACGCATGACTGTGACGTCGAGCATCGCCACGGCGCTGGGACTCACGCTCAGCGCGTACCTGGGCGTACACTTCGACGACATGACCGCGGCCATGGTCCCCATGGCGGCCGCCATGGTGCTGTTGGCCACCGCCCTCATCTTCAATTACACGCAACGCCGCAGCCCCGGGCCCAGGCCCCGCATCTGACGCTGCTCACACGACGACGCCGCCCGGGCCGGTTCGCAGGGGACCGGGCCGAGCGGCGTCGTACCGCGAGCGCGATCACTCAGTGACCGCGGGCGATCCATTCGCTCAGGTGTGGCTTCTCCTGGCCGATGGTCGTGGAGTCGCCGTGACCCGTGAGCACGAGGGTGTCCTCGGGCAGCGTGAGCAGCCGTTTCTCGATGGAGTCGATGATCGTGGGGAAGTCCGAATAGGACCGCCCCGTGGCACCCGGGCCGCCCTGGAATAACGTGTCCCCGGTGAAGACCACCCCGTTCTCACCCAGGTGCGGGGCGTGGAACACCACGGACCCGGGAGAGTGGCCGGGCGTGGCCAACACGGTGAACACCTCGGTGCCCGCGAGGATCTCCTGTCCGTCTCGCAACGGCTCGGGCTCCGGCCCCTCCGGGTAGACGGCGCGCCACAGCATGAGGTCCTCGTGGTTCATCATGATCGGGGCGTCCGTGCCCGCGCGGTCGGTGAACTCGCGCACCGCCGCGATGTGGTCATCGTGACCGTGGGTCAGCAGCACGTGCGTGATGGTGCGGTCCGCGACCGCGGCGAGCACGGCGTCGGGGTTGTGCGCGGGATCGATCACGACGCACTCGGCCTGGTTACCCACGACCCACACGTTGTTCTCCACGTCGAAGGTCTCGCCGTCCAGGCTGAACGTACCCTCCGTGACGCAGTTCGTGACGGTGACGCCGCCGCGCGGGTCGGTCAGGACGGTCTGCGGTGTGCGCGTCATCGGGCCAGTTCCACGACGGAACGCAGGACCTTGCCGGACTTCATGGTCCCGAACGCGGCGTCCACGTCCTCGAGGGCGATGCGCTCGGAGACGAAGGCATCCAGGTCCAACCGGCCCAGGAGGTACTGGTCCACGAGCATCGGGAAGTCGCGCGAGGGCAGGGTGTCCCCGTACCACGCGGACTTGATGGACCCGCCGTGGGAGAACACCTGGTCCAGCGGGATCTCCGCCACGGTCCCGGGATTGGGAACGCCCACCAGGACCATGCGACCCGCGAGGTCACGCGCCTGGAAGGCCTGCATGAAGGTGTCGGCCACGCCCACGGCGTCGATCACGAGATCCGCGCCGTGACCGCCCGTGAGCTCGCGGATG
The DNA here is from genome assembly GCF_040981025.1 of Kocuria sp. CPCC 205261. NCBI lineage: Bacteria > Bacillati > Actinomycetota > Actinomycetes > Micrococcales > Micrococcaceae > Kocuria > Kocuria sp. CPCC 205261. The sequence continues at coordinate 79,495 of NZ_JAVKPU010000005.1, read as the reverse complement.
GTCTCCACGGGATCCACGGACCGAGAATTGACGGTGTGGGTCGCGCCGAGCCGCTGCGCGGTGCTCAGCTTGTCGTCGTCCACGTCCACCGCGATGATCGTCGTCGCACCCGCGAGCGCCGCACCCGCGACCGCGGCGGTGCCCACGCCGCCGCAGCCGATGACCGCTACGGACTCTCCGCGCTTGACCGCACCGGTGTTGATCGCCGCGCCGATCCCGGCGGTGAGGCCGCAGCCCAGCAGACCCACCGCGGCGTACTGTTCGCCCTCGAGCGGGGATTCGATGAGGGTGCACTGCCCGGCCGCGACCAACGTCTTCTCCGCGAACGCACCGATCCCCAGGGCGGGCTCGAGTTCCGTGCCGTCCTCGAGGGTCATCTTCTGCTCGGCATTGTGGGTGTTGAAGCAGTACCACGGTTCACCGCGGCGGCACGCCCGGCATTCGCCGCACACCGCTCGCCAGTTGAGGATCACGTGATCGCCCACGGCCACCTCCGTGACGCCCTCGCCCACGGCGCTCACCACGCCCGTGGCCTCGTGCCCCAGGAGGTAGGGGAAGGCGTCCCCCACGCCGCCCACCTTGTAGTGCAGGTCCGTCTGACACACCCCGCACGTAAGCACGTCCACGAGTGCCTCGCCCGGCCCCGGATCGGGGACCAGGATGGTTTCCACGGTGGCGGGCTCATTCTTGGCCCGCACCACCACGCCTTTGACCTTGTGCATACGGTTGCCTCCGTCGTCTCGCAGCTTTCTAGGGTCCTTCCCAGTATGCGTGGTGGCCGCCACACGGCGCACGACGACGCCGCGTACGTTCGCCCCGCGACGAATACCGGGCGCGGATGACGAGCCGGGAGATGATCTGGGTCGACGCAACCAAGTCGGGGAAACCGGTCGGCGACACCGGATGGCAGGCCCTGAACATGAGAACGCGGGCCCGCACGATGGTGCGGGCCCGCGTTGTGAAGGATCGTCGTGGTGACTCAGGAGTCCTGCGAGTAGTCGACGTGCTCGGTGCGCAACCGGATCTTGCGCCCCTCGGCCTCGAGCTTCTCCTCCTTCTCCTTCTGCTTCTTCACCTGGGTGGTGTCCCGGGGAGGCAGCTGGACGGCGTGCTCGGCACGGATCCCGCCCTGCAACTGGCGGCCACGCTCGAGTTCGGCGTCCACCTCGGCGCCGAAGAGGAGCACGTTGTTCATGATCCACAGGCCCAGGAGCAGGATGATCACGGAGCCGATGATGCCGTAGGTCGCGTTGTAGCTCGAGAAGTTCGCCACGTAGAAACCGAACCCGAGCCCGGCGATGATCATGAACACGAGCGCGATCGCTGCGCCCGGGCTCAACCACTTGAACTTGGGCTGCTTCACGTTGGGCGTCGCGTAGTACAGGATCGCAATGAGCAGCACGAGCAGGAACAGGATGACGGGCAGCTTGGCCCAGTTCCACACGGTCACGGTGGTGGAACCCAGACCCACCAGGTCACCCACGGTCTGCGCGAAGTCACCGGAGAGCAACACCATGAACATCACGGCGGCCACGATCAGCACGATGATCAGGGTGATCAGCAGCATGATGGGCTTGAGCTTCCAGAAGGGGCGACCCTCGGCGATCTCGTAGATGCGGTTCATCGCCCGGGAGAACGCACCGGTATAACCCGATGCGGTCCATAGTGCACCCAGGACACCGACGACCAGGGCCAGTCCGGCCCCGGACTGAGTGGTCAGCTGGGAGATGGGTCCGGAGAGCAGATCCACGACGGACGAGGGAGCATAACGGTTCAGGAAGTCTAGGATGGCGCTCGTGGTGGCCTCACCCTGGCCGAACACACCCAGCAGGGACACCAACGCCAGAAGCGCCGGGAAGATGGAGAGCACCGCGAAGTACGTCAGTGTCGCGGCGAGGTCAGTGCATCCGTCCTTACTGAATTCGGACAGGGCGCGCTTGAAGACGTAACCCCATGACTGCCCCTTGAGCTTGGTGGGGGAGTCGGGTTTGGCATCATGGTCCGGGTCCGGGGCCGCGTCCCCCCGACGCGCCGTGGACTCCAAATGCTGAGTTGTCATGGGGGTCCTCTCCAGGAGCGAATGTGGTGGCTGCGCAAAGCAGGTACTCCCAACAGTTTAGCGGCCTCCCGACCCCCGCCGACGCACCGTGCGCCTATACGGCGCCGGCCCGGTGCTGCCGCCGACGACGCCGCCCGGCGCAGCGCCATCGGGCGCGGCACTGCATCATATGGTATCGGGGCATGCGGCACCGCCGGGGCGCGACTCCGCTGTACGCGACGTCGCCGGACACGACACCGCGCCCACGACGAATCGTGGGCGCGGTGTGGGCCGCCGTACGGGCGGGTCAGTGCGTGCAGCGGTGCGGATCGGTCACCGTGACAACGACAACGCGTACTGATGGATGCGTTCACTCAGTCGCGTAAGCACCCTGATCTCCTGGGCGTCCAGAGCGGTGCTCATGACGTCCGCGACCATCTGGTCGTTGTCCTGCGAGATCTGCTCGTAGAGCTGGGTCCCGGCATCGGTCAGGGCGACCCGCACACCGCGCAGGTCCTGGGAATCCTGGCGCCGGGTCACGAGCCCCTTGTTCTCGAGACGCTCGAGCATGCGTGAGAGGCTCGATTGCGTCAACAGCACGTGGCTGTTGAGATCGCGTAACCGCAGGCCACCCCGGCCGGTGGTGCACAGCGCGGCCAGGACCTCGAACTCACGACGAGACAAGCCGCGTAAATCCACTCCGCGTTGGAGCTGACGTGTCACCGACACATGGCAGCGGCTTAGTGCATCCCACGCTTCGACACTCCCCCTTGATGTCATTCTTCCCCCTTTGGCAACGTCCACCCCCTATGGACGTTATCTACATGTTACGAGAGGGGATGAGCGCGCCCCCAGCGAGCGGTGTCCACACTTGTGGCCGGGAGGACAGAGCCTGTCCACGCATTGGGGCACAGCTGATCAGGGGTGGAGACGACGGAGGGCCTTTGTGCGCAGTGCACAAAGACCCTCCGTAACGTCCGCCGGAACGGGACTACTTGATGCCGAGCACCTGGGCGGTGTGACCCATGATCTCGTCCGCGAGCTGCGGGTTCTCATCGAGCTTCTTGCCGTAGGAGGGGATCAGCTCCTTGATCCTGGGCTCCCACTCGGACATCTTGGCCGGGAAGCAGCGGGAGAGCAGGTTGAGCATGATCGGCACGGCCGTGGACGCACCGGGGGAGGCGCCCAGCAGAGCACCAATCGAGCCGTCCGCGCTGGTCACGAGTTCGGTGCCGAACTGCAGCACGCCACCCTTCTGCCGATCCGACTTCATGACCTGCACGCGCTGACCGGCCTCGATGAGCTCCCACTGGGACTCCTCGGCGGTGGGGTAGTACTCCCGTAGGGCGTCCATGCGTTGGGACCGGGTCTTGGTCAGTTCGCCCACGAGGTACTTGACTAGGTCCAGGTTGGCCAGACCCGCACGGGTCATGGGGTAGAGGTTGTGCGCGCGCACGCTCTTGGGCAGGTCCAGCAGGGAACCGTGCTTGAGGAAGTTGGGCTTGAACCCGCCGTAGGGCCCGAACATCAGGGTGCGCTCGCCGTGGACGTAGCGCGTGTCCAGGTGGGGCACGGACATGGGCGGGGCGCCCACGGAGGCCTGGCCGTAGACCTTGGCGTTGTGCTGGGACGTAACGGTGGGATCGGTGTTGCGCAGGAAGAGACCGGAGACGGGGAACCCGCCGAAGCCCTTGGCCTCCCGGATCCCCGACTTCTGCAGCAGGGACAGCGCGCCGCCGCCGGCACCCAGAAAAACGAAACGCGCGTGGATGACGCGGTTGTTGTCGCTGTTGAGCCTGTCCTCGACCGAGACGTTCCAGGAACCGTCGCTCTGGCGTTTCAGGGTGGTGACTTCCTGGCCGTAGCGCACGGTCACGTTGCGCCCGGTCAGGTGGGTGAGCAGCTGGTTGGTGAGGGCACCGAAGTCCACGTCCGTGCCCTCGGGGGCGAAGGTCGCCGCCACGCGACCGGCGCCGCGGCCGTGCATCGTGAGGGGCGCCCACTCGGCGATCTGGTCGCGGTTCTCGGTGAACTCCATGCGCTCGAACAGCTTGTGAGGCTTGAACGCGTCGTAGCGGGCGCGCAGGTAGTCCGCGTGGTCATCACCGAACACCATGGAGATGTGGGGCACGGGGTTGATGAACGTGTCGGGGGACTCGAGCGTGCCGTTCTCCACGAGCGAGCTCCACAGCTGGCGCGTCACCTGGAACTGCTCGTTGATGTTCAGGGCCTTCGTGGCGCTCACAGTGCCGTCCGCGGCCTGGGGTGCGTAGTTCAGTTCGCACAGCGCAGAGTGTCCGGTGCCCGCGTTGTTCCAGGCATTGGAGCTCTCGAGACCCGCGGCGTTGAGGCGCTCCAGGACGGTCATGGACCAGTCCGGCTGCAGGTCGCTGAGCAGGGTCGCGAGCGTGGCGCTCATGATGCCGGCGCCCACCAGGACGACGTCGACGGATTCGGTGGGTTGAGATGAAGTCACATTGTCTCCCGTGCGTGCATGATCGACGCGGCACTGCGCCGAGGCTTTCCGCTGTCCAGGGTATCCCCAGCTCCAGCCAACTCCCAACGGGGCCGCCGGGCACACATGGTGCGGTTCAGGCCAGGCGCAGCTCGTTGAAGCGTTCGAACCCCGTGGAGGTCAACGGGAAGGACGCCACGCGCGAGTTCACAGCCACCGCCGAGACGGGGTGCGCGAGCGGCACGGCCGGGATCACCGCCGAGACGCGGTCATTGAGCGTGCGGTACGCGGCATTGCGGGCGTCGCCCTGGGGCATGGTGGCGGCGCGGTTGACCGCGGTGAGCAACCCGGCGTCGTCGTCCCCCAACTGCGCGTCGGGGGTGCCCAGCAACGGGCCCATGAAGCCGTCGGGGTCGCGGAAGCTCCCGCTCCAGCCCAGGAGGCTGAACGCGTGGCCCGCGGTGGGATCGGTCACGGCGTCCACGTACCCGTCGTCCCAGTCCATGGGGACGGGGTCCAGACGGAAGCCCGCGCGGGTGAGCTGCGCCGAGATCTGCGCGTACACGCGCTCCGGTTCCTGCAGGTACATCCGGGACGTATTGCGCGGGTAGTAGAAGCGCAGGGCCTGCCCCCGGTAGGAACTGGCCCGCAACTGGTCCCGGGCGCGCTGGGGGTCGTAGCCGGGGATCTGCGGGTTCTCGCCGTCCACGTTGAACCGGGCGGGGACGAACTGGTCCGCCACGTTGGTCCCGCTGGGGTACAGCTGGGACGCCAGGGCACCGCGGTCGATCGCGGAGGCGACGGCGCGGCGTACCGCGACGTCCCGCAGCACGGGGACGGAACGGTTGAACCCGAGGTAGGACACAGAGTAGGGGTCGCGGTAGAGCACCTGCACGCCGCGGCGCGCGAGGGGCGCGAAGGCGTCGAGCCCCACGAGGTCGTACGCGTCCACCTCACCCGTGAGCAGGGCCGCACAGCGCACATGTGCGTCACGGATGACCCGCATCTCGAGGGTGCCCACGTCCCCGAGCTCGCCCCAGTAGCCCTCGTGGGCGGAGAGCTTCACGGTGTCGGCGGTCGCCGAGTCGAAGCGGAAGGGGCCCGTGCCCACGGGGTGCTCGTTCTCCGTCCCCGCCTCGATGCTCGCGGGGGAGGCGATCCCGAACGCCGGCTGGGTCAGGGCGGCCAGCAGCGGCGTGTAGGGGCGGGTGAGCTTCACCACCACGGTGCGCTCGTCCGTGACCTCCGTGCCGGCGTAGGCCGAGGCCACGAGCGAGCTCGACGTGCCGTGGCGGAAGGCCGTCGCGAACGCACAGCGCGAGGCCCACGGTTCGGAGGACTCGGCCTGGGCCTGCCACTTGTCGAAGTTCGCCTTGACCGCGGCGGCGTCCAGCGCGGCACCGTCATGGAAGCGGACCCCCCGGCGCAGGGTGAACGTCACGGACCGACGATCATCCGCGAGCTCCCACGACTCCGCGAGGCCCGGCGCGGGCTCACCGGTCGAGCGGTCCGCCGTCACGAGCCCCTCCAGGATCTGCGTGGCGATCCGGGCCGTCTCCTGCGAGTTCCTCCGGGAGGGGTCCAGCCCCGCCGGTGCCGCGGCGTGCGCCAGAACAAACGTGTTGCGGGGTGCGGTGGCGCTCGCCGAGGGGCGGGCGGTCGTGGACCCGCAACCGGTGAGCATGAGCCCCGCGCCCGCGAGGGAGAGGAAGGAACGCCGTCCGAGGCGGTTCTCAGCAACCACGGCGCATCCTTTCTCTGGCCGCCGCGTCGTCGCACGGCAGTACGCGGCATCATGGTGCGCAAGACGGGAATCGAACCCGCACGCCGTGAGGCACAGGAACCTAAATCCTGCGTGTCTACCAGTTCCACCACTCGCGCTGACATCGGGACCCGGACCCGGCCTGAACGCGGAGGGGGTGCCCGGAATCGTCCACCATACTAACCAGTGACTAACCAGTGCTTCCTCCGCGCTCGCCGAGAAGCGCGCGCGGTGCGGCCCCGGTTCCGGGTCCCAGGCCGGGCGGCGGCCCCCCGCTCAGGCGTCGAGGCCGAGGTCCCGGCGCAGCTTGGCCACGTGCCCCTTGGCGCGCACGTTGTACTGGACGAGGCTCACCGTCCCCTGTTCGTCGAGCACCACGGTCGAGCGGATGAGACCCTCATAGACCTTCCCGTAGTTCTTCTTCTCGCCCCACGCGCCGTACGCCTCCGCCACGGCGTGGTCCTCGTCCGAGAGCAGCGGGAAGCCCAGACCCTCGTTCTGTGCGAAGCGCTCGAGGGCAGCGGGGGCGTCCGGTGAGATCCCGAGCACACGGTAACCCTCGGCGCCGAACGATGCCATGTTGTCCCGGAAGTCGCACGCCTGCGTGGTGCAGCCGGGGGTCGCGGCGCGGGGGTAGAAGTACAGGATAACCTTGCTCCCGCGCAGGCCCGCCAGGACGACGGGCTCCCCATGGGCGTCGGGCAGGGTGAAATCGGGAGCGGCGTCCCCGGGGGACAGACGAACGGTCACGGCGTGATCCTTCCTGGTGAGTGACAGGTGTTCCCTAAGGACGCGTTCTCACGTACAGTTCAGGGATGCACCCGAGCATGCCATGCTTCGGGTTCGCGCACCGGCTCCGGTCTCGGTCCCGCCGTACGACGTCGCTACGTCCGTCCCGCGCCCAGTGCGCACGATCCCGGGCGGTTCCCGCAGTCGCACGAGAGGGGTTCGCAAGACGATGTTCGGCGCGGGGATTTGACTGGCGGGGTGCCCTGTAGTATTGTTCAGCGATTTCGTCGAGTGGATACGATAGTCCTATGTCCTACAAGAACCAGTGGCCCACGAACCGTCTGCTGTCCACGGCGGCTCGCCTCGTGGAACACGCGTGGAACGAGAACCTCGCGTCTCTCGGTATCACCCACGCGGGCGTGATGGCCCTGGACGTCCTCCGCTCGGAGGGCAGCATGACGCAGGCGCAACTGGCCCACCAAGTGCGCGTCCAGGCCCAGACCATGGGCAAGACCCTGCACCGGTTGGAGGTGCATGGTCACATCACGCGTTCCCGCAACGCGCTCGACCGCCGTTCCCACATGGTGAGCATCTCCCCGGCGGGGGAGCGGGTCCTCGTGGACGCCGCGCGGTTGGAGAAGGGGTTGCTGGGTAGCGACCGTGACACGGACGAGCAGTTCCGCCGCAAGCTCATCGACCTGATCTCCACCCTGGGTGGTGCACGCTGGCGCATGGAGGTCGAGGATGGCGCCGAGACCCCGGCCGGTCCCACGGAGGGTGCCGCCCCACCGACGGAGTCGGAACACAGCGCCACGTCGCGCTGACCCGGGCGGCGCAGCGGCGTCGTCGTGACCCGGAACGCGACGAGCGGCGGGGCGACCGCGCACGCTCGTTGAGTTCAGACACCGAAAGGACCGGATCACATGTGATCCGGTCCTTTCGGTCGTTCCGTGCGCCCCCAGGGACTTGAACCCTGAACCCATTGATTAAGAGTCAATTGCTCTGCCAATTGAGCTAGAGGCGCGGGCGTTGGACGGGTCAGCGGGCGATGTTCGCCGTTGCTTTCTCCCTCGCAACGAGAGATTACTTTAGCACCACGGCGGGGGGAGTCAAATCGGGCTGCGGGGTGCCGATGGCCACGTCCGTAGTACGGGTCCTACGGCGTATACCGGACCGTAGAATCGGGGGCATGAGCCACTCCCAGGATGTTCCGCTGTCCGACCTGCGTGTGATCTCCTTGCCCGAGCAGCAGCTCTTCGACGAGATCAGCGCCGAAACCACCGGTTTCACGTGCGTGCTGTGGGATCTGGAGAACGAGCCGGAGGGCTGCGCCCGGGAGGACGTGGACATCGCCGTGACCCCCTACTACAGCGGGCGCTGGCTCAAGGACCCCTCCGTCGTGCGGGACGTGAGCCTGGTGCAGTTGCAGTCCACGGGCTTCGACGGCGTGCCCGAGAAGATCGGTGAGGACGTGGCGCTGGCCGCCGGCGGCTGGGTGCACGCGGCCGGGACCGCGGAGATCGCCCTGGGACTGATCATTGCCGCGCAGCGCAACCTGGACCGGGCCGTGCTGCAACAGCACGAGGGTGTCTACAAGCGGTACTTCTCGCGCGCGGTGGCTGACTCCCGCGTCACCGTGGTGGGCGTCGGGGAGATCGGAGGCGCGGTCATCTCCCGACTCGCACCGTTCGAGGTGGAGCTCACCCGAGTGGCTTCCCACGCCCGCGAGGACGAGGCCGGCCGTATCCACGGCATCGACGAACTCGACGAGATCCTGCCGCGCACCGACATCCTGGTGCTTGCGCTACCCCTCGGTGATGCGACCCGCGACCTGGTGGGCGAGCGGACCCTGGCACTGCTGCCGGACGACGCCCTCGTGGTCAACGTGGGCCGGGGTCCCGTGGTGAACACGGACGCCCTGACCGCGGAGGTCGTCTCGGGCCGTCTGCGCTGCGCGCTGGACGTGGTGGACCCCGAACCGCTTCCCGGTGACCACTCCCTGATGAGCGCGGCGGGCTCGATCGTGCTGCCCCACGTGGGTGGCTCCAACGTCTCCTTCCGGCCCCGGGTGCGCAAGCTGATCCTGGAGCAGCTGGAACTGATCCGGCAGGGTCGCTCACCGCAGTTCCTCGTGCAGCCGGGCCGACTGGCCCTGCAGGACGAGTGAGCACGGACAACCACGGTCCCGCACGGTCGACCACGGACGGGCTCGCGCACGCGGACGGGGGGGGGGCACGGTGGGGGACACAATGTTTCACATTGTGAGAAGGGGTGTCCGTAGTTTGACACCCGCGTTCTGTGGGTCACACCATGGTCTGTATGACAACGGCACTGCGCATCGTGGTAGACCTCGTACCGGTCGTCCTCATCGGACACCGGGCCTGAGGAGTACTCGACGCGCGTACCCGCCAGGCCCTCAGCCCACGGAACCCGTGGCAAGGGCCTTTTTCCATGTATGACGACCTGTCACCGGCTCGCCCCGCGCCACCCGCTCGGCATCTCGCACAACACAGCAGGTAAGGACACAGCACTATGAGTAAGGATCAGCCGATCTCACCGGCGGTGATGGCCCAGCGGCGGCCGCCCGCGGCTTCGGCGCCCCGGCCCGCGGAGACGGACCAGGCACGGCTGACGGGTACCGCGGCGGAGGTCGTGGCCCCGGAGGAGATGACCGGTTCCCAGGCGATCATCCGCTCCCTCGAGCAGCTCGGTGTCACGGACGTCTTCGGTCTGCCGGGTGGTGCCATCCTGCCCACCTACGACCCGTTGTTGGACGCCGAGAAGATCAACCATATCCTCGTACGCCACGAGCAGGGTGCGGGGCACGCCGCGGAGGGCTACGCCCTGGCCTCGGGTCGCGTGGGCGTGTGCATCGCCACGTCCGGTCCCGGTGCCACGAACCTCGTGACGGCGCTCGCGGACGCCAACATGGACTCGATCCCCATGCTCGCGGTCACCGGTCAGGTGGCCAGCTCCGCGATCGGTTCGGACGCCTTCCAGGAGGCGGACATCGTGGGCATGACCATGCCGGTGACCAAGCACTCCTACCTGGTCACGGACGCCCAGGAGATCCCCCGGGTCATCGCCGAGGCTTTCCACCTCTCCTCGACCGGGCGTCCGGGACCCGTCCTGGTGGACGTGGCCAAGGACGCCCAGCAGGCGATGATGACCTTCAGCTGGCCCCCGCAGATGGAACTGCCGGGCTACCGTCCCGTGACGCGCGGGCACTCCAAGCAGATCAAGGAGGCCGCCCGCATGATCGCGGCGGCACAGCGTCCGGTGCTCTACACGGGTGGCGGCGCCATGCGGGCGGACGTGCCCGCGGAACTGCTCGAGCTCGCCGAACTCACCGGCGCGCCGGTGGTCACCACGCTCACGGCGCGCGGGATTTTCCCCGACTCGCACGACCAGAACCTGGGCATGCCCGGGATGCACGGGACCGTGCCGGCGGTGTACGCGCTGCAGCAGTCGGACCTGCTGATCACCCTGGGAGCGCGCTTCGACGACCGCGTGACCGGTCAGCTGAGCTCGTTCGCCCCGAACGCCAAGGTGATCCACGCGGACATCGACCCCGCGGAGATCTCCAAGAACCGCGTGGCGGACGTGCCCATCGTGGGGGATCTCAAGTACGTGATACCGGACCTCACCCAGGCCGTGCGCCAGGAGTTCGAGGAAACCGGCACGCCGGATCTGGGTCTGTGGTGGGATACCCTGAACTCCCTGAGCGAGACCTATCCGCTGGGCTACACCAAGACCGATGACGGTCTGGGCAGTCCCCAGTACGTGATCGAGCGGATCTCAGAGCTGACCGGGCCGGATGCGGTCTACGTCTCCGGTGTGGGGCAGCACCAGATGTGGTCCGCGCAGTTCGTGGACTACGAGCGGCCCCGGCAGTGGCTGAACTCCGCGGGCCTGGGCACCATGGGTTTCGCGGTCCCCGCGGCCATGGGTGCGCAGGTGTCCCAGCCGGACCGCGTGGTGTGGGCGATCGACGGTGACGGGTGCTTCCAGATGACCAATCAGGAACTCGCCACGTGCGTGATCAACAATATTCCCATCAAGGTCGCGGTGATCAACAACTCGTCCCTGGGCATGGTGCGCCAGTGGCAGACCCTGTTCTACGACGGTCGCTACTCCAACACGGAGCTGAACACGGGTCACAACTCCCGCCGCATCCCCGACTTCGTCAAGCTCGCGGAGGCCTACGGCTGTGCCGCCCTGCGCTGTGAGAAGGACGAGGACGTGGACGAGACCATCAAGAAGGCGCTCGAGATCAACGACCGCCCCGTGGTGATCGACTTCGTGGTCTCCGCGAACGCGATGGTGTGGCCCATGGTCCCCGCCGGGGTCTCCAACGACCAGATCCAGATCGCCCGCAACATGACGCCCGAGTGGAACACGGAGGACTGATCGATGAGCCGACACACTCTTTCCGTCCTGGTGGAGGACAAGCCGGGCGTGCTGACCCGCGTGGCGGGGTTGTTCGCGCGGCGCGCGTTCAACATCCACTCGCTCGCGGTGGGCCCCACGGAGCTGAACGGGATCTCCCGGATCACCGTGGTGGTCGACGCTGAGGGTGAGCTGCTCGAGCAGGTCACCAAGCAGCTGAACAAGCTGATCAACGTGATCAAGATCGTGGAGCTGTCGCCGGAGTCCTCCGTGCAGCGGGACCACATCCTGGTCAAGGTCCGTGCGGACGCGGCCACCCGGTTGCAGGTCACGCAGGCCGCGGACCTGTTCCGCGCCACGATTGTGGACGTCTCCACGGAATCCGTGGTCATCGAGTCCACCGGATCGCGCGACAAGATCCACGCCCTCATGGACGTCCTGGAACCCTTCGGGATCCGGGAGATCGTGCGAGCCGGCACCGTGGCCCTGGGCCGCGGCCCCAAATCCATGTCCGATCGCGCCCTGCGTCACTGACCGCTCGGCCGCAGGACACCGCATCTCGCGCAACGCCCGTGCCGTTGCGCCCCGACGTGCAATGCCCATCCGCTATTCGAAGGAGATAGAGCAAGCCCATGGCAAAGATCTACTACAACGACGACGCCGACCTGTCGATCATCCAGAACCGCTCCGTGGCCATCATCGGCTACGGGTCGCAGGGCCACGCGCACGCGCTGAACCTGCGTGACTCGGGTGTAGACGTCCGCATCGGCCTGTCCGAGAACTCCAAGTCCCGCGCCAAGGCGGAGGCCCAGGGCCTGCGCGTGCTGACCGTGGCCGAGGCCGCCAAGGAAGCGGACGTCATCATGATCCTGACCCCGGACCAGGTCCAGGCGCAGGTGTTCGAGGAGTCCATCAAGGACAACCTGGACGAGGGTGACGCGATCTTCTTCGCGCACGGCTTCAACATCCGTTTCGGTTACATCACGGCCCCCGAGGGGGTGGACGTGGCCATGGTCGCCCCCAAGGGCCCGGGCCACACCGTGCGCCGCGAGTTCGAGGCCGGGCGCGGTGTCCCGGACCTCGTGGCCGTCGAGGTGGACGCGTCCGGTCAGGCGCTGCAGCTCGCGCTGTCCTACGCCAAGGGCATCGGTGGCACGCGCGCCGGCGTCATCAAGACCACCTTCACCGAGGAGACCGAGTCGGACCTGTTCGGTGAGCAGGCCGTGCTGTGCGGCGGCATGTCCCACCTGGTCCAGTACGGCTTCGAGACGCTGACCGAGGCCGGCTACCAGCCGGAGATCGCGTACTTCGAGGTGCTGCACGAGCTCAAGCTCATCGTGGACCTCATGGTCGAGGGCGGCATCGCCAAGCAGCGCTGGTCCATCTCCGACACCGCCGAGTACGGCGACTACGTCTCCGGCCCGCGCGTGATCGACCCCTCCGTCAAGGAGCGCATGCAGGACGTTCTCAAGGACATCCAGGAGGGCGTCTTCGCGGACCGCTTCATGAAGGACCAGGCCGCCGGCGGCAGCGAGTTCAAGGAGTTGCGCGCCAAGGAGGAGAAGCACCCCATCGAGACAACGGGCCGCCAGCTGCGCTCGCTGTTCGCGTGGGAGCAGACGGACGAGGACTACACCGAGGGCACCGCCGCTCGCTGATCCCTCCTCCCGTTGCCTCCGCGCCGATAGAGCGTGACATAACTGACGACGACGCCGCGGTGCCCCTCCCACGGGAGGGGCACCGCGGCGTCGTACCCACTTCAAGGGCGACGGGCACGGTGCGCGGGTCGATAGAGTGGTGGGGTGACTGAGCAGACTCCCTTCTACGTGACCACGGCCATTTCCTACCCCAACGGCGCGCCGCACATCGGCCACGCCTACGAGGCGATCGCCGCGGACACCCTGGCCCGGTTCAAGCGGCTGGACGGCTTCGACGTCCGCTTCCAGACGGGGACGGACGAGCACGGCCAGAAGATGCAGCAGACCGCCGAGAAGCTGGGCGTGAGCCCTCGTGACCTCGCGGACGCCAATTCCGCGCGCTTCCTGGCCATGGACGACAAACTGCAGATCGGTTACGACCGCTTCATCCGCACCACGGACGAGGACCACTACGCGGCGTCGCAGGAGCTGTGGCGGCGCATGGAGGCCAACGGGGACATCTACCTGGGCAAGTACGCCGGGTGGTACTCCGTGCGGGACGAGGCCTACTACGCCGAGGACGAGACCGAGGTGCGCTCGGACGGTCAGCGCTACTCGATCGGTACGGGCACGGAGCTCACGTGGACCGAGGAGGAGAGCTACTTCTTCCGGCTCTCCGCGTACCAGGACCGCTTGCTCGAGCTCTACCGCACCGGGTTCGTTCAGCCCGAGACGCGCTCGCACGAGATCGCGTCCTTCGTGAGCGGCGGACTGCAGGACCTGTCCATCTCCCGCGCCACGTTCGACTGGGGCGTGCCCGTGCCGGGCAACCCCGAGCACGTGATGTACGTGTGGGTGGACGCCCTGACCAACTACCTCACGGGTCTGGGCTACCCGGACACGGACGCCGAGCTGTTCCGGGCGTTCTGGCCCGCGGACGTGCACCTGATCGGCAAGGACATCGCGCGCTTCCATGCCGTGTACTGGCCGGCGTTCCTGATGTCCGCGGGGCTCGAGCTGCCCCGGAAGGTCTTCGCGCACGGGTTCCTGTTCAACCAGGGCGAGAAGATGTCCAAGTCCGTGGGCAACGTGATCGATCCCCACGCCCTGATCGGCGAGTACGGGCTGGACCAGTTGCGCTTCTTCCTCTTGCGAGAGGTCCCGTTCGGCCAGGACGGCAACTACTCGCACGACGCGATCGCCGGACGCATCAACTCGGATCTTGCCAACGACCTCGGCAACCTGGCCCAGCGCAGCCTTTCGATGATCGCCAAGAACCTCGGGGGCGCGGTGCCGGAACCGCGGGACTTCACTGCCGAGGACCTCGAAATGCTCGAACAGGCGGAGTCGGCGGTGGGGGACTACCGCGCGGCGTTCGACGAGCTCGCGTTCCACCGCGGTCTGGAGACCGTGTGGCGGGTCATCGCATCGGCCAACCGCTACTTCACGGCGCAGCAGCCGTGGGTGCTGCGCAAGACCGATCCGGAACGGATGGCCACCGTGCTGTACGTGACGGCGGAGGTGCTGCGCATCGTCGCGATCCTCGTACAGCCGGTCATGCCGGATTCCATGGCCAGGCTGCTGGACCAGCTCGGTCAGCCCGAGGGGGAGGCGCGGCAGTTCTCGGCCCTGGGGACGCGGCTCGCCGCGGGGACCGAACTGCCCAAGCCCTCCGGCGTGTTCCCGCGCTACGAGGCCCCGGAGGCGCTCCAGGACTGAGGTACTGCGGTATCGAGGTGCGGTGGCCGGGTCGTCGTCGGTCGGCCCGGCCGTTGCCTGTCCGCACGACGCCGCAGCGACCGTTGCGGGCCGGCCGAGCGTCGTCGGGCCGGTCGGCTGTCAGCGGATCTCGCGCCCACTGTTCGTCTCGCTATATGAAACCCGGGTTCACCATGTGGAAGGCCGCGGCGGGCGCACCTAAGCTGACCTCCATGAGTCCGACGTCACCTTCCGCACCCGCCCGCAGCCACTCGATCGCCGTCCTGCCCGGTGACGGTATCGGCCCGGAGGTCGTGGCCGAGGCCATCAAGGTCCTCGACGCCGTGACCCGCCCCGCGGGGGTGACCCTCGAGAAGACGAGCTACCCGCTCGGCGCCGAGCACTGGCTCGAGACCGGTGAGGTGCTCAACGAGGACACCATGGAACGGTTGCGTTCCCACGACGCGATCCTGTTCGGTGCCGTGGGTGCCGCCCCCAACGACAAGCGCATCCCCTCCGGGATCCTCGAACGCGATCTGCTGCTCAAGCTGCGCTTCGGGTTCGACCACTACATCAACTTGCGCCCCGCGGTGCTGTACCCCGGTGCCACGAGCCCTCTGTCGGACCCGGGGGAGATCGACTTCGTGGTCGTGCGCGAGGGCACCGAGGGGCTCTATGCGGGTAACGGTGGCACGCTGCGAACGGGCACCGAGCACGAGATCGCGACCGAGGTGTCCGTGAACACCGCCCACGGTGTCCGCCGCCTGGTGCGCTACGCGTTCGACCTCGCGAACAGCCGCACGCGCAAGCGGCTGACCCTGGTCCACAAGCACAACGTCCTGGTCAACGCCGGGCGGCTCTACCAGCGAACCGTGGACGAGATCGGGGAGCAGTACCCGGACGTCACCGTGAACTACATGCACATCGACGCCGCCACGATCTTCATGACCACCGACCCCGCGCGCTTCGACGTGATCGTGACCGACAACCTGTTCGGGGACATCCTCACCGATCAGGCCGGCGCGGTCACCGGGGGTATCGGTCTGGCGCCCAGCGGCAATATCAACGCGGACCGCACCGCGCCGTCCATGTTCGAGCCCGTCCACGGCTCCGCCCCGGACATCGCCGGTACCGGCACCGCCCAGCCCACGGCCGCGATCCTCGCGGGCGCCATGATGCTCGAGCACCTGGGCCACCCCGATCTCGCGGAACAGGTCAACGCCGCCGTGCGCGCAGACCTGGAGGCGAACGGTTCCGCGCAGCGCAGCACGTCGCAGGTGGGCGACGACGTCGTGGCGCAGTTGGGTGCGCACAGCGCCTAAGGTCCGCGTCCCGGCCACCGCGGGCGGGATACTGGGAGCACATCATCACGTGCCAGCGCACCGCCTCAGCAGGGATGCCCGGCAGCACGCCGTCAAAGGAGAACACCAGTGAGCACTGAATTCGTCAAGCAGCTCAACCCCCACCCCGCAACCGATGAGGTGCGCGAAGCCGTGTTGCAGAACCCCGGTTTCGGCAAACACTTCACGGACCACATGGTGTGCATCGACTGGCAGGGGGACGTGGAAGCGAACACCGGCCGCTGGGACAACGCACGGCTGCAGCCGTACGGCCCGCTGAGCCTGGACCCGTCCACCGCCGTGCTGCACTACGGCCAGGAGATCTTCGAGGGACTCAAGGCCTACCGGCACGCGGACGGATCCGTGTGGAGTTTCCGCCCCGAGGTCAACGCCGCGCGGCTGAATCGCTCGGCGCAGCGGCTGGCCCTGCCCACGCTGCCCGAGGAAACGTTTGTAGATGCCATCCGCGAGCTCGTGGCCCAGGACGAGAAGTGGGTTCCTTCCGGGGAGGGCGAGTCCCTCTACATCCGTCCGTTCATGATCGGTACGGAGCCGTTCCTGGGGGTGCGTCCGTCCAGGGAGGCGCTGTTCTCCGTGATCGCGTCCCCGGCGGGCAATTACTTCGGCACGGTCGAACCCGTGGACATCTGGCTCTCGCGCACGTACGCCCGCGCGGGCAAGGGCGGCACGGGCTCCGCGAAGTGCGGTGGCAACTACGCGGCGTCGTTGATCGCCCAGATGGAGGGGGACGCGCACGGGTGCAGCCAGGTGCTCTTCCTGGACCACGAGCGCGGGGACGCGGTCGAGGAACTCGGTGGCATGAACGTGTTCTTCATCTTCGACGACGGCCGGCTCGTGACCCCCGAACTGACCGGGACCATCCTCGAGGGGATCACGCGCGACTCCGTGATCCAGCTGGCCAAGGAGCGCGGGCTGCAGGTCGAGGAACGCGCCTTCACCCTGGACGAGTGGCGCGAGGGCGTGAACTCGGGTCACCTCACGGAGGTCTTCGCGTGCGGCACGGCCGCGGTGATCGCACCCGTGCGGCGGCTCGTGAGCCACGACGAGACCATCGGCCCGGAGGACGCGGCTCCCGGCAAGGTGACCATGTCCATCCGCAAGCAGTTGCTGGACATCCAGACCGGTAAGGCGGAGGACACGCACGGTTGGTTGACCCGCTTGGCGTGATCCACGTGGCGTGAATCCCTCGGCACGCTTCGCGTGGCGGGTCCGTGCCACCCGTTCGACCAGCCGCCCCCCGGTCCGACCTCGGTTGCACCGGGGGCGGCTGTGTAGCCTGTGAGCATGCGCATCGCACGGTTCACACACGACAACGAAATCCACTTCGGCACGGTGCACGGGCAACCCGGCGCCGAGACGCTGCGGTACCTCACCGGCGACCCTCTGTACGTGGGGATCCAGGAGCTCGAACGCACCGTGGCCGTGTCCGAGGCCCGGTTGCTCGCCCCGGTGATCCCGCGCTCCAAGATCGTGTGCGTGGGGCGCAATTACGCAGCGCACGCGAAGGAGCTCGGCAACGAGCTGCCGCCCGCTCCCATGCTGTTCTTCAAACCGAACACCGCGGTGTCCGGTCCCGGCGATCCCGTGACCCTGCCCAGCTGGACCGAGGAGGTCTCGTACGAGGCCGAGCTCGCCGTGGTGATCGGGCGCATGTGCAAGGACGTCCCCGTGGAACGCGTTCCCGAGGTCGTGTTCGGCTACACCGCCGCGAACGACCTCACGGCCCGCGACGCCCAGCGCACCGACGGCCAGTGGGCCCGGGCCAAGGGATTCGACGGCGCGTGCCCGATCGGCCCGTGGATCGAGACCGAGCTGGACACCTCCGCCCTGTCCGTGCGCTCCACCGTGAACGGGCAGCTCAAGCAGGACGGCAACACGCGGGACATGATCTTCGACGTGGCCACGCTCGTCTCCTACGCGTCCGAGGCCTTCACGCTGTTACCCGGTGACGTCATCCTCACGGGGACCCCCGCGGGGGTCGGGATCGTGGACGAGGGCGATCAGCTCTCCGTGCAGGTCGAGGGGATCGGCGAGCTCACCACGGTGCTGCGGCGCTGACCTGGCGCGCCGCCAGCCGACCCCCCCGGGGTGCGCCGTCGCCTGACGACCCGGGGCGCACGCGTTGCCGAGCCGTCCCTCGGCGCACCGTCGTCGGAGCCGGCCGGGGCGGTGCGGCAGCGCTCGCCGACGCCCGCGCGGGCAGTCCCCGTACCCGCCGCGGGGATGACTCCTACCCGTAGAATAAACGCATCATGACTGACGACGCAGCGACTTTGCACCCCACCGTTCCCGCCGACGCACCCGTGCGCGTGCGCTTCTGCCCGTCCCCCACGGGCACCCCGCACGTGGGTCTGATCCGCACGGCCCTGTTCAACTGGGCGTGGGCCCGCCACACGGGCGGCACGCTGGTGTTCCGGATCGAGGACACGGACGCCGCCCGCGATTCCGAGGAGAGCTTCCAGCAGATCCTGGACGCCCTGGGCTGGCTGGGCATCACGTGGGACGAGGGCGTCAACGTGGGCGGACCCCACGAGCCCTACCGGCAGTCCCAGCGCGGCGAGATCTACCAGGACGTCCTGACCCGGCTCGTGGCCGGCGGCTACGTCTACGAGGACTTCTCCACGCCCGAGGAGGTCGAGCAGCGTCACCGTGCCAAGGGTGAGGACCCCAAGCGCGGGTACGACAACTTCGATCGTGACCTCACAGAGGAGCAGAAGGATGCGTTCCGGGCCGAGGGCCGCAAGCCCGTGCTGCGCCTGCGCATGCCGGACGAGGACATTACGTTCACGGACCTCGTGCGCGGTGAGATCACCTTCAAGGCGGGCTCGGTCCCGGACTTCGTGGTGGCCCGCGCGAACGGCCAGCCGCTCTACACACTCGTGAACCCCGTGGACGACGCCCTCATGGGGATCACCCACGTACTGCGCGGCGAGGACCTGCTGTCCTCCACGCCCCGGCAGATCGCGCTGTACCGCGCCCTCATGGGCATCGGGGTCGCCGAGTTCATCCCCGAGTTCGGGCACCTGCCCTACGTCATGGGGGAGGGCAACAAGAAGCTCTCCAAGCGGGACCCGGAGTCCAACCTCTTCCACCACCGCGACAACGGGTTCATCCCCGAGGGTTTGCTGAACTACCTGGCCCTGCTCGGGTGGTCGCTGTCCGCGGACGAGGACATCTTCACCGTGGACCAACTCGTGGCGAACTTCGACATCCACGACGTCCTGGCCAACCCTGCGCGATTCGACCTCAAGAAGGCCACGGCGATCAACGGCACGCACGTGCGCATGCTGGACCCCCGGGACTTCCGGGACCGGCTGATCCCGTACCTGCGCTCCGCCGGCCTCGTGGGGGAGACCCTGACCGAGAAGGAGAACGACGTCCTGGATCGGGCCGCCCCGCTCGTGCAGGAGCGCATGAACCTGCTCGGTGAGACCCCCGGCCTGCTGGGCTTCCTCTTCCTGCCGGACGAGCAGATCGAGATCGCCCCGGACGCCGCCAAGCAGCTCAAGGACAGCGCACCCCAGGTGCTCGACGCCGCGCTCACGGCTCTCGAGTCGCTGGAGGAGTTCTCGGCCGAGAAGATTGAGATCGCCCTGCGCGAGGCAATCGTGGATGGCCTGGGGATCAAGCCGCGCCTGGCGTTCGGCCCGGTCCGCACGGCAGTGTCCGGCCAGCGGATCTCCCCGCCCCTGTTCGAATCCCTCGAAATCCTGGGGAAAGAATCGTCGCTCAGGCGCATTCGCGCGCTGCGCGAGCACGTCGCCGCGTCCTGACCCGATCCGTCCGCGACGGGTGGGTGTCACCCGGGAGGTGACCCCCACCCCGCGGACCGGTTTGGCAGCGGCGGGTTCCCCGGGTATAGTTATTGCTCGTTGCGCGGCCGATCCGGTGCGGACCGGGCGGGCAGCGAGACCATTGGGATATGGTGTAATTGGCAACACAACGGTTTCTGGTACCGTCATTCTAGGTTCGAGTCCTGGTATCCCAGCGCTTTCTGGCATCGAACGGACCACGGTTCGAACGAACCGAGCATCGCTGTTCCACGGTGGGTTTTCCCGAATTGGAGCATGACCGCGAAGATGTTACTGTTTGGTGCGTCAACGCGGGACCGCACAGGAACGAGTTTCCGACCGCGGTCCACGGAAAGTACACGGCCCCATCGTATAGCGGCCTAGTACGCCGCCCTCTCACGGCGGTAACGCGGGTTCGAATCCCGCTGGGGTCACTACGGAAGAGCCTCGGTTTCCTCGGAAACCGGGGCTCTTCGCATGTCTGCCACCCACTGCTCCCGTCCGTTCCCGGCGCGCTGCCGCGACGCCCGCGTGACGGCTGGCACAATGATCGTGTGAACACCGAGAACGCACCGGCCGTGCCGCTCATCGAGTCCCTCGAGACCACGCGTGAGCTCTTGCGCTCCACGACCCTGCCGCTCGCCACGGCGAGCGCGGCGCAACAGCGCGAGAACGCGGCGCGTGCCGTGGCCCAGTTGGACGACTACGTCCTGCCGCGTGTCCGTTCGTTGGACGCCCCGCTGCTGGCCGTGGTGGGCGGTTCCACGGGCGCGGGGAAATCGACCCTGGTCAACGCCCTCGTGGGCCACCCGGTCACACGCTCCGGGGCCATTCGCCCCACCACGCGCAGACCCCTGCTGATCCATCACCCGAGCGACGCGGGGGCGTTCACCACTCAGCGTGTGCTGCCGCACCTGGCCCGGGTCCAGGGGACCCTCGTGGATCCCTCTCGCCCCGCGCCGGCGCCCGACGACGGTGGGACGGCCGTGGAGGACATTGGGTCCCTCGTGTTGCTCGCGGACCAGAACATCCCCAAGGGCCTCGCGATCCTGGACGCCCCGGACGTAGATTCCGTCTCGGACAATAACCGGGCCCTGGCCGCCCAGTTGCTCTCCGCCGCGGACCTGTGGCTGTTTGTCACGACCGCCAATCGCTACGCGGACGCCGTGCCGTGGCAGCTGCTGCGCAACGCTGCGGGGCGCGACATCACGGTGGCCGTGGTGCTGGACCGGGTGCAGGCGTCGTCGGCCGCGGAGATCGAGGAGGACCTGCGGCGGATGCTCAATGAGGAGGGACTGGGTGGCGCCCCAATCTTCGTGGTCGAGGAGTCCCCGCTCAACGAGCTGCGCATGCTGCCCCCGGCCGCCGTGGAACCGCTGCGTGAGTGGCTCGAGACGCTCGGCGCGGACGCGCAGGCCCGCTCGGAGATCGCCGCGCGCACCCTCGGGGGAGCGGTGCGGGAACTCGCGGACACGACCGACCGCACCGCGGAGGCCGTGGCGGGCCAGCAGCACACGGAGGAGCACCTGCGCCGCGAGGTGACCACGTCCTTCGACGAGGCGCTGCGCGCGATCATCGACTCCACTCGGGACGGGACCCTGTTGCGCGGTGAGGTGCTCGCGCGCTGGCAGGACTTCGTGGGAACCGGCGAGTTCTTCCGCAGCCTCGAGGCGGGAATCGGGCGGGTCCGGGACCGGGTGACCGCGTTCTTCAAGGGCCAACCCGCACCCGAGGTGCGCGTGGAGGAAGCCATCGAATCGGGTCTGCAGGCCGTGATCGTGGAGAACACGGCCCGTGCCGCGGAATCCGCCGAGCGGCGCTGGCGTGACGAGCCCGCCGGACAGGTGTTGCTCGCGGGCCGGGATGCGGCCGCCCTGCCGCCGGACTTCCCCGACCAGGTCGCGGAGAGCATCCGGTCGTGGCAGTCGGACGTCATGCTCATGATCCAGCAGGAAGGCGCGGGCAAGCGCACGCGGGCCCGCGCAATGTCGCTGGGCGTGAACGCGCTCGCCGTGATCCTCATGATCGCCGTGTTCTCGACCACGGGCGGGCTGACCGGCCTGGAGGTCGGGATCGCGGGTGGTTCGGGTGTCGTGGGGACCAAACTGCTCGAGGCGGTCTTCGGTGAGGACGCCGTGCGCCGGATGAGCGACCAGGCGCGCAAGAACCTGGAGACCCGGATCCGGACGATGCTGGCCGGTCGGGCCAAGCAGTTCCTGGACACGATCGACGAACTCGGGGAGCACCCCTCGGCCGAGCAACTGCACGCAGCGGCCGCCCGCGTGCGCGCAGAGAGTGAGGCCCTGTGAACCCGCGTTCCCGGGACCAGGACGTGTCCCTGTCCGATCGGATCTCCGGACTCGCGCAGGCCGTGGACATCGCGGAGGGTCGCCTGGACGCCGAGGTGATCCGGGGTGCGCGGGAAACCCTCGAGCGCGCCGCGCAGCGCCGGGCGCTGTCCGCGGACCACACCGTGGTGGGCTTCTTCGGCGCCACGGGCTCCGGCAAGTCCTCCCTGTTCAACGCCGTGGTCGGTCAGGACCTCGCCCGTAGTGCGGCGCGCCGACCCACGACCTCCGCACCGCTCGCCGCGATCTGGGGGGATGAGGGCAGCCAGCCGCTGCTCGACTGGCTCGACGTCGCTGACCGCAGGGTCGTGGGTCCCGCGCTGAGCACGTCCACCGGGCGCGGGCGCAAGGCGAGCACCACGAGCGGTGGGCTCGTGCTGCTGGACCTGCCGGACTTCGACTCCGTGACGCGGGAACACCGGCAGATCGTCCAGCGCATGGTCGGTCTCGTGGACGTGGTCGTGTGGGTCGTGGACCCCCAGAAGTACGCGGACGCGGTGTTGCACCAGGACTTCGTGCAGCCGCTCGCCCGCCACGGCGCCGTGACCATGGTCGTGCTCAACCAGGCGGACCGGCTCGATGAGCGGGACGTCCCCTCGGTGCTCGCATCGCTCACGGAACTCGTGGCGCAGGACGGCCTCCCCGCGACCGGGCCGAGCGCGCCCGTGGCCGTCTCCGCTCTCACGGGTCAGGGTGTCCCGCAACTGCGGGACCGGATCCACGCCGTGGCCGCCCAACGCGCCGCCGCCGGGCAGCGACTCGAGGCGGACGTCATCCACAGCGCCGGGGAACTCGCGCGCGCCGCGGGGGAGGGCGATCCGCGCGGGATCACCAAGGACGCGAGTGAGCGGCTCACCGCCGGGCTCGCGCGTGCCGCCGGCATCGACCTGGTCGCGGACGCCGCGGCCCGTTCGTACCGGTTGCGCGCGGGGCGGCACACCGGGTGGATCGCCACGCGCTGGCTCACCCGCCTGCGCAAGGACCCGCTCAAGCGCCTGCACATCGAGAGCCATGACAAGCACTCGGACCCCGGGGTACACCGCACGTCCCTGCCGCCCATGAACGCGTCCCAGAAGGCCGCCGCGGACTCCGCCGTGCGCGGTTTCGCGGACGATGTCTCCCAGGGCGCCGGGGAGCCGTGGCGGCGCAGCATCCGTGGCGCCGCCCGCAGCAACGAACAGCGGTTGCCGGACGCGCTGGACCAAGCCGTCGCACGCACCAAGTTCTCCGCGCGCGGGGCGTCCTGGTGGTGGATCGTCTTCGACGTCCTGCAGTGGCTCGCCATGCTCGTCACGGTGCTCGGTCTGTTGTGGTTGCTGGGTCTGTTCCTGGCCGAGTACTTCCAGATCCCCCTGCCCCCGCCACCCACGGTCGAGGGCTTCCCACTACCCATGCCCACGCTCATGGTGCTCGCGGGGGTCGTGCTCGCGCTCTTCCTCGCGCTCACGGGCGCGGTGATCGCGTCGCTCGCGTCCCGTGTCCGGGCCTCGCGGGTACGACGTCGCTTGCAGCGTTCCGTCCGCACGACCGCCGAGGAGACGGTCCAGGCCCCGGTGGAACACGAACTCGAGGCGCACCGCGAGTTCACCGGGGCCGTGGCACGGGCGGCGCTCACGCGGCGCTGACCTGCACGGCGTGCTCGGGGCTCACCCTTGCCGATGCGCCCGGCCCGGGTTGCGCCCACGGGCTCACGCGGCGCTGACGCGCACGGCCTCCGTGAGGTGCCGGGCCGCCTGGACCACGATGTCCGCGTGCTTCCGACCGGGCTGCTTGGACAGGCGTTCGATGGGTCCCGAGATGGACACCGCGGCGATCACCCTGCCCGAGGGTCCACGCACGGGCGCGGAGACCGAGGCGATCCCCGGTTCGCGTTCGCCGATCGACTGGGCCCAGCCGCGGCGTCGTACCCCGGCGAGGGTCGTGGCGGAGAACCGCGCGTGATGCAGCCCCTCGATCAGGCGCGCGTGGTCCTCCCACGCCACGAGCACCTGCGCGGCGGAGCCCGCCTTCATGGACAACTGGGTGCCCACGGGGATCGTGTCGCGCAAGCCGATGGGCCGTTCGGCCGAGGCCACGCACACGCGCCACTCGCCCTGGCGGCGGAACACCTGGGAGGACTCACCGGTACTGTCCCGCAACTGCAGGAGCACGGGGGCCGCGGCAGAGATCAGTCGGTCCTCACCAGCGGCCGAGGCGAGCTCCACGAGGCGGGACCCGAGGACGAAGCGCCCGTGCACGTCCCGGCCCACGAACCGGTGATGGGCGAGCGCCACCGCGAGCCGGTGGGCGGTGGGTCGCGCGAGCCCCGTGGTCTCCACGAGATCCGCGAGGGAGGCCGCACCGGCCTCGAGGGCGTCCAGGATGAGGGAGGCCTTGTCGATGACCCCCACGCCGGAGGGGGAGAACGAGGACTCCTCGGGCATGCCCGAGCCCGTCCCTCGGCCGCCCAGGGGAGAGCCCAGGGGGGCTCCGGAAGGATCCATCGCGTGCGTCGTGTCCATGCCTTGATATTGCCGTCTCACAATGCGAGAAGCAAGTCCGAGGAGTGGAACTGCTCGCCGCGAGCGATGACCATGATGGCAACGGTCACGTGCGGGACGCGCGAACGCCGCCCACGCGGCGTCGTCCACCGCACGCCAGGACACGAGCAGGAGTGACGAGATGACGAGCACACAGACCACCGCGCCGCGGACGCTGGCGGAGAAGGTGTGGAACGACCACTTGGTGCGCCAGGGCGAGGCCGGACGCCCCGACCTGATCTACATCGACCTCCACCTGCTCCACGAGGTCACGAGCCCCCAGGCCTTCGAAGGCCTGCGGCTGGCCGGACGCGGACTGCGGCGCACCGATCTGACGATCGCGACCGAGGATCACAACACGCCCACCGAAAACATCTTCTCGACCATCGCGGACGAGACCTCCCGCAAGCAGATCGAGACGCTGCGCCGCAACTGCGAGGAATTCGGTGTGCGGCTGCACTCCCTGGGGGACGCCGAACAGGGGATCGTGCACGTGGTGGGTCCGCAGCTGGGGCTGACCCAGCCGGGGATGACCGTGGTGTGCGGTGACTCCCACACATCCACGCACGGAGCCTTCGGGGCGCTCGCGTTCGGGATCGGCACGTCCGAGGTGGAGCACGTCATGGCCACCCAGACCCTCTCGCTCGCACCGTTCAAGACCATGGCCATCAATGTGGAGGGCACGCTCAAGCCGGGGGTCAGTTCCAAGGACATCATCCTGGCCGTGATCGCCAAGATCGGCACGGGCGGCGGGCAGGGTCACGTGCTCGAGTACCGCGGGTCCGCGATCCGCTCCCTGTCCATGGAAGCGCGCATGACGATCTGCAACATGTCGATCGAGGCGGGTGCGCGGGCGGGGATGATCGCGCCGGACCGAACCACGTTCGACTACGTCGAGGGCCGCCCGCACGCGCCGCAGGGTGAGGACTGGGACGCCGCCGTGGAGTACTGGAAGACCCTGCACACGGACGAGGGCGCCACGTTCGACCGCGAAGTGTTCATCAACGCGGATGAACTGGAGCCGTTCGTCACGTGGGGCACCAACCCGGGTCAGGGCGTGCCGCTGTCCCAGGCGGTCCCGGATCCGGAGGACGCCGGGGACGACAACGCCAAGGACGCCGCGCGGCGCGCCCTCGAGTACATGGGCCTGGAAGCCGGAACACCCATGAAGCAGATCCCCGTGGACACCGTGTTCCTGGGCTCGTGCACCAACTCCCGCATCGAGGACCTGCGGGCCGCCGCGGCGATCGTCAAGGGCCGCAGCAAGGCCGAAAACGTGCGGGTCATGGTTGTCCCCGGTTCCGCCAAGGTGCGCTTGCAGGCCGAGGCCGAGGGGCTGGACAAGGTGTTCACGGACTTCGGCGCGGACTGGCGCTTCGCGGGATGCTCCATGTGCCTCGGGATGAATCCGGACCAGTTGGCGCCGGGGGAGCGCTGCGCCTCCACGTCCAACCGCAACTTCGAGGGGCGCCAGGGCAAGGGCGGGCGCACCCACCTGGTGTCGCCGGTGGTCGCGGCGGCCACGGCCGTGCGGGGGACCCTCAGCGCGCCGTCGGACCTCGAGCCGGTGGCCTGAGCCCCGCAACCCGCCGCGACGTACACCACCAGAAAAGGACACAGCCATGGAGAAGTTCACCACCCACCGGGGCGTGGGTGCCCCGCTCAAGCAGTCGAACGTGGATACCGACCAGATCATCCCCGCCGTCTACCTCAAGCGCATCACCAAGACCGGTTTCGACGACGCCCTGTTCGCCGGGTGGCGCAAGAACCCCGAGTTCGTGCTCAACCAGCCCGAGTACCGCAACGCTTCCGTGCTCGTGGCCGGCGCGGACTTCGGTACGGGGTCGTCGCGCGAGCACGCCGTGTGGGCGCTACGCGACTACGGGTTCAAGGCCGTGATCTCCTCCCGTTTCGCGGACATCTTCCGCGGCAACTCGGGCAAGCAGGGATTGCTTGCAGCGCAGGTGGACCAGTCGGACGTGGAGTTGCTGTGGAAGCTCATGGAGGAGCAGCCCGGCGTGGAGATCCAGGTGGACCTGGAGTCGCGCACCGTCACGTGCGGGCCCGTGACGGTGCCCTTCCAGATCGACGACTACACCCGCTGGCGGCTCATGGAGGGTCTCGATGACATCGGGTTGACCCTGCAGCATGAGGCGGACATCGATGCGTACGAGCGCACCCGCCCCGCGTTCAAGCCCACCACGCTGCCCGCCCGAACCTGAGTGGCGGCTGGACCGATCAGCGGTTCGAGCCGGTAGAATGTCGAGGTCCCGTGCGTGTTCCGCGCCCGGGAGATCCCTTCCCGCAGATCGGTAGGTCATGACTTCTTTGCGCATCACCGGCGGCGTTCCGCTGTCGGGTCAGGTGACGGTACGCGGCGCCAAGAACCTGGTTCCCAAGGCCATGGTGGCCGCGCTGCTCGGCTCCACTCCTTCCACGCTGGGCAACGTGCCGGAGATCAAGGACGTCAAGGTCGTCACGGACCTGCTGAGCCTGCACGGTGTGGAAGTCACGCGCGACGACGCCCGGGGTGAGTTGACGCTCGACCCCACCAACGTGACTCGTGCCCGCCATGCGGACATCGACGCCCACGCCGGCGACTCGCGGATCCCGATTCTGCTGTGCGGCCCGCTGTTGCACGCCCTGGGAGAGGCGTTCATCCCGGACCTGGGCGGGTGCCGGATCGGTGACCGACCCATCAACTACCACCTCGAGGTGCTGCGCAATTTCGGCGCCAAGGTGGAGAAGCTCGATTCGGGGATCCGGATGAGTGCACCGCACGGGTTGCAGGGCGCCAAGATCGACTTGCCGTACCCGTCCGTGGGGGCCACGGAACAGGTGCTGCTCTCCGCCACGCGTGCCGAGGGCCATACCGAGCTGCGCGGTGCCGCGACCGAGCCCGAGATCATGGATCTGATCGCGATCCTGCAGAAGATGGGCGCGCTCATCACCGTGCAGACGGACCGTGTGATCCGCATCGAGGGCGTTCCTGAACTCACGGGGTACGTGCACAGCGCGCTGCCCGACCGCATGGAGGCGGCGTCGTGGGGTTCCGCGGCACTGGCCACCGGTGGTGACATCTTCGTGGCCGGCGCCAAGCAGGCGGACATGATGACCTTCCTCAACACCTTCCGCAAGGTGGGCGGTGGGCTGGACATCCGCGAGGACGGCATCCGCTTCTACCACCCGGGCGGGGACCTCAACCCTCTGATCGTGGAGACGGACGTGCACCCCGGATTCATGACCGACTGGCAGCAACCGCTCGTGGTCGTGTTGACCCAGGCCAAGGGCGTGTCGATCGTGCACGAGACCGTGTACGAGAACCGTTTCGGCTTCACGCGCGCGCTCAACCGCATGGGCGCCGTGATCCAGTTGCACCGCGAGTGCCTGGGCTCGGTGCCGTGCCGCTTCGGACAGCGTAACTTCCTGCACTCCGCCGTGATCTCCGGCCCCACGCCGTTGCATGCCACCGACATCCACATCCCGGACCTGCGCGGCGGGTTCTCCCACCTGATCGCGGCGCTGTCCGCGGAGGGCGTCTCGCACGTGACCGGTGTGGAACTGATCAAGCGCGGCTACGAGCACTTCACCGACAAACTGGGTGGGCTGGGCGCGAACTTCACCGTCGACGAGCGGTGAGCCCCCGCCCGCACCGCACGGCTCACCCGATCGAGGGAACTGCAATCCGTCCAGCAAGGAGTGACAGCCCGGATGAGTAGGACCTCGCAGCGTTCCACGTTCCGCGTCCTCGCGGGGATGGTGATCCCCGTCTACCGACTGTTCGCCAGATCCCACTGGCGTGGCCGGGAGAACTTCCCGGACTCCGGCGGTTTCGTGGTGGTGGCCAACCACCTCACGGAGCTCGATCCGATCACCGTGGCCTACCCGGTGTACGCGTCCGGGATCATGCCGCGGTTCCTGGCTAAGGAGTCGTTGTTCCGGGTCCCGGTGGTGGGCACCATCATCGCGAAGATCGGGCAGGTCCCCGTGTACCGCGGAACCTCGCGCGCCAAGGACTCCCTGGTGGCCGCCCTGGCCGAACTCGACAGCGGCGGCGCCGTAATCGTGTATCCGGAGGGCACCATCACGCTGGACACCGAGATGTGGCCCATGCGCGGGCGCACGGGAGCCGCTCGTCTCGCGCTCAAGGCCGGCGTCCCGGTGGTGCCCATGGCGCACTGGGGGGACCAGGAGATCCTGTACCGGGACCCCAGCGGTCACCGCACGGTGAGCCTGTGGCCCCGTAAGCGCGTGGACGTGCTCGTGGGAGAGCCGATGCACCCGGAGGACCTCGTCCCCGGCGGTCTCCAGCGCCCTGGTCATCCGTCCTCCGACGAGCTCACGAAGGCCACCGAATCCATCATGGGTGCGATCACCGATCTGCTGGGTGAGTTGCGGCAAGAAGAAGCACCGCGCGAGCTCTTCGACCCGCGGGCCGGGAAGGTGGCTCCGTGACGCCGGATCCGAACGGTCCCCGCAAGGTCACCGTGCTGGGAGCGGGTTCGTGGGGCACCACGTTCGCCAAGGTCCTCGCGGACGCCGCCGCGGATGCCGGCGCCCAGCGCACCGTGTGTCTGTGGGGCCGCGATCCCGAGTCGATGCAGCGGATCGCCCGCGAGCACCGCAACGACCGCTACGTCCCGGAGATCGAGCTACCGGAAACCCTCGAGTATTCGAGCGACCTGCGCTCGGCGCTCGCGGGAGCGGACCTCGTGGTCGCCGCGATCCCCGCCCAATCGCTGCGCGCGCAACTGGGCGCGGCGGCGTCGTACGTGGAACCGGAGGCCGTGATCCTGTCCCTGGCCAAGGGACTCGAATCCGGGACCGGGCTGCGGATGACCCAGGTGATCGCTCAGGTGCTCGCCGAACACACGCAGCGCACCGCGGAGGAGTGGGCCCGGCGTACGTGCGTGCTCTCGGGGCCCAACCTGGCCATGGAGATCGCGCGGGAGGAACCCACGGCGTCCGTGGTCGCGGCCACCGATCACGACACCGCCGCGTGGGTTGCGCGCTGCTGTGCCGCACCCTATTTCCGGCCCTACACGAACACGGACGTGATCGGCACCGAGATCGGCGGTCTCGTGAAGAACGTGATCGCCCTGTGCGTGGGGATCTGCGACGGCCGCGGCTACGGGGACAACTCCAAAGCTTCGGTCATGACGCGCGGCCTGGCCGAGACCACACGGCTGGCCCTGGCGCTGGGCGGCGACCTGACCACCTTGTCGGGGTTGTCCGGGATGGGCGACCTCGTGGCCACGTGCTCGTCCTCCCTGTCCCGCAACCACACGGCCGGTAGGCTCCTGGGGGCCGGACTGAGCCTCGAGCAGGTGCAGGACGCCATGACCCAGACCGCGGAGGGGATCAAGTCCGCCCCCGCGGTCCTCGCCCTCGCGCGCCACCACGGCGTGGACATGCCCATCACGGAGGCCGTGGTGAGCGTGCTGCGCAACGACGTTCCGGTCCACGAACTGGCGCCCAGGCTGTTGGGCCGCGATCTGAAATCCGAAGGGAACAGCGCATGAGCACCACCCACGAGAACCCCGAGTCCACCGCCGCGGGCAGTAAGCCGTGTGTCGCGGTCGTGTTCGGCGGGCGCTCGTCGGAACATTCCGTCTCCCTCATCACGGCGCGCTCGGTACTGCGGGCCATCGACCGTGACACGTGGGACGTGGTGAGTGTGGGGATCTCCACGGACGGCGCATGGTTCCTGTACTCCCAGGAGGAACTCGAGGCGCTGCTGGACGAGCAGCCCATGGCGCAGCTGCCCGTGGGGCGGCGACGAGTGAGCCTGCCCCTGCAGACGGGGGACAGCCGGCTGCTGATCCATGATTCGGACGAGCACGGTGCCGCCCTGACCCGCGGCCGCCACGTGGACATCGTCTTCCCGTTGCTGCACGGTCCGTTCGGTGAGGACGGGACCCTGCAGGGGCTGCTCGAGCTCGCGGACCTGCCGTACGTGGGGTGCGGCGTGGCGGCCTCGGCGATCGGGATGGACAAGCACTTCATGAAGCTCGCGTTCCAGGCCGCCGGACTCGAGGTGGGTCCGTACACCGTGGTCCACGACCGCACGTGGCGCACCGACCCGCAGGGCGTGCACCGCGCCGTCGCCGAGCTGGGCTTCCCGGTCTTCGTCAAGCCCGCGCGCGCCGGGTCGTCCTTCGGGATCACCCGGGTGGACGACCCCTCCGGACTGGACGCGGCCATCGAGACCGCGCGCGAACACGACCGCAAGCTCGTGATCGAGGCGGGCATCGACGGCCGTGAGATCGAGTGCGCCGTCCTGGGTGGCCACGGCACCGACGAGGCCCGCGCGTCCCTGCCCGGGGAGATCGAGGTGCAGGGTCACGCGTTCTACGACTTCGAGGCCAAGTACCTTGAAGACGACGGCGCTGCACTCTCGTGCCCCGCGAAGCTCCCGGAGGACGTGATCGACACGCTGCGCCGCGAGGCGGTGCGCGCGTTTCACGCCGTGGACGGTGAGGGGCTCGCACGCTGCGACTTCTTCGTGACGCCCGATCACCGCGTGATCATCAACGAGATCAACACCATGCCCGGGTTCACCCCCATCTCCATGTATCCGCGCATGTGGGACGCGAGCGGGCTGCAGTACAGTGCACTGATCGACGAGTTGATCACCCTGGCGCTCGAACGGCCCGTGGGGCTGCGCTGAACCCGCCCACGCACGCCGCGTGAGGGTCGCGTGAACGCCGGGGTCGGAAGGGGCACCCGTGTGGCGCAAACGCGATGACATGATCGTCCACGAGACCGACCCGTACAACGCGGAACCACCCCGGGCGGGACTCCACGATCCGATCACGACCCCCGATTCCTTCTACGTGCGCAATCACGGCCCGGTGCCCGAGAACGACCCCGGGGACTGGGCGGTCACGGTCGACGGGCTCGTCGACGAGTCCGCGAGCTTCACGCCGGAACGGTTGCGGGAGGAGTTCACGCACCACACGCTCACGGCCACGATGCAGTGCGCGGGCAATCGCCGTGCCGGTTTCCTGCCCGTGCGTGACATCCCGGGGGAGGACCCGTGGGGACCCGGGGCCACCTCCACCGCGCCGTGGACCGGGGCTCGATTGTGCGACGTCCTGCGGTCGGTCGGTATCGCGGACGGCGCCCGGCACGTGGAGTTCACGGCCTCGGACGTCTCCGACCTCGCGGATCCCCCGCAGGCCTACGGCGGGTCGATCCCGCTCGCCAAGGCGTTGTCGTCCGAGGTGCTGCTCGCGTGGGCGATGAACGGCGAACCCCTGCCCGTGGTGCACGGGGCGCCCGTGCGCGTTGTCGTCCCCGGGTATGTGGGGGCGCGTAGCGTCAAGTGGTTGCGCGGGATCACGGTGCGCGCGGACCCGTCCGAGAACTACTTCCAGGCCACGGCCTATCGCGTCCTGCCGCCCGAGGCGGACCCGGATCACGCCGGGCCGGGGGACGGCATCAGTCTGGGATCCGTCGCGTTGAACTGCGACATCCTGAGCCCGGAGGAGCACGAGCACGTTCCGGGCGGTCCGGTGCGCGTCACCGGGTACGCGTACGCGGGGGACGATCGCACGGTGGCGCGCGTGGACGTCTCCGGGGACGACGGGCGCACGTGGCACCAGGCCGAGCTGGATGCGGTGGCCTCCCCGTGGGCGTGGCAGCACTGGGAGGCACTCGTCCCGGTGACCGGGGCCGGGTCCCACGTCCTGATGGCCCGCGCGTGGGACAGCACCGGCGCGTGCCAGCCGGAGTCACCGCGAGCGCTGTGGAACCCCAAGGGTTACGTGAACAACTCGTGGGCCCGGGTGGAGGTCACGGTCGAGTGAGGCCGCCTTCTAGGGGGCGGCCCTGCTGCTCCAGGGTGTCCTTGACGGACAGGCACTGCCGGGTCTGCTCGATGTTCTGCATGGCGGGTCCCGTGTCCACGAGCGCGGTCGAGGACGGCACGCGGCTGCTGTCGAAGAGCACCTCCACCGCGGGGGAGCGGCCGTAGGTCACCGCGCGCCACTGGTCCTTCTGATCCGGCACCTCGGAGATCAGCCAGTCCACGCCGTTGACGTTCGTGCACGGGTCCGTGGTGGGTCCCGGTTCCTCCGCGCCGCAGCGCACGATCATGGCCGACGGGTCCCCGTAGGCCGTGGTGCCCTGGCTCGAGGTCTCCCGCTGATCCAGCCCGCTCACCGACTCGGGCATCGCGAGCATCACGGACGCGCAGTCGGGGTTGGCGTTGTCCGGGGCGCCGTCCACGGTCACGGTCGAACCGCACCCGGTGAGCACGAGCGCACCCACCACAGCCGCGCCGGCCACGCGGCGGCGGGACGACGACGTCGCTCGCGCCCTTCCGCGCCCCGCGGCGGCGGCGTGCCCTGCGCCCCGTACGACGCCGCGCAGCCGCGGCCGAGTCCCGGGGGCCTGCGCGGCGGATGTGGGCGTGGACGGGTGCTGCGAGGCCGGGGGAATCATGGCACCCAGGATAGGTGCTGCACCCGGGAGTTCGGTGACTGTGCCCGTCGGAGTGGCTCGCTAGTGTAAGGGACATGACGCACGAGCCCGCCGCCCCGCCCGGGACCACCGTGTCCCAGCTGAGCGAGACCGAGCTGCTGGACGCGTTCCTCCCGGGCGCCACCACGGACGGACCGCACGTCCTGGTGGGACCCGGGGACGACTGCGCCGTGATCGCGGCCCCCGGCGAGCGGGTCGTGATCACCACGGACACGCTGACCGTGGACCAGGACTTCGCGATCGTGTGGCCGTGCGGTTACCGCACCACCGGCGCGGACGTGGGGCACAAGTGCGCCGCGCAGAACCTCGCGGATATCGCCGCCATGGGGGCCGTGCCCACGGCCATGGTCGTGTCCCTCACCATGCCGGGGGAGACCCAGGTCGCATGGGTTTCCGAGTTCGCGGCGGGACTCTCGCGGGCCTTCGGTGAACTGGGCGCGGCGGAGTGCGCGCTCGTGGGCGGGGACCTCGGGTGGGGGCGGGAACTGTCCGTCACGGCCACGGTCCTGGGCAGGCTCGAGGGTGAGCCCGTGCTGCGCAGTGGGGCCGGATGGGGCGGGACCCTCGTGCACGTGGGCGTGCTCGGCCGCGCGGCGGCCGGACTGGACGCCCTGCAGAGCCCCGTGCCGGGGCGCTGGGATGGCGTCCCCGAGCCCGAACGGAGCGCGCTGCACCGCGCCCAACTGCGACCTGCCCCGCCCGTTTCCGTGGGGGCGGAACTCGCTCGGGCGGGGGCGATCGCCATGCTCGACATCTCGGACGGTCTGTTGCGCGATGTCCGCCGGATCGCACGAGCGAGCGGCGTGAGCATCGACCTGGACCCGCAGGCCCTGGAACCCGCGGTGCACACGCTCGCCCACGCGGGGGAAGCCGTTGGGGTGGACCCGTGGCAGTGGGTGCTCACGGGGGGTGAGGACCACGGTCTGCTCGCCGTGCTCCCTGTGGATTCCCCGCTGCCGTCCGGGGTCCGTGCGATAGGCTCGTGTGCGCCCTTGCCCCGCGGGGACGGCCCCCGGGGCGGTGGCTCGTCAGCAGGGAACGGAGCACGGCAGCGGCGCCACGAGCGCGGCACCGTGACCATTGCGGGCCGGAGCCCACGGCAGTGGTTCGGTCGCGACGTCGTCGAAGGATGGGATCACTTTGAGCCATAGAGCCGGCTCGTCCACCACCGAGATACGCAACTGGCTCGACGCCGCGCACCGTCGGCTGCGCGAGCACGCGGACGTCCTAGACGATCTCAACGTCTTCCCCGTCGCGGACGCGGACACCGGGGCGAACCTCAGCGCCACGGTGGGATTCGCGGCGGAGGCCGCGCACCTGATCGAGGGCAGGGACGTGGGCGAACTGCTCGTCTACGCGGGCCAGGCCGCCCTCGAGCAGGCCCGCGGGAACTCCGGCGTACTGGCCGCGGTGGCGTTGACCGCCATGGGCCAGGCGGTGGAGGGTTGCGTGCGGCTGACCGCCGCGCAGCTCAAGGCGGCGCTCATGGCAGCCCAGGTCCGGTGCTGGTCCGCACTCACCGAGCCCGTTCCGGGGACCATGATCTCCGTCCTGCAGGCCGCCGGGGAGGTACCCGTCCCGGACACCGCCGCGGAAGGGTCCAATCAGCAGCTCGTCGAGTGGCTGGACCTCATGGTGCAGGCCGCCACGCAGGCCGTGATCGACACCGTGGACCAGATTCCGGTGCTCAGTGAACGCGGCACGGTGGATTCCGGCGCGCTCGGCATGCTCGTCATCCTCGCGGCGCTGCGCACCGAACTCAGCGGGGAGGACTCGGCCGCGGACCCCGTGCAGGACATCGTCCGGGACCACGCGCTGCCGCTCACGAGTGACGAGCAGGAGCCCTCGGAGGGGTACGAGGTCATGGGCACCATGGACCTCTCCGCCCTGGACGCCGCCGAACTGCGCCACGAGCTCGACGACGCCGGGGACAGTGTGATCGTCAGCGCGGTCAGTGAGAACGAGAACGGGTACACGTGGCGCGTCCACGTGCACGTCGCGGACCCGGACACCGCGCTGGACCTCATGCGCCGGCGCGGCACCGCGCGCAATGTGACAGTGACGTCCCTCGCGGCGGAGCCACGGTGACCAGCCACCAGCCGGACGGGGATGCGCCTGCCGCGCCGCAGGGGTTGCCCGCCTTCGCGGACCTGCTGGACCAGCCCCTGACCCGTTACGTCCCCGGGAAGTCCCCGCGCTCCACGGTGTCCCTGCTGGCCCAGGACCTGGGGATCACCACGGTGGGCCAACTGCTGGACCACGCGCCCCGGCGTTACATCCGCCGGGGGAAGATCCAGGCGCTCACGGACCTGGTGGCGGGGGAGCGGACCTCGTTCGTCGCACGCGTCGAGAGCACAAGCACCCGGCGCATGCGCAGTGATCCCCGGCGCAGTCTCACGGACGTCACGGTCTCGGACGACTCCGGTGCCTACCTGAAGATCACGTTCTTCAACGCGTACTCCGCCCAGAAGGACCTCCCCGTGGGGGCGCTCGCCCTGTTCACGGGGAAACCGGAGTTCTACCGGGGGAACCTGTCGATGGCGGGCGCGGACTACGCCCTCGTGGACACCCCCGAATCGGTGTCCCGTGCCACCTCGGACTCCGGTGAGCTCATGCCCATCCCCGTGTACCCGGAGTCCGGCAAGCTCACCACGCCGCGGATCGGAAAGGTGGTCCAGCAAGTACTGCTCACCGCGGACCTGGACGCGATCCAGGACCCGCTGCCGCCCGACGTCGTCGCCGCGCAGGGACTGCCGGAACCGGGACAGGCCTACCGGGATCTGCACGTTCCCGAGACCGTGGCGGCCTACGAACGGGCGCGCAATCGGTTCCGGTTCCAGGAAGCGTTTGTCCTGCAGGCCGAGCTCGTGCGCCGTCGCGCGGAGCACGCCGCGCATCCCGTGGCCCCACGACCCCCGCGGGAGGACGGCCTGTTGGCCCGCTTCGACGCCTCCCTGCCCTTCGCCCTGACCCCTGGCCAGCGGGCGGTCGGGGAGGAGATCTCCCGGGAGATCGCGGGCACCGCACCCATGAACCGGTTGCTGCAGGGCGATGTGGGCTCCGGTAAGACCGTGGTCGCGCTGCGGGCCATGCTCCAGGTCGTGGACCACGGCGGTCAGGCGGCCATGCTCGCCCCCACCGAGGTGCTCGCCGCGCAGCACCACGAGAAGATCACGGCCGCGCTGGGCCCCCTCGCCATGGCCGGGCAGCTGGGTGGGGACCCGGAGGCCACACGGGTCACCCTGCTCACCGGCAGCATGTCCGCACCCGCCCGCCGCAAGGCCCTCCTGGACATCGCCAGCGGCGCCGCGGGCATCGTGGTGGGCACCCATGCCCTGATCCAGGACGCGGTGCAGTTCGCGGACCTCGGCTTGGCCGTCGTGGACGAGCAGCACCGCTTCGGCGTGGAACAACGCGACGCCCTCCGGGACAAGGCCGGCCAGGCCCCGCACACCCTCGTGATGACGGCCACGCCCATCCCGCGCACCGTGGCCATGACGGTCTTCGGCGACCTGGACGTGAGCACACTGCGGGAGTTGCCGGGCGGGCGCCAACCCATCGGCACGTTCGTCGTGGGCCTCGCCGAGCACGGCCCGGCCTGGGAACGCCGCGTGTGGGCGCTCGCCGCGGAGCACGTCGCGCGCGGTCGACAGGTCTACGTCGTCGCGCCCAAGATCGGCGATGACGCCGCGGTGCCCCCCTTCGAGAGCCTGCGCGATTCCATCGAGACGCAAGAGGAAGATCTCGAGCCCGCGACCGTCACGTGGCTCACCGAGCTCGTGGCCGCACAGCCCGAACTTCGGGGCGCCCGCGTGGCCGTGCTGCACGGTCGCCAGGACACGCCACTCAAGGCTCGCACCATGGCGGACTTCGCGGCGGGGAACACCGACGTACTGGTTTCCACCACGGTGATCGAGGTCGGGGTGGACGTCCCCAACGCCACGCTCATGATCATCGCGGACCCGGAACGGTTCGGGATTTCCCAACTACACCAGCTGCGCGGGCGGATCGGGCGCGGTGAGCACCCGGGCACGTGCTTGCTCGTGACCCGCACGCCCCCCGATCATCCCGGGCGCGCGCGTCTCGACGCCGTGGCCGCGACCACGGACGGCTTCGATCTCGCGGAAGTCGATCTGAGCCTGCGCAAGGAGGGGGACATCCTGGGCGCGTCCCAGTCCGGGGGCCGCTCCGGCCTACGGTGGATCAGTGCACTGCGGGACGAGGCCCTCGTCGCACGGGCCAGGGCCGCCGCGGAGATCGTGGTCCACGACGACCCGCAGCTCACCGAACACCCCGCCCTGCGTGCGGCGATCACACGGGTCCTGGACGAGGACCGACAAGCATTCCTGGAGCGAGGATGACACGGATCATAGCCGGACGAGCCGGCGGCCAACGCCTGAAGTCGGTGCCCGGCTCGGCCACACGACCCACGACCGACCGGGTCAAGGAATCACTGTTCGCCCGGCTCGACGCCTGGGGCATGTGTGAGGGCGCACGCGTCCTCGACCTCTTCGCGGGCTCGGGCGCCCTGGGCCTCGAGGCGGCGAGCCGCGGAGCCGCGACCGTCACGCTCGTGGAACGAGCGGCCGTGGCGGCGGCGGTGTGCCGGGAGAACGCGACGCTCGTAGCGGCGTCGTGCCCGGACACCAAGATCACCACCGTGCAGTCCGCCGTGGCCGGGTACCTGGGCCGCGCCGCGCACCACCGCTGGGACCTCGTGCTCGCCGACCCGCCCTACCCTCTGGACAACGATGAGCTCGCCCGGACGCTCTCGCGGCTCGCGGGTCGGCTGGGGCCGGGCGGGGTGATCGCGGTCGAGCGTTCCACACGCACCGAGGAGCCCGCGTGGCCCCGCGGCCTGCGCCGTTTCGAGGACGGCGAGCATGGCGAGACCCGCTTGTGGTTCCTCGAAGCGGACGACGACGCGCCCGGTGCCTCGGACGCGGACTGACCTCGGCGGCACCCCGGTCCGGGCGTCGTCGACCCGGGCCCCTGCGCGGTCGACCTGGTCAGCTGCACCGGCTCAGGCACCTCGCGAGCCGGAGCTGCGCGAGGCCGAGCGCGCCGCCGTCGGCGCCCGGTAACGGCCTGTCAGACCGCGGCGGCGAGTCCCGCCATGGCCCCGCGCAGCACGTCCGTGCGCTTGCAGAACGCCAACCGCAGCCAGTCCGCGTACAGCCCCCGGTTCGCGGGACCCGCGAACGCCGAGACCGGGATGCCCACCAGACCCGCGTTCTCGGCCCAGTGCCGGCCGAGGTCCGTGGCGTTGTCCACCCCGGCGAGCGCGTAGTGATCGCTCACGTCCGCGACCGCGAAGAACGTGCCCTCGGGAACCGGCGGGGTCAGCCCGGCCTCCCGCAGCCCGGCCACGAGCACGTCTCGGCGTTCGCGGTAGTCCTCGAGCAGCGCATCGTAGAACGCGGGCGGGAAACTCAGTGCATGGGCCACGGCGTGCTGCAGCGGGGCGGCCGCGCTGTGCGAAAGATAGCTCTTCACGGCGATGACCCCGCGCATCAGCTCGGGCGGGCCGCTCACCCAGCCCACGCGCCAGCCCGTGGCGGAGAACGTCTTCCCCGCGGAGGACACGCTCAGGGTGCGCTCCGCAGCCCCGGGCAGGGAGGCGATGGGCTCATGGGGCCCGGCGAACCGGAGGTGCTCGTACACCTCGTCGGTCACGATCACGGCGTCGAACTCCGTGGCGAGCTCCACGAGCAGTTCCTTGAACTCGCGGGACGCCACCGTGCCCGTGGGGTTGTGCGGGTCGTTGAGTATCACGGCGCGGGTGCGGGGGGAGAACGCGGCGCGCACGTCGTCCGGGTCCGGCGTGAAGGTCGGGGGGAGCAGGGGGACGGGAACGGGCGTGGCGCCGGTGAATTCCACGGCCGCGCCGTAGAGGTCATAGCGCGGCTCGAACATGACCACTTCGTCCCCGGGTTGCAGCACGGACAACAGCGCCGCGGTCATGCCCTCGGTCGCGCCCGCGCTCGCGGCGATCTGCGAATCGGGGTCGAGGTGCAGACCGTAGTGGTCGCGCTGGTGCTTAGCCACCGCCTGGCGCAGTGCGGGGACGCCGATGATGGGCGCGTACTGGTGGTGCCCGGTGTGCAGGGCGGCCACCGCGGCGTCGACCATGGGCTGCGGCGGCGCGAAATCCGGGAACCCCTGACCGAGGTTCACCGAGCCGGTGCGCGTGGCGAGCGCCGTCATCTCTTCGAAGACCGTGGAACGGAGGGCCCCGGAGGGATCCAGCAGCCCGCCGCCTGCGGCCATGCGCTGCCACGGCTGGGCGCGGGACAGCTCCCGGGCGGGATCGGCGCGGGGTGCGGCCGCGGGCGAGTGGTCGTGAGCGTCTGCGATCATGGGCCCAGTCTAGGAACCCCTGCCGCTAGGGTGGTGCCATGCGACGCGCCATCTGCCCGGGGTCCTTCGACCCGCTGCACCTGGGACACTGCGCGGTGATCCACCGCGCTGCCCGCCTGTTCGACGAGGTGATCGTGGCCGTGTCCACGAACCCCAACAAGACCCACCGCTTCAGCGAGGACACCCGGATCAAACTGGTGCGCGAGGTGTTCGCGCACGAACCGGCCGTGGTCGTGGAACCGCTCGCATCGGGGCTGATCGCGGACTACGCGGAGCGCCGGGAGGCGGTGGCGCTGATCAAGGGGCTACGCAACAGCGCGGACTACGACTACGAACTGCCCATGGCCACCATGAACCGTTCCCTCACGGGCGTGGAGACGGTGTTCCTGCCGGGGGAGCCGTCCCTGTTGCACGTGTCCTCGTCCCTCGTGATGGAGGTCGCGGCACTCGGGGGCGACGTCGCGTCGTTCGTTCCCGACCCCGTCCTGCGGGCCATCGAACGGCGCTGAGGGGCCCGGCGGAATTGCCAGGTTGGGCATGGCCGCGGGGTGGTAGAGCTCGACCCCGTTGATCGAGTCCCTGACCAGCACCTCGGTGGAACGCACCGTGGAAGTGATCCTGTCCGTGTTGCTGTTCATGGACGCTTTGGACATCCGCGACGCCCCGCGTCGCAGCCGCACCCCGGTGCTGCGCGTGCTGTTCCTGGCCCTGCCCCTCAGTCTCATCGCGGTGTTCTTCGCCGCCATGTACCTGCTGCCGGACGTCCGGTTGTCCCTGTGCCTCG
Source organism: Kocuria sp. CPCC 205261 (assembly GCF_040981025.1). Taxonomy (NCBI): domain Bacteria; kingdom Bacillati; phylum Actinomycetota; class Actinomycetes; order Micrococcales; family Micrococcaceae; genus Kocuria; species Kocuria sp. CPCC 205261. The sequence goes on along the minus strand of NZ_JAVKPU010000005.1, from coordinate 39,137 downwards.
TGCTGGCCTGCATCCTGGTCCCGAGCGACCTGGCCCGAACGCGCCACGATCGCGTGGCTGGATCCGCGCGGGATCGCCTCCGTGGTGCTGGCGCTCCTTGCCCTGCAGGCCGGGATCGATACGCAGATCGGGATCATCCTGGAGAGTGTGGTCATGGTCGTGTTCTGCTCCGTGATGCTGCATGGTCTCACCGCGCCGCTGATCGGGCGGGCCGTCGCCCGGCGAGAGCCCGCGGGTGCCACGGACGTGCGTCCGGAGGACATCCGGACGGGGCCCGTGGGATGAACCGACGAGGGTCGGCATGCTAAGGTGGTCTGTCGGCCAGTGTCGTTAGCCAGGAGTTTCGTGAATCACCGCAACAGTTCAGCCCTCACGTTCAACGTCAGGGATCTCGAACACCGACCGGGGACCATGGAAACCCTGGATGTCGAGGCACCCGCACCGAAGGACTTCGGTACGGCGCTCATCGGCTCGCCGGAGGGCGCGCCCATGGATCTGCAGCTGCGCCTGGAATCCGTCCACGACGGTATTCTGGTGTCCGGAACCGTGATCGTGAGCGTTCACGGGGAATGCAGTAGATGCCTCGACCCCATCGACTACGAACTACCGGTCGACGTGCAAGAACTTTTCGTCTTCGATCCGTCCCCCCAGGGTGACGAGAACGTCGAGGACGAGCAAGTGTATGAAGTGCGGGACGAGGAGATCGACCTCGAACCGATGCTTCGGGACGCAGTGATCACACAACTGCCGTTCCAACCGGTGTGCCGGGCTGACTGCCCGGGCCTGTGCGCCCAGTGCGGCGCACGGCTCGAGAACGACCCGGACCACCACCACGACGTCCTGGATCCCCGCTGGTCCGCCCTGCAGGGGCTGATGACCGAATCGGGGGATCCGCAGGCGTCGGAGCCGACAACCGACACGAGAGAAGAGAGATAGCCGTGGCTGTTCCCAAGCGGAAAATGTCCCGCGCGAATACCCGGATGCGCCGCTCCCAGTGGAAGGCGCAAGCCCCCAAACTGGTGAAGACCGTGGAGAACGGCAAGGTCAGCTACAGCCTGCCGCACCAGGCCAAGCTGGTCTCCGATTCCGCCGGCACCCCCTTGTTCTACGAGTACAAGGGTCGCAAGGTCGCTGACGCGTAAGGTGACCATTTTGCCGGATCCCGGCGAACTGCTTGAGCGTCTCGGTGTCGACCTCGACACCGAGACGCTTCGCATTGCGCTCACACATCGTTCGTACGCGTACGAGCATCCCGGGGAAGTCCACAACGAACGCCTCGAGTTCCTGGGGGACGCGGTCCTGCAGCTCGCGGTCACGGACGAAATCTTCCACCGCTACCCCGAGTGGGACGAGGGGAGCCTCGCGAAACTGCGGGCATCCGTGGTCTCCGCCCGCGCGCTCGCCGCGGTCGCCAAGACTCTCGGCCTCGGCCCCCACATCCGCCTGGGCAAGGGCGAGATCCGCACGCACGGGGCCGAGAAGGCCTCCATCCTCGCGGATACCACCGAGGCCCTGATCGGCGCCGTCTACGAGGCGTGTGGGCCGTTGCCCGCGCGCGATCTCGTACTGCGACTGATCGTCCCACTGCTCGAGGACACCCGCGTGCTGCACGAGGGCCGCGACTGGAAGACCCGCGTGGTGGAACTCGCCTCCCAGTACGAGCTGGGGACCGTGCGCTACGAGGTCGAGGGCACCGGCCCGGACCACGCGCGCCGCTTCGCCGCGGACGTCGTCGTACACGGTGATGTCCTGGGACACGGCGAGGGGACGTCCAAGAAGGCCGCCGAACGCGCGGCCGCCGCGGTCGCGTGCGAGGCAATCGTCGAACGTTTCGCCACCGAGAACTGAGCGCGCCGTGCCTGAGTTGCCCGAAGTGGAAGTGGTGCGCCGCGGCGTCGCACGCTGGGTCGTGGGGCGCACCGTGGAGAGCGTGGAGGTCGTGGACCCCCGGTCCCTGCGGCGTCACACCGACGGCCCGGAGGATTTCCGCCGCGAACTGACCGGGCTGACAGTTGTCAACGCGTGCCGGCGCGGCAAGTTCCTGTGGTTGCCCGTGCGCGCTGCGGATGGGTCAGAACCTTCTCGCGCACTGCTCGTGCACCTGGGGATGAGCGGGCAACTGCTCGTGGCCTCCCCGGAACACCCCAGGCCGCGCCACGAGCGCATCCGGCTGGAGCTGTCCCCGGCGCTCGACGAGTCCGGGCAGCCGTTGCCAGAGCAACTGCGGTTCGTGGACCAGCGGATCTTCGGCGGGATGCTGCTGGATCGTCTGGTGCCCGCGTCGGACGGCCACGGCACGGTCCCGGAACACGCCGTGCACATTGCGCGCGATCCGCTGGACCCGCTCTTCGACGTCGCGGCCTTCCACGCGGCGCTGCGGCGTCGTCGGACCGGGCTCAAGCGCGCGCTGCTGGACCAGGGGCTGATTTCCGGGATAGGCAACATCTACGCGGACGAAGCGCTGTGGGCGGCGCGCCTGCACTGGGCCGCGCCCACCGAGACCATGACCGCGCCGCGCACATACACACTCGTGGCGGCGTGTCAGGAGGTCATGCGTCGCGCGCTGGACGCGGGCGGCACGAGCTTCGACTCGCTGTACGTCAACGTCAACGGCGAGTCCGGGTACTTCTCCCGGTCACTGAACGCCTACGGCCGTGCGGGCCAGCCGTGCCCTCGCTGCGAGGCCGGCGGGGACGACGGCGTCATCGTGCGTGAGCGCTTCGCCAACCGTTCCTCGTATCGCTGCTCGCGGTGCCAGCGGCGGCCGAGACGTTTCCGGCCCTGACGAGAGACCCCGAAGGCGGCTCGCCCGTCGGGGGTCGAGACCGACATCGATGTCCCCACGCAGCCCAGGCCATCCGGATCACCCGCTGGCCCCGGGGCGACCCCGAGAGCCAATGACGAGAATTGTGCCCATGAACGCTCCCAGTGCACCGGACGAAAACCCGGGGAAGGCGCCCGGCGCCTTCGATGCACCCCGGGTCCGTCGAGCGGTGCTCACGGTCGCCCTCCTGAACTTCGGGTACTTCTTCGTGGAGTTCTTCGTCGCGCTCGGTTCAGGGTCGGTGTCGCTGCTGGCCGACAGTGTCGACTTCCTCGAGGACACCTCGATCAACCTGTTGATCTTCGTGGCGCTCGGCTGGGCCCTGGCCAAGCGCGCCGTCATGGGCAAGGTCATGGCCGTCGTGATCCTCGCTCCGGCCGCGTTCGCGGCATGGGAAGCAGCTCAGCGGTTCGCCGAGCCTGTGGCACCGGACGTGCTGCCCCTCGTCCTCGCCTCGCTCGGCGCCATTGTCATCAACGGGACGAGTGCTCTCGTCATCGCCCGCGTCCGCAACCACGGTGGCTCCCTCGGCCGCGCCGCGTTCCTCTCGGCCCGCAACGACGTGCTGGTGAACGTGGCGATCATCGTCATGGCCCTGGTCACCGCATGGACGGGCTCGGGGTGGCCGGACATGGTCCTCGGATGCCTGATCATCCTGCTGGCGTTGCACGCCGCCTACGAGGTGTGGGAGGTCAGTGAGGAGGAGCGCCTGGCCGCCAAGGCCCTCGCCGGCGAAGAGATCGATTGATCCGGGCATCTGTCCCGGCCCTGTCCGGACGTCGTACCCGGTCACTCACGCCAGGATGCACCGGAGGCAGAGGCGCGTGGTCGAGGAGAATCACTGCCGAACACCGGCTGGTCTACATGGTCGTGGCTGACGATCTCGTCATCCTGCAAGCGCGCTACCACTACTGAGCAACCGCACGCGGATGCCGGGTAGCGAGGACTGCCCCCTGGTACGCATCGTGCCCGCGGCTCCACGCCGCGGGCACGACAGCGCCTACTGTGCGCGCACGATCTGCAGGTCGTTGCTCGTCCCGCTCTCTTCTTCGGGGGCGATCGAGGCGTCCTCGGCGCGGATGCGCTGGTCGTCGGCGACCTCCACCACGCGTGACACCGCGACCGATCCCGTGTTGCGCTGCGGGCGCGGCTTGTCGGAGTAGTACGCGGCGAGCCGCGCGAAGCCCTCGTCCAGGCTCACGGACGGCGTCCAGTCCAGCAGTTCGCGGGTCTCGCGCTGGTCAAACCAGTGGGCCGTGGACAGCTGCTCGGCCAGGAACTCGGTCATGGGCGGCTCGCCGTCCCCGCCGCGGAACTTCGCGGGCAGGTACGGCCAGACCTTCTCGATGACGCGGCCAGCAACGCGTGCCACGCCACCGGGGATCGAGCGCGTGGGCGCGGGGGCGCCCGCGGCGCGGCACATCCGCGCGATGAGTTCGCCCACGGGGCGGGGCTCACCGTTGGTGATCACCAGCGCGCGTCCGCGCACGGTGTCAATGCGCTCGAGCGCCCGCACGATGCCCTCGGACGCGTTGTCGATGTAGGTGGTGTCGATCATGGCCGCACCGTTGTCGAGGTACGGCATCCGCCCGGCCGCCGCGCGATCCGCGACGCGCTCCACGAGCTGGGTGTCCCCGGGGCCCCACACGATGTGCGGACGTACCGCGGCCACCTTGAGGTCACGCTGGCCGTCCATGCTCAGGCCGAGCAGTTCAGCGGCGGCCTTGGACCGCGCGTAGTTCCCGCGCGCCGTCTGGGGGTTTGCGGGTTCCGCGCCCGCGCCCTCGATCGACACGCCCGCGTGGGCCACGGACGGCGAGGACACGAAGACCACGTTCTGCACCCCGGCGTTCTGCGCCTGGCACAGCAGCACACGCGTCCCGGTCACGTTGACCCGCACGAAGTCCTCCCAGTCCCCGGTGAAGGAGACCTTGGCCGCGAGGTGGATGACGTCGTCCACGCCGTCAAGCGCGCGCGCCACGTCGTCGGGATCGGTCACCGAACCGAGCACCTCGTCGACGCCTTCGCGCTCGGCCACGGATGCGTGACCCCGCTGGAAGACGCGCACGCGCCAGCCGCGCGAGAGCAGGACGCGGGCGACGTCCCCACCGAGCATCCCTGACGCGCCGGTCACCAGCACGGTGCGGCCGTCCCCGGTCAGCTCACCCTGGGTCGCGGTGGCGCCGCCACGCTCGGGATCCGCGATCTGCGCGACACCGGGAGCAGTGTCCTGCCGGTCCCCATTCGTTGCGTTTGCATCGGAATTGCTTGCGTTCCCGTCGTTCCGGGGAGCCGACGACGCCGCCCCGGCCGCGGTGGCCCCGGGAGCCGGCGCAGCGGCGTCGTGATCGTCGGCGCGGTGGCGGCCGGCGCCGGAGCGGTCGGGAGCGGGGGTCTGGTCGTGGCTCACAGGGCACTCATCTTTCCGGTGGCCAGGGCCTGCTCGGCCCAGTCACTCAATTCGGCGCGGTCGATCTTGGAGTTGTGGCGGATGTCCGTGGGCTGCTCGGGGATCACGAGCACGGCGCTCACAGCCAGCCCGGTCGCGAAATCGATCGTAGCGCGCACGCGCTCGGCCAGATCCGCGGGGGCCACGTGGGGCTTGGTGGCCGGGGGCACCGTTTCGATCACGGCCACGGGGGACTGGGAACCGCGGGGGCCCACACCCACGACGGCCACGCGGCCCACACCGGGAACCGTCTGGGCGGCGTGCTCCGCCGCGACGGAAGACACCGGCCCGTCGGACATCGTGATCACGTGGGCCAGGCGGCCCTCGTACCACAGCCGCTCACGGGCGTCGAAGTGCCCCACGTCCCCGGTGCGGTGCCAGCCGGGGGTCAGGTCGGAGGCGCGCTCCGTGATCCACAACCGGTCGTAGTGGTCCTTGGCGTGCGGGGCGCGCGCCACGATCTCGCCGGTGACACCAGGGGTGGTCACAATGTCGGGGGAGACGGAGCCGTCTGCGCGCAGCGGCAAGACGCCGAGCTGCGCTCCCTCGACCGGGGTGCCCACACACACGCCGCGGCCCGCTCCCTCGACGCCGCTCTGGGCGTCCTCCCGTGCCGCGCGGATCACGTCCAAGCTGACGTCGGTCAGGGGCAGCGCCTCGGTCATCCCGTAAGGGGTGTGCAGCTCGGCCGCGGGCATCAGCTCCTGCAACCGGGCGAGCAGCTCCTCGGGGATCGGCGCTCCGGCGGAGAGCATGAGGTCCACCCGGGCCAGCGCATCACGCTCGGCGGGGGACAATTCGTCCGCGGTGGCCAGGACGTTGGCGATGGCCGCGGGGGACGCGAATACCGCGGTGGCGCCGATCGCCATCGTAGCTTCGGTGAGCGCCTGCGCGGTGAGCGTCTTGGGGCTCGTGACGTCCATGTCCGGTGTGACGGAGGTGGCACCAAGGGCGGGGCCGAGCAGCGCGAACGGCGCGAACCCGGCCACGAGTCCGGTTCCGGCCCGCAGCCCGTAGGTGTCCCGGATGGTGTCGCGCATCCCGGCCATCTGGCGGTGGGTGTAGACCACGCCCTTGGCGGGTCCGGTGGAGCCGGACGTGAACAGCACGGCGGCCGCGGCGTCCGGGTCCACGGCGGGGATGTCCTCCGGGCGCACGGTGGTCACCGAGTCCATGAGCTCGGCCACGGTGTGTTCCACGCCCAGCAGCTTCTTGGACACGGGGTCCAGCCGGTCCGCGGAGATCCGGCGTCCGGGCCAGCCCAGGGCGCGCGCACCCATGAGGGCCTTGCGGATGCCGATGAACCAGTCGGGGGACGAACCGCGCAGCGCCCGGGTCAGTCCCTTGCGGCCCAGCCCCTGGTCCGCGACCACGATCACCGCGCCCATGCGCAGGCACGAGTAGATCAGGGTGGTGAGCATGGAGCCCGGGGGGACCATGAGGTTCACACGGTCCCCGGGGCGCACGCCCGTGCGCAGCAGGGCCACCGCGAGCTGGTCCACGGACGTGCTCAGCTGGGTCCAGGTCACGGTGCGTTCCACGTTGAGCGCCGGTGCGGAACCGTCCACGGTTCCCATGACGGGTCCCATGTCCACGACGGCGGGGGAGGCGTCGCGGCGTCGTGCGTCGAGTTCGGCGAAGAACGGCACGAAGTCCCCGCGACCGCGCGCGCGGCGCTCACGGTGGGCCTGCACCACGGGCTCGTCCTGACCGAAACGCTCACCGAGCCATGTGAGGATCGCTGGGGCGATGTCCCGGGCCTCGGGCAGCAGGTGCTTGGCGCCTTCGAAGCGGTGGACGTCCGCGTGGGGCGCCCGCCGCATGAGGTCCTCGAGGTAACGCTGCTGGAACACGGGATCGTTGGTGCCCCACAGCAGCAGCGTGGGGACCTCGCGCGCGCTCATCCGCCCGGCGATGCGCTCGTACGCCGCGTTGGAGGGGTGGCCCGGTTCGGCGGGGATGTCGGCGACGAAGTGCGCGATGCCCTCGCGGCGCTCGCGGGAGGTGTACGGAGCCTTGTAGGCCTTCTTGAGGTCCTTGGCCGGGGCGGGATCGCACAGGGCCAGGGTGGTGTCCAGGAACGCGGTGGTCCCGGAGGTGAGGGGTTCGTGCACGGCGCGGTTGAGCGCGAGCCGCAGGGCCGAGGGGATGGGCTCGGCGTTGTCGTGGTGAACGGCGGTGTTGGTCATGATGGTCGCCGCGTGGAGCTGCGGGTGTTCCTGCGCCCAGCCCTGGGAGATGAGCCCGCCCCAGTCGTGGGCCAAGGTGACCACCGGCAGTCCGGCATCGTCGATGCCCAGCGCGTGCGTGAGGTCCCCAAGGTCCCGGACGCGGTCCTCGAGCCGGCGGAACAATCCCGTGCGCTCGGAGAAGCCCATGTCCAGCTGGTCCACGGCCACCACGCGCCACGGCTGCTCGGCCGTCTGGCCGGCGCGCACCACGTCCCGCCACAGGTAGGACCACGTGGGGTTGCCGTGCACGGCCAGGATGATCCCGCGGGGGCTGCGGCCCGCCTCGGTGATCGCGTCCCCGTTGTCCAGCACGTGCCAGCGGCGCTTCCTGCCGGGCACGGGTTCCACGACCGCCGTGGTCGGGACGCTCACCGTGGTGGACCACGCGGGGTCCACACCCGGCAGCGGGGTGTCGGTGAAGGGCAGACGCACCGTGGTGGTGCGTTCCGGGGAGGGTGTGGAGAGCACGTTGCTCCTCCGTTCTGTGAGGCGGTGACCGGGGGCTACGGGCGGGCTACCAGGCGATCTCCATGAGGGTCGTGTTCAGGCCCGAGCCCACGCCCAGGCACAGCACGCGCTGGCCGGATTCGAGCCGCTCGGCCTCGAGCGCGAGTGTCATGGGCAGGGCTGCGGCGGCCACGTTGCCCCAGTACGGGAAGGTGAGGGGGACACGGTCCGCGTCCAGGCCCATGTCCTGGATGAGCTTGTTGGTGTGCGAGTTGGAGACCTGGTGGGTCACGTAGGAGTCCATGTCCCGCCACTGCCAGCCGTCCTTCTCGGCCTCGAGCCACGCCTCGACCACGAGGCCCACCCCGTGGTTGAGCAGCCCGGTGGCGTCCGTGAACATGCCGTCGTCCCCGCCGATGCACAGGTGGTTGAACTCCGTGCCCGCGCGCGTGACGGATCCCACGATGCGGTGCCCGTTCGGGTGGCGGTCCGCGGGGCCCACCACGGCCGCGGCGGCACCGCACCCCAGCGTGAGCGTGGCGAACTCCTGCACCACCTGTGCGCGGGTGATGTCGTCCCCGCGCAACCGTTCCACCGCTGCGTGGTGCCACGGGGAGGGGTCCTCACCGGCGACCACCAGGGCGTACTCGATCGCCCCGGCGTCGATCATGGACGCCGCCACGGTGAGGGCATTGACGAAGCCCAGGCACGCGTTGGTCATGTCGAAGTTCAGCGCGGAGCTCGGCAGGCCCAACCGGTCGTGGATGCCCACGGCCACGGCGGGTTCGAAGTTGTCGCGGGTCACGGACGCGTTGATGAACAACCCGATCTGCTCCGGGGCCACCCCCGATTGCCGCAGGGCCTCCTGGCCGGCCTCCGTGGCGCCGTCCGTGAAGTGGCGTCCCGGTGCCCAACCGCGGCGTTCCTTGATCCCGGCCAGTCGCTCGAGCAGCCCCTTGGGCATGCGCAGCCGCCGGAAGGTCTCTGCCAACTCCTCATCGAACCGAGTAGACGGGATGACCACGTCCGCCTCCGTCTTGGTCACGGATAGGACTGCGGCATTTCGGTTTCTGATGGTGGAGTTACCGGTCAATGTGGCGCTTTCGATCAGACGCCACCCGTACCGTCAAGGAATCGATCGTGAGAGGAGAGCCTCGGCGCTCGGGTGAACTAGCGGGTTGGACCGGCTCAGTCTAACGGTCCCGACTGACAGCTCCCTTCGGATGTACGTGGCGTTTCTCTGCGGGCGCAGGCCGTTCCGGCCCCGGTGAGCCGCGGATGTGAGCCCCTGCACGCGCCCCGCACCGCCGCGGGGCCCGCCCCGGGTAGACTCGGGGGCTGCCCCCGCGCTCGTGATCGCCCAGGTCGGCGCGCCCGTCACCCGCCGGTGCGCGCGCCGAGGGGCGGCGTAAGCGACAACGACATTGGAGACCCCGCGTGCATCTGAAGACCCTCACCGTGCGTGGTTTCAAGTCCTTCGCGTCCGCCACCACGTTCCACATGGAGCCCGGGGTCACCGCTGTCGTGGGGCCGAACGGGTCGGGTAAGTCCAACGTGGTGGACGCCCTCTCGTGGGTCATGGGGGAGCAGGGCGCCAAGTCCCTGCGCGGCGGGAAGATGGAGGACGTCATCTTCGCAGGCACCTCCGGTCGCTCCGCCCTGGGCCGCGCACACGTGTCCCTGACCATCGACAACGCCGACGGCGCCCTGCCGATCGAATACTCCGAGGTCACCATCTCGCGCACGCTGTTCCGCTCCGGGGGCTCCGAATACGCGATCAACGGCCGTTCGTGCCGGTTGCTGGACATCCAGGAGCTGCTCTCCGACTCCGGGCTGGGTCGGGAGATGCACGTGATCGTGGGGCAGGGGCAGCTGGACCGGATCCTGCAGGCCACCCCCGAGGACCGCCGTGGGTTCATCGAGGAGGCCTCAGGGATCCTCAAGCACCGCCGCCGCAAGGAGAAGACCCTGCGCAAGCTCGAATCGGTGCAGGCGAACCTGGACCGGCTCGAGGACCTCACCGGTGAGATCCAGCGTCAGCTCACGCCCCTGGGCCGGCAGGCGCGCACGGCTCGCAAGGCGCAGCGGATCCAGTACGACGTCCGCGATGCGCGCGCCCGTCTGCTCGCGGACGATCTCGTGGCGGCGCGCGCCGGAATGGACACGGACCAGGACGCGAGCCGCGCGGCGCGCGAACGCAAGGCCGAGCTCGAGACCGCGGCCGCGGATCTCGCCCGGCGGCTGCACGAGACCGAGACCCGCGCTGCGCGCACCACTCCGGAACTGAACGCCGCCCGCACGAGCTGGTACGAGCTGAGCACGGTGCGCGACCGCTGCCGCGCGCTGGCCGCCCTGGCCGAGGAACGCCGTCGGCTGCTGGGCAGTACCGAGGAACCCACCGCCACGAACCGGGACGCGCAGACCCTCGAGGAACAGGCCGCCCGGACACTCGCCGAGGCCGAACAGCTGGCCGAACGGGTCGCGGGGGCGCGCGAGGACCTCGACCGTGCGCATGCGGCGCGTGAGGCCGCCGAATCGACCGCGCGGGACGCGGAAAAGGAATCGGCCGCGCTCGTGCGCCGTGCCGCGGACCGACGCGCGGGGCAGGTCCGGCTCGCCGCGGCGGTCACGGCCGCGCGGTCGGCGCTCACGGCCGCAGAAGCGGACGTGGAGCGTGTTCGCGGAGAGCTCTCCGACGTCGTGACCCGCGCCGAGAGTGCCCGCCTGGACACCGCGTCCCTGCGCGAGACAGCCGAGGCCACCGCGGTCGAGGCGCAGCGCCTCGGGGAACGGGCCCGCGAAGCCCAGGAAACGGCCGATGCCGCTCGCGCCCGCTCGCGGGAGGCGGACGACCACCGGCAGCAGACCGCGAGCGCGCTGCACGCCCACACCGTGCGCCTCGAGACCCTGCGCGAGTCCGTGCGGCAACCGGACGGCTCGTCCTCGGTGGCGGACGTCGTCCCCGTGCTGGGGGAGGTGCCGCGGGCCGTGCGCGTGAGCCCGGGGTGGGAACGTGCCGTGGCCGCTGCGCTGGGCCCGTGGTCCGACGCGCTCGCCGTGGCGTCCCACACCTCGGCCGCCCGGGTCTTCTCGCGGTTGCGCGATGCCGGGTCGGGTCGCGTGCACCTCGTGATCGCGCAGGAGGACGGCGCGGCCACCGAAGTCACCGGTCCAGCGCTGCCCGAGGGGTGCGTGCGCGCCACGGAGGTCCTCTCCTCGGCCCCGGAGGAATCCGACACCACGGGCCACGCGGCCGTCGTGGCCGCGGTGCGGGCCGCACTCGCCACCACAGTGCTCGCCCCGGACGCGACCGCCGCGCTCGCGGTCCTCGACGCCGCGGCGCAGGACGGGCGGGCCGACGCCGCGTGGCGCGTGGTCACCCGCGACGGTGACGTGTACGGCGTCCATCGGGTCCAGGGCGGAGCCACGGAAGCGGCCGGCAACCTCGAGATCCTCGCGTTGATCGACCGCGAGGTGGAAAAGACCGCGACCTTGCGGGACGCCGCAGAGACCGCGGCGGAACGGGCCCGGGAGGCCGAGGAACAGCGCGCGGGCGCGGAACGGGAAGCCCGCGAGACCGGCTGGGCCGCGCAGCGGGCCCAGCAGGAGGCCGCGGCGGCCGGGGCGGCGTCGAGCAGGGCGGAGGCCACGGCGTCGTCGGCGGATTCCGAACTGGAACGGCGCCGCGGTGTCCTGGCGACCGCACAGCAGCGTTTGACCCAGCGGGATGCGGAGCTGCGCGAGGCCGTGGAACGCGCCGAGGCCGCGGAGACCGGGGACGAGGAGGACCTCGACCGCGAGCAGCTCGCGGCCGCGTCCGCCAAGGACCGTGCCGAGGAGCAGGCCCGGACCGCCCGCGAGGTCGAGACCGAGGCGCGGCTCGCGCTGCGCGGGCTCGAGGAACAACATCGCCACGCCGAGTCCCGGGCGCAGGCCCAGGCGCGCGCGGCGCGTACCGAACGTGTCGCGCAGGCCGAGGCCGCGCGGCGTGCGGAACGTCGCCGCGTGCAAGCGGTCGTGGCGCGGGCCGTGGGGGAGGCCGCCCGCTATCTCCGGGAACGCGCCGACGACGCCGCGGCGCGGGCGGCCGCCCAGCGCGACGCCATCGAGACCAGCAGGGCCGGGCTGGACGAGGTCGCGCAGCGATTGCGCTCCGAACGTGACGAGCTCGCCCGGCGGATCGGCGAACTTACCGAACAGCTGCATCGTGCGGAACTGGACCTCGCGCAGCGCCGGGCCCGGCTCGAGGGGCTCGAGACCACGGCCCTCGAGGAGTTGGGGATGACCCCTGACTTCCTCGTGGACTACTACGGCCCCCACCTGCCCGTCCTGAACGCGGACGCAGCGCTCGAGGCGGCCCAGCGCGCCGAGGAGGACGGCGCGCCCGTGCAGCTGGCTCTGCCCCGGATGACCGATGCCGGGGCCCCGTTCCGACGCGAGGAGCAGGAGACCCGGTTGCAGCGCGCGCAGAAGCAGCTCAAGGCGCTCGGCAAGGTCAACCCGCTCGCGCTCGAGGAGTTCGCCGCGCTCGAGGAACGCCACAAGTTCTTGGTCACCCAACTCGAGGACGTCAAGAATTCCCGCGCGGATCTGCGCAACATCATCCGGCAGGTGGACCAGCACGTCGAAGAGGTCTTCGCGCAGGCCTACCGGGACACCGCGGAGCAGTTCGTCTCGGTGTTCGCGACCCTGTTCCCGGGCGGGGAGGGGCGGTTGCGCCTGACCGACCCGGACGACATGCTCAACTCGGGGGTCGAGGTCGAGGCCCGGCCCGCCGGGAAGAAGATCAAGAGGCTCTCCCTGCTCTCCGGCGGCGAGCGCTCCCTGACGGCACTCGCGTTGCTCGTGGCCATCTTCAAGGCCCGGCCGTCCCCGTTCTACGTCATGGACGAGGTTGAGGCCGCGCTGGACGACCGGAACCTGGGTCGGTTGCTCACCATCTTCGAGCAGCTCAAGGAGAGCTCGCAGCTGATCATCGTGACCCACCAGAAACGCACCATGGAGATCGCGGACGCGCTCTACGGGGTCTCGATGCGCGGCGACGGCGTGAGCCTCGTCGTGGGCCAGCAGCTCTCGCAGTTGCGCTGAGCTCTTCCGCCGACGACGCCGCTCGCCCGCCGAGGGTGGGGCGGCTCAGCTTGTCGCCGCGCGGGCGCGGCGCAACAGCGCGGCCCCGCGGCAGCGGAAGGTCAGGTCACTCCCGATCCTCGCGGTCAGCGTGGTGCCGTCAGAAGTCAACTCGGTATCGGGATGGGAGAGGGTTTCCCGGATCCGCTCCGGGGCCACTTCCGGTGTCAGGGACGGAACACCATGGCGAGCACGAGCACCGGCGTGGTGATGATCCCGCGGTCCCGTAACTCCATGAGGATCGCGTTCGCGACGAACATCGTCACGAAAACGACCATGAAGAGTACCGCCGTGGAACGGGGACGACGTCGCTCGGTCGCGGCCACGGGGGCTCACTTCCGTCGGGGGGCGGTTCCCTGGGTGCGTGACTCCGGGGGCAGGGTGTCCCTGACCGGAAGCCACGCGACGGCGGCGAGGAGCATGAGCGCTCCCGAGATCCCAAAGGCCCAGCCGAAACCGGCGGCGTCCGCGAGCGCGCCCGCGAGCACGGGGCCGGCGATCTGGCCCGCGTCCGCGCACATCTGGTACCGGGACAGTACCCTGCCGCCCGCTCGATCCGGGCCGATGACATCCGCCACGGCGGCTTGCTGCCCCGGGTTGAGGGTTCCGGAGCCCACCCCGGAGAGCAGGGACAGTACGGCGAACGCCACCACGGACGTGCTCAGCCCCACCCCAATGGTCGCGAGGCCGCACACGAGCAGGCCCGTGAGCACGAGCGGTTTACGCCCCACGCGGTCGGTGAGCCGCCCCGTGACGGTCAAGGCCGCAGCGTTGCCCACGGCGAACAGTGCCAGCGCGAGCCCGGCGACGGCCGGACCCTCACCGACCACCTGGACGGCCAGGAGAGGGACCAGGGCCACGCGTACGCCCATGGCCGTCCAGCCCGTGGAGAAGCTGGACACGAGCGCGGCACGGTACGCTCCGGCGTCGAGCGCTTCGCGGACGCGCATGGGCGGCTGGGCCCGGCCGGTGCGTCTGGCGCCGATCGTCTCGTCCTTCAGCCGCAGGTACACCACGAGGACGGCGACCAGCAGAGCGCCGGCGTAGATCAGGAACGGGGCGTGCATCCCGAGACCCGCGAGCAGTCCGCCGAGCACGGGCCCCAGGATGCCGCCCAGCAGGAACGCGGTCGCGTAGTACCCGGAGACCCGCCCGCGCATGGTGGGCGGGGCCAACCTCACGATCAGGCCCATCGCGGACACCGTGAACATCGTGGACCCGATGCCCCCGAGACCGCGGAAGATCAGCAATTGCCCATAGGTCTGCGCGAACGCGGTCGCGGCCGAGGACAGTGCCACCACGATCAACCCGATCAGATACGTGGGCCGCTCACCCAACGTGTTGACCACCGCACCGCTCGCGGGGGCGAAGACGAGCCGGCACAGGGCGAACGCGCTGATCACGGCGGAGGCCGCGGCCACGCCCACGCCGAAACTGGCCGCGAACTGCGGCAGCACGGGCGCCACGATCCCGTAGCCCAGGGCGATCACGAAGGCCGCAGCGATCAGGACCTTGATGGGCTCGGGGACCCTGCCGCGCGGCGCGGGTTTTCCGGCGGCGTCGTCCGATGCAGTGGACGCTGCGGCGGCGGCGTCCGACGCGGTCGCAGCAGCGCGCGCGTCGTCGGGGGAGGCGGGGACGGGATGCTCGGCGGGGTCGCGGGGATCGGGGCGGGACACGCCCTGCAGTTTATGGGACATTAGGAGGGTGATCACGACTGACCTGATGTGGATACTCATTGTCGCCGCGGTGGTGGTGGTGCTGCTCGTGGTGTTCGGCATCCTGCTGCTGCGCCGACCCAAGGCACCGCGGGGAGGTTACACGGACACCCGGGACCTGGACGACGTCCCGGAGACCGAGGGCGACACCCTCGTCGAGGACAGACCGGTCAGCACGCTCGAACGCCCGGAGTCCGCCCGCGGGCGCCTGGCCCGGTTGCGCGGACGGCTGGCCAAATCCAACACCATGCTCGGCAAGGGTCTGCTGGTCTTGCTGTCCCGCGAACGCATCGATCAGGACACGTGGGACGAGATCGAGGACACGCTGCTCATGGCGGACCTCGGCACGGACGCGTCCCTCGAGCTCGTGGAGAACCTCAAGAAGCGCGTGCGGGTCGAGGGCACCAAGGACCCCGCGCAGTTGAAGTCCCTGTTGCGTGAAGAAATGCTCGCGCTCGTGGACCCCACCCTGGACCGTTCCCTGCGCACCGAGTCCGCCCCGGGCAAGCCCGCGGTGGTCCTGGTGGTGGGTGTCAACGGCGTGGGCAAGACCACCACGGTCGGCAAGCTCGCGCGCGTGCTCGTGGCCGAGGACAAGGACGTCCTGCTCGGTGCGGCGGACACGTTCCGCGCGGCCGCCGCTGACCAGCTCGAGACCTGGGGAGCCCGCGTGGGCGTGCCCACGGTGCGCTCCGAGCAGGAGGGCGCGGACCCCGCCTCGGTCGCGTTCGATGCCGTCAAGGCCGGCATCGACCAAGAGGCGGATGTGGTCCTCGTGGACACCGCTGGCCGGCTGCAGAACAAGGCCGGTCTGATGGACCAGCTCGGCAAGGTCAAGCGCGTGATCGAGAAGGCCGCCGAGGTGGACGAGGTGCTGCTCGTGATCGACGCGACCACCGGGCAGAACGGCATGACCCAGGCAAAGGTCTTCGCGCAGGCCGTGGACATCACGGGCATCGTGCTCACCAAGCTTGACGGCACCGCCAAGGGAGGGATCGTGGTCGCCATCCAGCGCGGCCTGGGCGTGCCCGTCAAGCTGATCGGTCTCGGCGAGGGCCCGGACGACCTCGCACCCTTCACCGCCGAGCAGTTCGTGGACGCGATCATCGACTGAGCCTGCTCCCTCTCGCGACGACGACGGCGCCCGCCCCCTTCGTGGGAGTGGGCGCCGTCGTCGTCGGAGCACCGGCACTTGCACTGGCCCCGCCACTGCACTGGAACCGGCATCGACACCGGTACCTGAGGAGTTAACACGATCGTCACACGCGGACGTGACGTGAAACACCGGCGTCACGAACCCGCGCTGTCGCGGTAACACCCGCCCCGTTGACTGTGTGCAACAGGCGCAAAGGCTGTGCCGACACGAGACAGGGACGAGGTGATCCGGGTGGAGTTGACCGCCGGACACGTGTGGACCGTGGTGGCCGCGGGGTTGGTGTTCTTCATGACCCCCGGACTTGCACTGTTCTACGGAGGCATGACCCGCGCCAAGGGTGTGCTGAACATGATGATGATGAGCTTCGCGGCGCTCGGCGTGGTGGGCGTCGTGTGGGTGCTGTGGGGCGGTTCCATGCTCGCCGGGGACCCGGTGCTGGGCGGCCTCACCGCGGATCCGTTCGCGCACTTCGGTCTGCACGGCCTGATGGGCACCGAGGACCTGCTGTCCTCGGACTTCTCCGTGACGTTCGCGATCATCACCGTGGCCCTGATCTCCGGCGCGATCGCGGACCGCACCCGGTTCGGCACGTGGGTGGTCTTCACGCTCGTGTGGGTCACCCTGGTCTACTTCCCCCTCGCGTACATGGTGTGGGGTGACGGGCTGTTCTCCGAGGACGGCGCCCTGGGCCGGATCTTCGGCGAGCCGATCGACTTCGCCGGCGGGCTCGCCGTGCACATCAACGCGGGCATCGCGGCGCTGGTGCTCATCCTGCTCATCGGTGCCCGCCGCGGCTTCGGCCGCGACTCGGGCCAGCGCCCGCACAACCTGCCGCTCGTGATGCTCGGCTCGGCCATCCTGTGGTTCGGCTGGTTCGGCTTCAACGCCGGCGCCGCAACCACCGTGGAGCAGGCCGCCCTGATCTGGACCAACACGCTCGTGGCCCCGGCTGCGGCCATGCTGGCCTGGCTGCTCACCGAGCGTATCCGGGACGGGCACGCGACGTCGCTGGGTGCGGCGTCGGGCGTCGTCGCCGGGCTCGTGGCCATTACCCCGGCGTGCGCCGACGTGACCCCGCTCGGCGCGATCCTGCTCTCCGCCGTGGCCGGTGCGTGCTCCGCGATCGCCGTGGGCCTGAAGTACCGGATCCACCTGGACGACTCGCTGGACGTGTGCGGCGTGCACCTGGTTTCCGGCATTGTCGGCACCGTGGCGCTGGGCTTCCTGGCGATCCCCTCCGAGGGCCGGGCCGGACTGTTCTACGGTGGTGGCTGGGGCCTGCTGGGCACCCAGCTCGCCGCGACCCTCTTCGTGACGCTCTACACCAGCGTCCTCACGCTGGTCATCGGGCTTGTCCTGAAGGCCACCATGGGGCTGCGGATCACCCGCCGGGACGAGGTCATCGGCGTGGACCTCACTCAGCACGCGGAGTCCGCGTACTCGCTGAAGGACGAGGCCACCGGCTACTTCGCCGGGCAGGCCCCCGCGCGGCCCCTGCCCGGGACCGCCGAAGCCCCCGTGCCCGCCGCCAGCAAAGGAGACAACCAGTGAAGCTGATCACCGCAGTGGTGCGACCCGAGAAGTTCAGTGACGTCAAAGACGCCCTGGAGATATACGGCGTGCAGGGCATGACCGTGCTGACCGTCCACGGCTACGGCCGCCAGCGCGGGCACCGTGAGGTCTACCGCGGTGCCGAGTACACGGTGGACCTCCTCGAGAAGGTGCGCATCGAGACGGTCGTGGAGGACGGCGAGGTCCAGGACCTCGTGGACGTCATCGTCACCTCCGCACGCACGGGCGAACCCGGGGACGGCAAGGTGTGGGTCACTGCCGTGGAGAACACCGTGCGCGTGAGCACCGGCGAACTGGGTGACGTCGCGCTCTGAGGTCGCGCGCGACGTCGTCGGCACAGGCCCCGTCCGGGCGACCGGGCGGGGCTTCGCTTGCTAACCTGGGACACTGAATTCATCCGTTGTCAGACGAAAGCAGCGACCACCCCGTGTTCAATTCACTGTCCGACCGGCTCACAGCGACCTTCAAGAACCTGCGCGGCAAGGGCCGGCTCTCGGAGGCCGATGTCGATGCCACCGTCCGGGAGATCCGCCGGGCCCTGCTGGAGGCGGACGTGGCCGTGCCCGTGGTCCGGGAGTTCACGGCGGTCGTCAAGGAGCGCGCGCTCGGCGCGGAGGTCTCGGAGGCGCTGAACCCCGGCCAGCAGGTCGTGAAGATCGTCAACGAGGAGCTGCAGAACGTCCTCGGCGGCGAGACCCGGCGGATCAACCTCGCCAAGACCGGGCCCACGGTGATCATGCTCGCGGGCCTGCAGGGTGCAGGCAAAACCACCTTGGCCGGCAAGCTTGGTAAGTGGCTCACGGACCAGGGCCACAAGCCCGTGCTCGTGGCCTCCGACCTCCAGCGCCCCAATGCCGTCACCCAGCTGCAGGTCGTGGGTCAGCGCGCCGGGGTACCCGTGTTCGCCCCCGAGCCCGGCGCCACCTCGGAGTTCGACGACCCCACGGGGGATCCCGTGAAGGTGGCCCGCGACGGCGTCGACTTCGCCCGCTCCAAGCTCTACGACGTCGTGATCGTCGACACCGCCGGACGCCTGGGCATCGACCAGGCGCTGATGAACCAGGCGCGCGACATCCGCGACGCCGTGGACCCGGACGAGGTCCTGTTCGTCATCGACGCAATGATCGGTCAGGACGCCGTGAACACCGCCAAGGCGTTTGACGAGGGCGTGGATTTCACCGGCGTGGTGCTCTCCAAGCTTGACGGCGACGCCCGCGGCGGCGCGGCCCTGTCCGTACGTGCGGTGACCGGCAAGCCCATCATGTTCGCGTCCACGGGCGAGGGCGTGCGGGACTTCGAGCAGTTCCACCCGGACCGGATGGCCTCGCGCATCCTGGACATGGGTGACGTCCTCACGCTCATCGAGCAGGCCGAGCGACAGTGGGACAAGACCGAGGCCGAGCGGATGGCCAAGAAGTTCACCGATCAGGAGGACTTCACCTTCGAGGACTTCCTCGCGCAGATGCAGCAGCTGCGCAAGATGGGGTCCATGAAGAAGATGCTCGCCATGATGCCCGGCGCCGCCGGGATGCGCGAGCAGCTCGAGAACTTCGACGAGCGGGAGATCGACCGCGTGGAGGCCATCGTGCGCTCCATGACCCCGCACGAGCGCGTGGCCCCCAAGATCATCAACGGCTCGCGCCGCGCGCGCATCGCGAAGGGTTCCGGCGTCTCGGTCTCCGAGGTCAACCAGCTCATGGAGCGCTTCGCCCAGGCGCAGAAGATGATGAAGCGCCTGGCCCAGGGCAAGGGCGTGCCCGGGATGCCCGGCGGCATCCCCGGGATGGGCGGCGCCGGCGGGGGTGCTGCCAAGAAGGGCAAGTCCAAGAAGAAGAGCTCGCGCTCCGGCAACCCCGCCAAGCGCGCGCAGGAGAACGCGGCACTCGCCTCCGGTCAGAAGCCGGCGGCGCCGGGCAGCGCGTTCGGTGCCCAGGGCAAGGACCTGGACGCCGAGTCGCTGAACCTGCCCAAGGGCTTCGAGAAATTCCTCGGAAAGTAGGCGGTCATGGGTTCATACCTCCCCGACGACGAACTGCGCAGCTTCATCGCGTCGCTGCCCACCCGGCGGCTCGCGTCCGCTGCGATCATCCGGGACGAGAGCGGTCGCGTGCTCACGGTCGAACCCAATTACAAGGACGACTGGACCCTGCCCGGCGGCACCGTGGAGGCGGGGGAGGATCCCCGCACCGGGTGCTTCCGCGAAGTGGTGGAGGAGGTCGGCCTGCACCTCGAGGGCGGGCGGCTGCTCGCGGTGAGCCACGGCGTGGGCATGGGCATGTGGGGGGACTCCGTGTCCTTCCTCTACGACGGCGGGCAAATCCCCTCCGACACCCCCATCACGGTGCAGGAGGAGGAACTGCTCTCGTACCGGTGGGTGGCCCCCGAGGAGCTCGAGACCGTGCTGAGCTCCGGCCTGGCGCAGCACATCCGCGCGGCTCTGGAGGCCTTGCGCTCCGGGACCGTGGTCGAACGCGTCATGGACGGCGGCCGGCGCGCATGAGTGCCGCGCCGCGCACCGCGCTGATCGTGCACGCGGACGCCCCGCAGTTGCCGTTCATCGCCACCGCTCTGGGGACCAGGTTCACGGCGCTCGCGCGCAACGGCTGGTCAGTCGTGCTGGTCCCGGACGAGTTGGACCCCGGGGCCCTCGCTGCGGCCGCGGACCCTGACGCGATGGCGGTCCTGATCTCCTCGGACGGGGAGAGCCGCAGCCTGCGGATCTACCCACCCGTGAACTCGTTGAACGCTCGTGAGTCGTGGAGTGCCCAGTTCGCGCGGATCGCAGACGATTCCACGCTGTGCTGGGAACCCGCGGAGTTCGCGACCGACCTCGCCCTCGAAGCGCTCCGGGGGCAGGCGAGCCCGGTGCCCACGGCCCAGCCCGCGCGTGACGCGCAGGACACGAACGGCGCTCTGGATTTCAGCGGCGCCCCCGATACCGTCAGCGCCGCGGGCGCGGACGACGCCGCGTCGTCGCCCGCCGCGGGCACCGCCGAGGCCCGCATGCTGACCACGGTGGAGTTCATCGCGTCCCTGACCGAGCTGGACGCCGCCGCCACGGCCCGGCTCGAGAACTACGCGCGCACGCCCAGCTCGGGGCTGCTGCTGGAATCCGTCCTGCAGCTGCTCGGCCTACCCACCGTGGCCGCGAAGCTCGTGGAGTCCCAGCGCGAGCTGCACGAGGTCGACGGTGTCTCGGACTTCGAGCCCCGGCCCCTGGGCCTGTCCATGCTGGACGCCGCGAGCGTGGAGCCTAGCGGCGGGGACGTGCTGTCCCGGATCCAGCGGGCCTACGTGCGCAGGCCGGGACTGCTGCTCGCGATCGGGGGAGCGGAGATCGCCCTCGGCGCAGGGCTCGCGGGTCTCGCAGCCCGCGGGGGACGCCGTGCCGCTGTGCTCGGTTCGGCGTCGGCGGCGCTGTTCACGGACGCCGCCCTCCAAGCCGCCCTGTGGGCCTCGGTGCGCGCACGGAAGAACCGCTGACGCGTTCGCCCCGACCGCCCGCGGTTTGACACGTATGGCATAATGGTCGGGTACTCGACCCGTGCGGACCCTCTCACCGCGCGTGCTGTCGCGTCCACAGGAAATCCACTCACGGCCCGCCCCACGGGCAGGTGTGTGCGATGTCCGATTCCATTCGAAACAGGAGTAACCACACAAGTGGCAGTCAAGATTCGTCTCAAGCGTATGGGCAAGATGCGTGACCCTCGTTACCGCGTGGTCGTCGTGGATTCCCGCAAGAAGCGCGACGGTCGCGTGATCGAAGAGGTCGGTGTGTACCAGCCCACCGAGCACCCCTCGTACATCAACCTGGTGTCGGATCGCGTGCAGTACTGGCTCGGTGTGGGTGCGCAGCCCTCCGAGGCCGTGCTGTCCCTCATGAAGATCACCGGTGACTGGCAGAAGTTCAAGGGTGAGCCGGGCGCCGAGGGCACCCTCAAGCAGCCCGAGGCCAAGGCCGAGTTCGTGGCCCCGGACAACGGCTCCGTGATCATCCCCGAGGCCATCACCGCCAAGGCCGACAAGGCCGAGGAAGCTCCCGCCGAGGAGACCGCGGCCACGGAGGACGACGCCGAGAAGGCAGAGTGAGCATGCTCGCCGAAGCGCTCGAGCACCTGGTCCGTGGCATCGTGGACAGCCCCGACGACGTGTCGGTGCGCTCCCGCGACGGCCGGCGCGGTCAGACGCTCGAGGTGCGAGTGCACCCGGACGATCTGGGTCGCGTGATCGGGCGATCGGGACGCACGGCCAAGGCCCTGCGCACCGTGGTCTCGGCACTGGCTTCCGGCGAGAACGTTCGCGTGGACGTGGTCGACACCGACCGGCGTCGCTGACGCGAACACACGAGACACACGTATCACGGCCCCCGTTCCTCGCACCGAGGAGCGGGGGCCGTGGTCGTTGCCCGCGCGGTAGCGTGCGGGCCCCACACAGCACGAGTCGCCACGAGGAGATGCCATGAGCGTTCGGGTAGCCCGGATCGGTAAACCGCACGGGGTGCGGGGAGAAGTCACGGTGGAGTTGTTCACGGACGACCCGCGGGCGCGGTTCGCCCCGGGCTCCGTACTCGAGGTGCAGCCCGCCCGTGAGCAGGGCAGGAGCGAGGGCAATGCACCGGCCGGGGCCGGCTCCCCGCAGCTCGAGCACGTGACCGTGAGCGGTTCCCGGTGGAACAAGAACGTGCTGGTGGCGCGTTTCGAGGAGATCGAGGACCGCACCGCGGCGGAGGCCGCGCGGGGTCTCGAACTGTTCGCGGAGGCCGCGGACCTCGAGCTCGACGACGACGAGTGGCACCAGGACGACCTGCTGGGTCTCACGGCGGTGGACATCACACGGGACGACGCCCGGATCGGGACGGTCAAGGCGCTGATCCAGGGTGTCGCCCAGGACCTGTTGGAGATCACCCCGGACGGCGGCGGGCGGCCCGTGCTCATCCCGTTCGTGGAAGAAATCGTCCCCGAGGTGGACTTGGACGCGGGCGTCGTGCTGGTGAGCCCGCCCCCGGGCCTGCTCGAGCTCGCGGAAGCGGAGTGAACCGTGCGCATCGACGTGCTGAGCATCTTCCCCGAGTACCTGCAGCCCCTCAACCTGTCACTGATCGGTAAGGCCGTCACGGACGGGGTCCTCCACCTCGCGGTCACCGATCCCCGCGACTTCACCACCGACCGGCACCGCACCGTGGACGACACCCCCTACGGCGGGGGCGCGGGCATGGTCATGAAGCCCGAGCCATGGACGCTCGCCCTCGAGTCGGTGGTGCGCGCAGGGGGCGACGCCGCGGCGTCGTCGTGCGCTCGGACCGCACCGGAGGCCCCGGAGACCGCGGTACCGGCTGTCGTGACGGACCCTGCGCAGACCACAGAGCCGGGTGCCGCAACGTCGTCCTTGACCGTCGGGAAACACTCCGCGGCACCCGTGCTCGTGGTCCCGTCCCCGGCGGGGGAGGTGTTCACGCAGCGGATCGCGTACGAACTGGCAGCGGAGGAACACCTGATCTTCGCGTGCGGGCGCTACGAGGGGATCGACGAGCGCTTCATCGACAACGCTCGGACCGAGGTGCGGGTGCGCCCCCTGAGTCTGGGCGACTACGTGCTCAACGGGGGAGAGGTCGCCGTGCTCGCCATGGTCGAGGCCGTGACGCGGTTGATCCCCGGCGTGATCGGCAATCCGGAATCACTGGCCGAGGAGTCCCACACGGGCGGGCTGCTCGAGTACCCCGTGTACACGAAACCCGCGGTGTGGCGGGAGCGGGCCGTACCCGAGATCCTGCTGTCCGGTCACCACGGGCGGATCGAACGGTGGCGGCGGGACCAGCAACTCTCGCGCACCGCGCAGCGCCGCCCGGACATGATCCTGGCCCTGGACCCCGCACAGCTGGACAGGGCGGACCTCGCGGTGCTCGCCGAGACCGGCTTCCACGTGACGGGTGGATCGTGGCGCCGTGACGGCGGGCACGCGGCCGCGGAAGGCACGCCGGATATGGCATAATAGAGCGCTGTGTGTGCGTCGGGCACGCCCCTGCCGCAGGGGGGAGAGCGACCAACGACGCACCACCCGGCACGGCCATCCCAAGTTCCGTCCCGGATCCTGGAGCGATGCCACCCCGCGCGGGGTGACACGCGGACCACACGTGGGAGACCTGCGGCGATCACGAGGAGTTATGTCATGAACATTCTTGACCAGCTTGATGCCAAGTCGCTGCGCAACGACGTCCCGGACTTCCGTGCCGGTGACACCCTCAACGTGCACGTGAACATCGTGGAAGGCAACCGCTCCCGTGTTCAGGTGTTCAAGGGCTTCGTCGTGGGCCGTCAGGGCTCCGGCGTGCGCGAGACCTTCACCGTGCGCAAGGTCAGCTTCGGTGTGGGCGTGGAGCGTACCTTCCCGGTGCATTCCCCGATCATCGAGAAGATCGAGCTCGTGAGCCGCGGCGACGTGCGCCGTGCCAAGTTGTACTACATGCGCGATCGTCACGGTAAGGCTGCTCGCATCCGCGAGAAGCGCGACACGAGCGCATCGAGCAAGTAAGACTCACCGGGTGCCACAGCACACGGAACACGCGGAGGGCCCGGCATCTGCCGGGTCCTCCGCCGTGAGACGGCCCGTTTCCACGCGCCGGTGGTGGTTGTGGGTCGTGGCCATCGCCCTGCTCACGGCCTTCGTCCTGGCCTCGGTCGTGCGCGGTTTCGTGGCGGACGTCTACTGGGTCGGTTCCGATTCCATGGAGCCCACGCTCCAGGGCGGGGACCGGGTGCTGGTGGACAAACTCGTCTCGGGGAACGACGTCGCTCGGGGCGAGCTGGTGGTCTTCGACGGCCGCGGTTCCCTGGACCCGCTGCACTCGACGGACCCGTGGCACCAGCAGGTCGCCCGCACCCTGGGCCGCTGGCTGGGCGTCACCGGTTCAGACACCGCGTACGTCAAGCGGGTCATCGGGGT
Source organism: Kocuria sp. CPCC 205261 (assembly GCF_040981025.1). Taxonomy (NCBI): domain Bacteria; kingdom Bacillati; phylum Actinomycetota; class Actinomycetes; order Micrococcales; family Micrococcaceae; genus Kocuria; species Kocuria sp. CPCC 205261. The sequence continues at coordinate 14,674 of NZ_JAVKPU010000005.1, read as the reverse complement.
CGCAGGGGACACAGTGTCCTGCTGCACCGCGGACGGACTGGTCACCGTCAACGGCCGGCCACAACACGAGGACTACGTCTTCCGCGGGGACGAGCCGTCCCGGATCCCGTTCACGGTGCACGTGCCCGAAGGACGGGTGTGGCTCATGGGTGACCACCGCAGCGTGTCCGTGGACTCCCGATCGCTGCTGGGCTCGCCGGGCGGCGGCCTGATCCGCACCGAACGCATCGTGGGCACCGCCGAGCGTGTCGTGTGGCCCCCGGAGCGCGCCCGTACACTGCGGGAGTGACGGTCTCGGTGCTCCGCCCCGCCCCGTGCACCCCCGCGCGGGCGGCATCCCAGGCGCGAGCGACGTCGCCGAGCAAACTCCCGCGCGCGAACACGCAACCGTGTCCGTGGGACCCGAGAAGAGGAATGCGTAGTGGCTGAGCAGCATGGATCAGGTGTCGAGGGCGTTCGCGGACCGGGTGAGCCCGCACCGCAGCGCGACCCCGGCGGCGCGGCGGCACCCCGGGACGCGCGGGCGAGCGAATCCGGCGCACGGCGCCGCGGCCGCCGGGACGCCAAGGAGCCCACGACCGGGTGGGGCGCGGTCAAGGAGATCCTGATCGTGGTGGCCCTCGCGCTCCTCATCGCGTTCCTGGTCAAGACCTTCCTGATCCGCGGCTTCTTCATCCCCTCCGGGTCCATGGAACAGACCCTGGAACTCAACGACCGGATCTTCGTCAACGTGCTGGACGGCCGCACGGGCAACATCGACCGCGGCGACATCGTGGTCTTCGAGGACACCCAGGGTTGGCTGCCCGAGGCGCCCCGGACCGCGGCCAACCCCGTGCGCGGCGCGCTCGAGTTCGTGGGCCTGTTCCCCGACAGCAGCCAGCAGGCCCTGGTCAAGCGCGTGATCGGCGTGGGCGGGGACCACGTGACGTGCTGCGACGCGTCCGGGCGGGTCACGGTCAACGGCGAGGCGCTCGATGAGCCCTATTTGTACCCCCGGGCAGCGCCGTCCGACATCTCGTTCGACGTCACCGTGCCCGACGGCAAGCTGTTCGTGCTGGGTGACCACCGCAACGCCTCCGCCGATTCCCGCTACCACATCGCCACCGGCACCGGGTTCGTGAGCGAGGACGACGTCGTGGGCACCGCGTTCGTGATCGCGTGGCCGCTCGATCGCTTCCAGTTCCTGCACAACCCCGCCGAGGTGTTCCAGGACGTCCCCGCGGCCGGCGGGCAGTGAGCTCCGCGACGCCGCGCACCGTGCCCACGCTCGAACTGGAAACGGAACTCGCGCGCGCCGGGCACCGCTTCGTGGCCGGAATGGACGAGGTGGGCCGGGGAGCCCTCGCGGGCCCCGCGAGCGTGGGCCTCGCGGTCCTGGACCTCGAACGGATGACCGGGGGAGCGCCGTCGGACCCGCCGCCGTGGCACGGCGTGCGTGACTCCAAGGCCCTGAGTCCAGCGCGGCGTGCGGCCCTCGCGGGCACGATCGCGGCGTGGGCCGTGGGCACCGCGGTGGGGCACGCGCAACCGCGCGAGATCGACCAGTTCGGTGTCACTGCCGCGCTGCGCTTGGCCGGGCTCCGGGCACTGGCCACCGTGGCCGCACACGGCACGCGCGTCGATGCCTTGATCCTGGACGGTTCCCACAACTGGCTGGACGCACCCCCGGTGCTGGGGCAGGACGCCGACGACGCCGCGTTGCCGCCGGTCGTGCGCACATTCGTCCGGGCCGATGCGCACTGTGTCAGCGTGGCGGCCGCGTCGATCCTGGCGAAAGTGGAGCGCGACGAACTCATGGTCTCGCTCGGCCGCGAGTTCCCCGTGTACGCGTGGGAGTCCAACAAGGGCTACGGCAGTGCTGTGCATCGCGCGGCGCTGCTCGAACACGGCACCACGCCGCAGCACCGGCTCAGTTGGAACCTGGGCGCGCGGTAGTCCGCTGGTCACCCGCATTCCTTCGCAGGTGAGGTGGGGGCCTGGTACTCGAGGGCCCATAGCGCGTCCTGGACGGATCCGCCCTGCACAGGCGCGCCCCGGCCATGGCCAGGAGTGTCGTCGCGCATCACAGTGGGTCCATGACGACTTCCACTTCTGCCCATGTGCCACGCAATTCCGGTCGTCCGGGCACCGCTCCGCCCGATACCGCCCCGCCCGACACCGCCTCGCCCGACGCCCCGGTCGCGGCCCATGTGAGCGTGGGGAGGGCGGGGGAGGAACTGATCGCGGACCTGTTGCAGCGTTCGGGCTGGCGGATCCTGGACCGGAACTGGCGCCCCGCCGTTGGGCCCGGGGCGCCCCGCGGTGAGCTGGACGTCGTCGCCGAGCGACAGGGAACCGTGACCGTGTTCGAGGTCAAGACGCGCTCGGGCGGGGACTTCGGACATCCCGCGGAGGCCGTGGGGTGGGAGAAGCTGCGGCGACTGCACGTCCTCGCGCGCGCCTGGGCCAGGGAACACAGGGCTGTCGCGATCCCCGGCGTGGACGTCGTGGCGGTCCACTGGCCCCGCGGCGGTACCCCGCGCGTGGAACACATAGGCTCCCTCGGCTGGTTGTGAGGCATCCGCGCGATCCGTGCCACGGGGCCCGTTCGCCGCCGACCTCCACCGGGGAGTCACACTCCGGGTCGTCACCGAGAGCATTATGAATTTCCCCCTCCCCGTGCCACGGTATTTTGTGGGATGAGTACAAAGGCTCGGCGATCGGGGGACGCATGAAGAGTCCGGCGTGGCTTCCTCACGTGTTGTCGGCCACGGCATTGGCCGCGGCCGCCTCGCTGATGCTCGTCTCGTGCGCGGACGAGGAGCCGCCCGCCGGATCCGACGCCTCCGCGTGTGCCACCTCAGCCGCGGGTGACCGGGGTCTGCATGCCGGGATCTTCCGGGCGCACCTCCCCAACGGGGCGTCCGTGCGCATCACGCTCCCCGCGCGGGAGATCCCCGATCCTGAACTCGACGAACTGCGCAAGGATGCCCGCGTCAAGCGCGCGACGTACGCCACCGTGGAGATCGACAACGAACGGGGAGATTCCCCCGTGTCGGTGAGTCGTATGATCCTCAAGGCCTCCGACGGCGGGTCCTACCAACTGGAGAACGTCTCACGGGCCCTGGACCGGTGGCGGCCCCGGACGTCCGGGGACCAGTACCGCGCCCATGACGGGTCGCCACTGACCGAGCACGAGGCCCGGCACCTCAAGAATCGCATCGAGGAGGCGGACCGGACCGCCGCGGGGGACATCGCCGCGGGCGAGCGCGGTACGAACATCCTCGTGGGGGACATCTCCCGTGTTCCGGAGAGCTTCGAGAGCCTCGAGCTGATCCCCTCCATCGGTAACCGGGAAGTCACCCCCGTGCGTGCCCAGCCCGAGGACACCGATGACACCCCGAGCGGCGACGGGCCCGCGGGCGGCGGACGATCGGGCAGCGGGAACGGATCGGACGGCGCCGGGGAGAGTGCGAGCCCCGATGCCCCCGCGGAATCGGCTGCTCCCGGTCTCCCCGCTCCGGACGTCCCCGAACCCTCGGCATCGCCCACCGCGGACACCCCTCAGGTGCCCGGGGATCCGGGTGCACCCGCGGTTCCGGACCCCGGGGCGCCCGTTCTCCCGGATCCGGGAGGGATCCCGCCGGTGAATCCCGATCCGGGCGGTCCCGTGCCTCCGAGCCCGGCGCCCACGATCCCGATCCCGCCGGTACCCGCGCCCGACACCTCCGTCTCACCCCACCCGGCGGTGACCGATCCCATCGTCTCGGTGCCCACGGTGCCCACGGTGCCAGCACCGGTGATCCCGGACCCCGTGGACCCGGATCCGGGGATTCCGGGCCCGGGATCCCTGGAGCCCGCAGCCCCGGCGGAATCGCAGGACCTATAGCTCGGTCCCATGAACCTGGAACTGCGGGCCGGAGCCCCGGTCACGGAGCTTCCCGACAGCGCCGTCTCCGTGGTGCCGGTGTCGGTTCCCACCGACGTGCTGCCCGTCGAGGACACGGACCCGGCAATTGCCGTCCCCGTGCCCCTGGAGGACCCCGCGCCCGCTGCTCTCTAGTGGGCCGTTCGTTGGGATTCGCCCCGGTACACGGTTCTGTTCAGGGGCGCCTCGCGACGTAGTCTGCTGCGCCCGGCCGGGTCACGGGTCCGCCGTGCCGGCGCTGTGAGGGGCCTCCGCGGGTGATCGTGTCCCACCGGGTCTCTCGAGTCGTGCCTCGCTCGTCTGGCCAGTTCATTTCCGCATTGGGGCCGCGGCATCTGGGCTGCACACTGCTGGGCTGTGCTAGGGCCCGGCGGCCCGGGCGGGAACGCTGGACCCATGATTCGAGATTCGGTGACGTGCAGCGCCAACCCATGGTTCGGACGTGGCTCGTGAACGGGTTCGCGCGCAGCCGCAGTGTGGCGCTGGTCGGGTTGGCGGGGCACGTGGTGGAGGTTGAGGCGGACATCGGCCAGTCACTGCCGGCGTTCACGATCATCGGCCTGCCCGATCAAGCGGTGAACGAGTCCAAGGAGCGGATCCGTTCGGCCGCGCGCCATGCCGGGGCCGCCCTCGCACCGCGCAAGATCACGGTGAACCTCTCCCCGGCCACGCTCCCCAAGCGGGGGTCGCACTTCGACGTCGCGGTCGTGATGGCGGTGCTCAGCGCCCAGGGAGTGGTGCGGGTGCCGCCGGACACGGTGTTCTACGCCGAGCTCGGTCTGGACGGTTCCCTGCGTCCGGTGCGCGGTGTCCTGCCCGCCGTGTTGGCAGCGGTGCGGGCGGGGTATCCCCGAGTGGTCGTCGCCGAAGCCAATCGGGCGGAGGCCGAGCTGGTGGCCGGCGCGGACGTGACTTCCGCCGCCCACCTGTCGCAGCTGCTCGTCGCCCACGGAGCGGATCCTACGTTGCTGGCCCGTGCGACGTCGTCACGGGCCGAGAGCGCGCCGGACGGCGGGAACCCGCAGGAGCCGGACGGAACGGCCGTGCCAGACCTGCGGGACGTGGTGGGGCAGGTCGAAGGGCGTCAAGCGCTCGAGATCGCCGCCGCCGGTGGACATCATCTCCTAATGGTGGGTCCACCGGGAGCGGGCAAGACGATGCTCGCGGAACGGTTGCCGGGGATCCTGCCGGACCTCGCGGACGATGACTCCCTGGAGGTCACGTCCGTGCATTCGCTGCGAGGCGACGACGTGTGTTCGTCTCTCATACGGCGGCCCCCGTTCCAGGCCCCACACCACAGCATCACCATGCCCGCGCTGTGTGGCGGAGGCAGCGGGATGCCACGGCCCGGGGCCATTTCCCTGGCGCACCGGGGCGTATTGTTCCTGGACGAGGCCCCTGAGTTCGACCGCCGGGTGCTGGACGCCCTGCGGCAACCGCTCGAATCGGGAACGGTCACGATCGCCCGGGCACAATCCGTGGCCCACTATCCCGCGCATTTCCAATTGGTCCTGGCGGCGAATCCGTGTGCGTGTGGCAACGCGGGCGGCACGGACCAGGCATGCACATGCACGGCGGTGCAGCGCCGCAGGTATTTCGGCAAACTGTCCGGGCCCCTGCTCGACCGTGTGGATCTGCAATTGCGGGTCCCCGCCGTGACCTACCACGAGCTCAGCGGGGGCCACGGCCGGACCCCCGAGGACAGCGCAGCCGTCGCGGAGCGGGTCGCGACCGCCCGGGACGCCCAGGAGGAGCGGCTGCGCCGCTGGGGGTGCCGACTGAACAGCGCGGTTCCCGGTTCACTGTTGCATCGCACCCTGTCACCGGGCACTCGATCCGTGCTACCGCTCAAGGCCGCCATGGACAACAAGACCCTGACGGCCCGTGGATTCGTGAAGGTGTTGCGTGTTGCCTGGACCCTGGCGGATCTGGCCGGGGCCACGGTTCCCAGCCCCGAGCACGTGCAGCTGGCCCTCTACTTCAAGACGACGGTGACGACATGACGGAACACCACCCCGCCGGGTCTGAAAGCTACGGCAGCTCGACAGAGCACCACCCCGCCGGGCCGGACCGCCGCGGCAATATGACGGATCTAGGGGCCACCGTGGGGGACACTGCCGCGGTCGGCACCCCGGGCGATCCATACCACGCCGTCCGGGCGTGCCGCGTGCGCTTATCGCGCATCCTCGAACCCGGTGACACCGCGGGCTTGATCCTGCTGGCAGCCCTAGGCCCTGAACTGTTGTGGCGCAGCATCGTGGAATTGCAGGCCCCCAGTCCCGCTCTGTGTTCCGTTTATCGCAAGGCCACCGAGGAGCTGGCCCCGGACTCGTCGGTCCCGAATCTCCTCAAACGGTTCGCGGCCTGGCGCTCGCGGCTGCCCGTCCTGGAGCCCCGCGTGGATGCCCGGCACGCCGAACAGATCGGTGCGTGGACACTCATCCCGGAGGATCCGGAGTGGCCCGCGCAGCTCGACGACCTGGGCCTGCAGCGCCCGGTGGTCCTGTGGGGCCGGGGTCATCGTGATGCGCTGTCCCGGCTGGATCGCAGCGTGGCCGTGGTGGGCGCGCGCAACGCGAGCGGTTACGGGGCCGCAGTGACCCGTCAGATGGCCCATGAACTGGCCGCTGCCCATTGGTGTGTGGTCTCGGGCGGCGCGTACGGGATCGACGCCGTGGCGCACACGGCCGCCCTTGAGGCAGGCACCGGGGACGGGGCCACGATCGCCGTTCTGGCGTGCGGTGTGGATCGGTTCTACCCGGCGGGCAACGCGGACCTGCTGCATCACATCACGCAGCGTTCAGTGGTGCTGAGTGAGGTCCCCCTGGGCTGTGCTCCCGCGCGCTACCGGTTCCTGCAGCGCAACCGCATCATCGCGGCCCTCACGCGAGCCACGGTGGTCACGGAGGCGGCGTGGCGTTCCGGATCGCTCAACACCGCACGCCACGCAGCGGGGCTCTCGCGGGAGGTCGCCGCGGTCCCGGGAGACGTGCTCGTGGGAGGATCGGCGGGCTGCCATCGCCTCATCCGCGACGATCACGCGGTGCTCGTGAGCAATGCCGCCGAGCTCCTGGAACTCATGGAGCCCCTGGGCAATGCGGTGGCCCAGGATGCACACCGGGCGGCGAGTACCCGTGACGAGCGCCCCGAGGACGGCCTGGATCCCACGTTGTTGCGCTTGTTCGACGCGCTGCCCCTGCGCACCGACGCGGACCCGTCCCACCTGTGCGCGGTGTCCGGGTTGAGCCCGGGGGAGGTGCTCACGGGTCTCGTAAGGCTCCGTGACGCCGGACTGGCCGCGGACTCGCTGCTCGGATGGCGGCGGGTAGGCTCGCCGCATGGGCGCAGTAAAAGACCGGACGGTCGAACGGGAACCTGAGCATGCGGCGTCGTCGGGCGCGCAGGGGACACCGGCAGCAGGGGCGAAGGATACCCCGCCCGGGCCGCTCGAGGCCTACCTCCCGCAGTTCCGGGCGTACCTGAGCCTTGAGCGGTCCCGCAGCGACCATACCTTGCGCTCCTACGTCAACGATGTCTCGGACCTCTCGCACTGGATGCGGGACCACGGGATCGACGCCATGGACCTGCTGGACCGGGACACCCTGCGCGGCTGGCTCGCCCAGCGCCACCACCGAGGACTCGCCCGCAGTTCCCTGTCCCGGGGGATCGCGGCCGTGCACACGTTCTTCCGCTGGGCCGTGGACACCCAGGGGCTGCGTCACGACCCGGCCGCGGGGTTGCGCGGGCCGCGCCCCGCCAAGCACCTCCCGGACGTCGTGGGCGCCACGGCACTCAACGACATGCTCGACGACCTCGGGGACGTCGCCCTCGGTGAGCACGACGACGCTCACGCGGCAGCGCTCGCGGCGCGCGACTGGGCACTGCTCGAACTGCTCTACGCCACGGGCGCTCGGATCAGCGAGCTCGTGTCCCTCGACGGGTCCCACGTGGACGCCGTGAACCACGTCCTCACGGTCACGGGCAAGGGCAACAAACAACGCCGGGTCCCGTACGGGGAGAGCGCGGGGGAGGCGCTGGCCCTGTGGGGACATCGGCGCGCGGAGCTCGCGGCACCCGACGCGGGCGACGCCGTCTTCGTCGGGGCCCGCGGTGCCCGGGTCGACGCCCGGGTGGCCCGCAGGGTCGTGGCCCGTGCGCTGGAGACCATCCCGAACACCACCGCCCGTGGGCCGCACAGCCTGCGGCACAGCGCTGCGACCCACTTGCTGGATGGGGGAGCGGACCTGCGCACCGTGCAGGAAGTGCTGGGCCACGCGAGCGTGGCCACCACCCAGATCTACACCCATGTGTCCGTGGAGCGGCTCAAACGTGCCTACTCCCAAGCGCATCCGCGAGCTTGACATTTCAGCGCGAGCAGTGATTCGGGTTGACCGGTGAGTAGCCCTGCTGGACAATGAAACGGAATGAGCCACCCCCGCGGCCTCGAATCCGCGAGGGTGTGTACATCAGGTCGCCGAACACCGACCAGACAACTTCATACGGGCGCCGAAACACATAGGCCGGGGCCTCCGAGCAGGACGTTGGGGAAGACGTACCTACACAACGGAGGAACAGGCTATGTCTTCACCTACCACGCGGGGTGTGCTGTACGTGCACTCCGCGCCGCAGGCGCTGTGCCCCCACATCCAGTGGGCTCTGGAATCCGTCTCGCGACAGCGCACGGATCTACAGTGGACACCGCAGAACGCCGAGCCCGGTTGCGTGCGCACCGAACTCGAGTGGTCCGGCCGCGCAGGCACGGGGGCGCTGCTCGCCTCCGCGCTCCGGACCCTGGGGCGGGTGAGGTTCGAGGTGACCGAGAACGCGAGCCGCGGTAACGACGGCTCCCGGTGGTCCTTCACGCCGGATCTGGGGATTTTCCACGCGACCACGGACGTCGCCGGGAACATCTGCGTGAGCGAGGACCGGATCCGGTTCGCGTTCGAGGCCTCCGGTGGGGACCCCTCCGCCGTGGTCGCGGAGCTCTCCCTGGCACTGGGGGAGGCTTGGGACGAGGAGCTGGAACCGTTCCGTCACGCCGCCGAGGGCGCACCCGTGCGGTGGCTGCATCGCGTCGGATGACCCCCGCCAGATAGCCGCCCGCCGGTAGACCCGCCGGATGACGCGGCTCGCCCCGGAAAGGCGTTACCGATGCGGCGTGACGTGGTGGGTGATCTACCCGGGGACCCCCGATGGGTGCCACCTGTACCTACAAGTTTCCGACCTCAGAACTCTCGCTCCGAATCCGTTGCGGAGCACGAACGAACCCCGGTGTCCCACCTCCACAGGGTGGGCCACCGGGGTTCGTCGCTGGGGTGGGCGCCCGCTACAGGGAGCGGAATGCCGCCACCGAGTTGTGCCCGCCGAAACCGAACGAGTTGGAGATCGCGACCATGTCCCCACCGGGGAGATTCCGGGCGGTGGTCACCACGTCCAGATCGATCCGGGGGTCCTGGTTCTCCAGGTTGATGGTGCACGGGGCCTTGCGCTCGGATAGGGCCAGGACGGTGAGCACACCCTCCACGGCTCCGGAACCACCGAGCAGGTGACCCATCATGGACTTGGTCGCGGACACGGCCATGTCGTCCACGGCGGACCCGAATGCGCAGCGCAGTGCGCCGGCCTCGGGGATGTCGCCCACGGGGGTAGAGGTCGCGTGCGCGTTGACGTGCTTGATGTCCGAGGGGGCGATGTCCCCCGACTCCATGGCCTCACGCAGCGCGCGGGCGGGTCCGCCCTCATCCCCGGTGGCGGGAGCGGTGATGTGGTGGGCGTCGGCACTGAGACCCGCACCCGCCAGTTCGGCGTAGATCCGCGCGCCGCGGGCCTTCGCGTGCTCCTCGGACTCGAGCACCACGGCACCGGCACCCTCACCCATGACGAACCCGTCGCGGTCCACGTCGAACGGGCGGGAGGCGCGCTGCGGATCGTCGTTGCGCCGGGACAGGGCCTGCATGGAGTTGAACGCGGCAATGGTCATGGGGTGGATCGCACTCTCGGCGCCGCCCACGATCACCACGTCCGCCTTGCCCGAGCGGATCAGATTCAGACCCTGGAAGAACGCCTCGGTGCCGGATGCACACGCGGAGACCGGGGTGATCGCGCACGCGCGGGCCTTGAATTCCATGCTCACCGAGGACGCATTGCCGTTGGGCATGAGCATGGGCACGGTCATGGGCTTGACGCGGCGGGGCCCCTTGGCGAGCAGGGTGTCCCACGCATCCAGGAGGGTCCACACACCGCCGATACCGGTACCGAACGCCACGCCCACGCGGGTGGGGTCCAACTCGTCGCTCGAGTCGGCGTCGGCGCCGGAGAAACCGGCGTCCGTCCACGCCTCACGAGCCGCTGCCACGGACAGCTGACCGGAGGGGTCCAGACGCTTGGCCTGCACCCGGGACACGGCATCCTCAGACGGCTTGGGGGAGGTGGCGCCGATGCGCACAGGGAGGTCGTACTTCTCCACCCACTCCTGTTCCAGAGCGTGGACACCGGAGACACCCTTGAGGGCGTTCTGCCAGGTTTCCTGGACGTTCTCACCGATGGGAGTGATGGCACCCAGGCCGGTGACGACTACTTTGCGGGACATGTTGTGCACTTCCTCGTGTCCGGGGTCGCAGATGTTCCAGGGCTTGCTCGGTCGGCCGCCTGGTGTGACGTGAGGTGGCGTGCCCCGCTCACGCTGGAGGGCACGCCACCTGACACCCGGGGATCAGTCCTGGGCGTTGTCGATGAAGTTGACGGCGTCCTCGACGGTCTTCAGGTTCTTGACCTCTTCGTCCGGGATGGTGACGTCGAACTTCTCCTCGGCATTGACCACGATGGTCATCATGGAGATGGAGTCGATGTCCAGATCCTCGGTGAAGGACTTGTCGAGCTGCACGGCGTCGGTCTCGAGGCCGGTCTCTTCGTTCACGATTTCTGCCAGGCCGGCCAGGATTTCGTCTTTGCTCGCCATATCGGCTTCCTTTCCTTATAGTCGCGGTGCGCGACCTTACTGGGTGAGCACGGGGTTCGGGAGAACTACCGTGCGGACCGCCCGAGTGCTCGAACGGTCCGTGGACAAGAGGTGTGCGGTCTAACCCTACGGCACGCCACGGGTGGGATCAGGGCAGCAGCACCACTTGGGCGCCGTACACGAGACCCGCCCCGAAACCGATCTGCAGGGAGGGCTTCCCGGACAGTTCCGGGTGCTCCGCGAGCAGGCGGTGGGTGGCCAGCGGGATGGACGCCGCGGAGGTGTTACCAGCCTCTGCGATGTCCCGGGCGATGATCACGGAATCAGGCAGCTTGAGCACCTTGGCCATCTGATCGATGATGCGCATGTTCGCCTGATGGGGCACGAATGCCGCGAGGTCCTCGGGCTCGAGCCCGGACGCCTCGAGGGCTTCCTTGGCCACGCGGGCTCCCTCCCACGAGGCCCACCGGAAGACCGTGGGTCCGTCCTGGCGCAGGGTGGGCCACATGGTGGCGTCCGGGCGCATCTCACCGGTCTCTGGGTCCGCGAGATCCTTGGCGAAGGTCCGCTCGCCACCCTTCTCGACCGTGCGGATGTCGGTGAGCGGGTGGGTCATACGGATCGCGTCCCACTTGGATCCGTCCGAACCCCACACGGACGGGCCGATCCCCGGGACGTCGGACGGGCCGATGACCACGGCGCCGGCGCCGTCGCCGAGCAGGAAGGAGATGGAACGCTCGGTGTTGTCGATGACGTCGGAGAGCTTTTCCACGCCGATCACCAGCACGTTGGTGGAATCCCCGGAGCGCACGAGCGCGTCCGCCTGGGCGATGCCGTAGCAGTAGCCCGCGCACGCCGCGGAGATGTCGTAGGCCGCCGCAGGTGTGGCCCCCAGGCGGTCCGCGAGCTGGGCGGCGAGGGACGGGGTGAGGTACGGGAAGGTCACGGTGGACACGATGATGGTGTCCAGCTGCTCACCCGTGAGACCGGCGCTCTCGAGTGCCTCGCGGGCCGAGTGCTCGGCCATCTCCAGGACGGTGACGTCCGCCGGGGCACGGTGGCGGGTGTGGATGCCCGTGCGCTTGACGATCCACTCGTCGGAGGATTCGATCCACTGACAGACGTCGTCATTGGTCACGATCTCGGACGGGCGGTAGGCGCCGATACCCAGGATGCGTGTGTGGGCGTTGGGGGTGTTCTGTTTGATGGTCGCCACGGGAGGCCGACTCCTTACCTGGTGCAGTTCACGAGTTGTCCGGGTGCGTGCGCACACTTGTCAGCTCAGAATACTCCGCACCGTCTCCAGGTCCTCCGGTGTGTTGACCGCGGTTGCGGGCACGCCCTTGAGCCCGCGCTTGGCCAGACCCACGAGGGTCCCGGCCGGCGGCAGTTCCACGATGTGCTCGACCTGCAGTTCGGCCAGGGTCTCCATGCACGCGTCCCACCGCACCGGGCGGCAGACCTGCTCCACGAGCGAGTCCACGGCCGCTGCACCGCCGTCGACCCGGGCACCGTCGAAGTTGCTCAGCAGGGGGTGCTTCGGATCGTTCGGGGACAGCTGCGGCACGAGCTCACGCAGCGGCTCCAGCGCGGGCGCCATGTGCTCGGTGTGGAACGCGCCGGCGACCTTGAGCTTGATGACCTTTGCCCGCGCCGGAGGGTTCTCCGCGAGGGCGTCGAGCTGCTCGATCGTCCCGGCGGCGACCACCTGGCCACCGCCGTTCGCGTTCGCGGCGGTGGCGCCGACGGCGGCGATGGCCTGAGCGACGTCGTCTGGCTTACTGCCCAGCACCGCGGCCATCCCCGTGGGGGAGACGGCGGCTGCGCGGGCCATTTCCGTGGCGCGCACGCGCACGAACCGCATGGCGTCCGCCTCGCTCAGCACGCCGGACAGCGCGGCGGCGGTGATCTCACCGACGGAGTGCCCCGCGAAGACGACGTCGGAGCGGTCCTCCAAGTTCGGCGCGAGCAGTCGCCCGGCCACGAGACCCGCAGCCACGATGAGGGGCTGGGCCACCGCGGTGTCCTTGATTGTCTCCTCGTCCGCCTGGGTGCCGTAGTGCGTGAGATCCAGCCCGGCGGCGTCGGATAGCTCGCTCAGGTGGTCGGACACTCCGGGAACGGACAACCACTCAGAGAGGAAACCTGGCTTCTGGGACCCCTGACCGGGGCAGACAACTGCAATCACCCGTTCATTCCACCAAGAGTGGACCGCGCCACGGACTGGTCGGTGTCACCAACCTGGGGGACGAGCTTTGTGGGAGGTCTACAAGACCATGTCATGGCTGACTGTTCAGACGGCCCGCGAGCACGGCGCAGTGCAGCACGAACGCGTCCCGCGGCAGCAGGGGGTCCCACCCGGTGATGTCGCTGACGCGGCGCAACCGGTAGCGCACGGTGTTGGCGTGGACGAACAGCTCGCGCGCGGTGGCCTCGAGCGAGTGCCCCACGCACAGGTAGGTGGTGAGGGTGTCCACGAGTCCGGTGGAGGACGCCGAGAGCGGTTCCCACACGGCCTCCACCATGGAGCGCAGCGCGAGCGGGTCCCCGCTGATGGCGCGTTCGGGCCACAGGTCCTCGGAGTAGACGGGATGCGGTGCCTGGGGCCAGGCCGCGGCAGCGCGCAATCCTGCCTGGGCGCGATCCGCCGATTCCTTGACCTCGAACACGGAGGACACCGCGGGCCCGTGGACCACCGGCCCCTCACCGAACACCGCCGCGAGCTTGGTCAGGGAACGCATGCGGTCTCGGAGCCCGCCGAGCACGAGTACGAGCCGGTCGGTCTGGATGGCCACGAGGCATTCCGTGGCATGGCGGCCGGCCGCGCGCCGGATGCGTTCCACACCGGCGGGTCCGGTGGTGGCGGGCGCGGGGCCCACCATGACCGTGACGTCACCCTGGTCGGTCCAGCCGAGCGCGGAGACCCTGGAGCGCATGGAGTCGGAGTGGTCGCCGCGCAGGATCCCGTCCACCACGAGCGATTCCAGCCTCGCATCCCACGAGCCTCGGTTCTCGGCGGCCTTGGCATAGACGTCCGCGGCGGCGAAGGCGACCTCGCGCGAGAAGCGCAGCACGGCCTCGCGCAGCGCCACCTCGTCGTTGTGCTGGGCGAGCTCGGGGACCTTCTCCTCGACCACGTCCACGACGATGCGCAGCACCTGCAGTGCGTTCTGCAGCGTGATGGAGCGGGTCAGTTCCGTGGGGGCCTGCTTGAAGATCTCCGTCAGCACCCACACGGGTTCCTGCGGGTTCTCGTACCACCGCACGAAGGACGCGATACCGCGCTGGGCGAGCAGCCCGAGTTCCGAGCGTTCGTCCGCGCGCAGCTGGGAGAACCACGGCAGGGACGTGCTCAACCGCTGCACTGCCACGGTCGAGACCTGCCCTAGATTGGCCGTGAGGTTGTCCAGCGTCTTGGGGTGCGGTGTGCCCTGTTGCCGACTGCGGAGCGGCCAGGTTACCCGGCGCGTGGAGCGTGCTTTGCGGGCGGCGGAGCCGGAGGTGTCGGAGGGCATGAGTCGAGGGTAGTCCATGCCGTTCGCCCGTCCGGGGGGATGTCCCCGGACGACGACGCCGCACGCCGGGGCGGGTGCCCCGCGTCGAGTTGCAGGCGGGGTGCGCGCGTCCGCGAATACGGGTCAGGGCGAGCCCGCCGTGGGTTCGGTCTTCGAGGTTTAACGCGTTTGCATGGTACGACGGCGCCCCCGCACTGTCCCGTCCGTGTGTGGGTGGGTGGGTGGTGTGGGGGCGTCGTGGTGGTGGGTTGGTGGGTTAGGCGTCGCCTCCGGTGTTACCGCTGGTGCCGGCGG
>NZ_JAVKPU010000049.1:0-688 GCF_040981025.1 Kocuria sp. CPCC 205261 | reverse complement strand
CCGTGAGCATTCGGAGTTCGTCAGGACTCGATAGGCGGTGAAGCCCTCTTGTCCTATCGGTCGCTCTACCCCTCCCCGTGACCATCCGACGCGGCACCTAAATGCCTTTCGGGGAGTACGAGCTATCTCCAAGTTTGATTGGCCTTTCACTCCTACACTCGGCTCATCCAGAAGCTTTTCAACGCTTATTGGTGCGGACCTCCATCCCGTGTTACCGGGACTTCATCCTGGCCAAGTGTAGATCACTTGGTTTCGCGTCTACCCCCACTGACTGTGCGCCCTCTTCAGGCTCGCTTTCACTGCGGCTACGTACCTCATGGTACTCAACCTCGCCAGTGACGGTAACTCGTAGGATCATTATGCAAAAGGCACGCCGTCACATCGTAAGATGCTCCGACCGCTTGTAGGCGTATGGTTTCAGGAACTATTTCACTCCCCTGCTCGGGGTTCTTTTCACCTTTCCTTCACAGTACTCGTTCGCTATCGGTCTCACGGGAGTATTTAGCCTTACCGGATGGTCCCGGCAGATTCGCGCAGGATTCCTCGTGTCCCGCGTTACTCAGGATACCGCTATGCCTGATCTGGCTTCGTGTACAGGATTATCACCTTCTGTGATGTAACTTTCCAGATACTTCCACTCACCATTTCAGTACAATGTCGCGATCCTACAACCCCAGCCACGCCTTGC
>NZ_JAVKPU010000048.1:0-750 GCF_040981025.1 Kocuria sp. CPCC 205261 | reverse complement strand
ACTTATTAAATAGGTAATAGATACTTTTTAAATTCGAGCGTCCTGAACAGAGCAACAACCGTTCCTTTATGGAATGATTAACAATACTTTTACAATGAAGAGTTTGATCCTGGCTCAGGATGAACGCTAGCTACAGGCTTAACACATGCAAGTCGAGGGGCAGCATGGTCTTAGCTTGCTAAGGCCGATGGCGACCGGCGCACGGGTGAGTAACACGTATCCAACCTGCCGTCTACTCTTGGACAGCCTTCTGAAAGGAAGATTAATACAAGATGGCATCATGAGTCCGCATGTTCACATGATTAAAGGTATTCCGGTAGACGATGGGGATGCGTTCCATTAGATAGTAGGCGGGGTAACGGCCCACCTAGTCTTCGATGGATAGGGGTTCTGAGAGGAAGGTCCCCCACATTGGAACTGAGACACGGTCCAAACTCCTACGGGAGGCAGCAGTGAGGAATATTGGTCAATGGACGAGAGTCTGAACCAGCCAAGTAGCGTGCAGGATGACGGCCCTATGGGTTGTAAACTGCTTTTATAAGGGAATAAAGTGAGTCTCGTGAGACTTTTTGCATGTACCTTATGAATAAGGACCGGCTAATTCCGTGCCAGCAGCCGCGGTAATACGGAAGGTCCGGGCGTTATCCGGATTTATTGGGTTTAAAGGGAGCGTAGGCCGGAGATTAAGCGTGTTGTGAAATGTAGATGCTCAACGTCTGCACTGCAGCGCGAACTGGTTTCCTTGAGTAC
>NZ_JAVKPU010000047.1:0-754 GCF_040981025.1 Kocuria sp. CPCC 205261 | reverse complement strand
TCGGCCACCGCCTCTGCGATCAGGGCAGGGTCGAGGATTGGTTCGGGGAAGGAGCGGGAGACCAGGATCTGCTGCTTGGTGGCGGTCTCTTCTTCCACGGGTATCGCCGGCACCGCGTTGAGCTCGAGCGCGGTGCGCATCAGCACCACGGAGAACCGATCGCGGATCCGTACCGGGTCAGCGTCGCGCAGCTCGGCGACGGTGGTGGTCCCCTGGGCTGCCAGGCGGCGGGCGGTGCGCGCGGCCACCCCCACACCTCGGTCACTGGCAGGGTGCCCATAAGCCGGCCCCAGAAGCCCGGCGGGGTGTTCTCCCAGTGCACCACGCCCCCGGTGGCGGGGATCTTCTTGGCCGCTTCGGTGGCCAGCTTGGCCAGGGTCTTGGTGGGGGCGATGCCCACGCTGACGGGCAGCCCTACGTTGCGCGCTTCCAACCGCTGCAGCTCCCGGCCCCAGGCCAGCAGCTCGCGTGTGTGCCCGGGGGGAGGGGTCAGGAAGCACTCGTCGATCGAGTAGATCTCCTGTGCCTGGGCGTAGCGGTCCAGCAGAGCCATGGTGCGTTGGGAGAGATCGGCGTAGAGCGGGTAGTTCGAGGATCTGCGCTGCAAGCCCCACCGGCGGGCATCGGCGGCGATCTTGAACCACGGATCTCCCATCTGGATCCCCAGGGCCTTGGCTTCGGCGGAGCGGGCGACCACACACCCGTCGTTGTTGCTCAGCACCACAGTGGGCTTGCCGAGCAGGGACGGGTCGAA
>NZ_JAVKPU010000046.1:0-837 GCF_040981025.1 Kocuria sp. CPCC 205261 | reverse complement strand
GCAACAACTGCCAAAATAAGTGAAAATCTGCCATTTATAGGAATCACCTAGGCAGATTTGCTAAATCTTAATTCCGCAACACTATAGTTTAATATTATTTATAAGTGCCTGAGCAACAAAAAAGTTACCCAGGATTTTGCCATGTCAGAATTTTCACTTACCTTAGTGTTGCGAAAAGAAGACAAGCAAAACTCTAATATGACATGGCAAAGATACAAATTAAATCAGAGAAACTCACTCCTTTTGGGGGAATTTTTTCGATTATGGAGCAATTTGATGCTCTTTTAGCTCAAACCATTGATTCCACCTTGGGATTGAGATGCACTATGTTTGGTTATCAATATAGCGAGATTCTACGCTCTCTGATGTGCGTATATCTTTGTGGTGGCTCATGTATTGAGGATGTTACAACTCACCTGATGAAACATTTGTCTCTTCATCCAACTCTTCGCACTTGCAGCGCAGACACCATATTACGTGCTATCGAAGAACTGACTTTTAAGAGCATCACCTATAAGTCTGCTTCTGGCAAATCCTATGATTTCAATACTGCAGACAAGATGAACTGCTTACTGGTCAATGCCCTGCTTGCTACTGGTCAATTGAAATCCGGTCAAGAGTATGATTTTGACTTTGACCATCAGTTCATTGAAACAGAGAAGTATGATGCAAAACCAACCTACAAGAAGTTCTTGGGCTATAGTCCAGGCGTAGCTGTCATTAACGACATGATTGTTGGTATTGAAAATAGAGACGGCAACACAAACGTACGCTTCAACCAAAAAGAAACTTTGGAAAGAATCTTCAAGCGATTGGAGGCTTCGGAAATATATATTT
>NZ_JAVKPU010000045.1:0-918 GCF_040981025.1 Kocuria sp. CPCC 205261 | reverse complement strand
ACGGGATCCCGTACATGCGCGCCGGGGTGATGTGCCTGGAGCTCACCGACACCGGTGCTGCCGCGCCCCTGCCCGGTACCGCCCCCACCACAGCGCCCATCGGGTCCCTAATCGACGCCGTCAACACCCGGTTCGGCACCGGCACGGTCGGCTTGGGACGATCCGCGACCAGCGCCCCCAAGCCCTGGGACAATCACCAGGCAGCCCTCTCCCCCGGCTACACCACCGACTGGAACGCCTTGCGCACCGTCAGCTGATTCCTGTTTTTGGACTGCCTGGCGACACACCAGCGGCGGTTTGTGTACGAATGCAGAATCATGGGGCATACTTTGTCACATGACTGACAAGGGGGCGCGCCGCATACCTCGCGCCTTGGGGCCTATGGTTCCCCTCGTCATCCAGATCCCGCAGGAAGTGGAAACCGCCATCCGCTCCGCTGCGGCGCAGGACGACGTGAGCATGTCATGGTGGATCGTCGCTCAAGCAGCACGGAGCCTCGATCTACCCCAATACGAATACCCGCCCGCACATGACTGAAGGCGGCCCCCCGCCAGGGACCGCCTTCAAAGTCTCGAACACCGTTCCGTCTGGACAACTGACGGTGTTCCGATAGCAACGAAAGTTCCTCATGAGACACCAGCTAAAGCACCCATCGAGGTGTTGCTATGTCTAGGCTACCAGCAGACTTAGCGACGCCGCTAACCCCATTATCCCCATTGGAGGCACGGGGGTTGGTGGGGGCACAAACCCCCGCAACCCCCGCCCGTCGTCGGAGCATGCGCCGCGGCGCCCAGCGGTTCCCGGTGACCGAGGCCCACACTCCCCGTGCGCGCACGGGCAAGTCCTGGACCCCGGACCCGGCGGAGGGCGCGGAGGCGCGGGTGCCGTGCTGGTGGTCCCGTGACCAGTGGATCCAGG
>NZ_JAVKPU010000044.1:0-952 GCF_040981025.1 Kocuria sp. CPCC 205261 | reverse complement strand
GGGCGGGGGGGGGGTTACATACCCATGCCGAAACCTCTGCTTCTGGTGATTTGCTTGAGTAGGTCTTTCCCCTCTTCCATAGCTTTTGATATGTTTGGGAAATGATGCCTTAAAGCCTCCAGTTGTTCGGAATTGAACAAGTCTTTCATCTTACCAAGTTCTTTTTTCAATTCCTTGGTTTCGGTCTTTAGTTCTTGGTTCTCCGTTCTTAGTCGGTTACTGGTTGTCCTTGCATTGTCCATTTGCTGTCTATAATACTCCTTGTCGTTCTCGGCTTTGAATACCTTTGTGCCGTTTCGCTCTTTTTCAAGTATAGCCTTTCCCAGTCTATCGGATAGCTGTTCATTTTCCCCCTCTAAAGCCTTTATTTTGGCTTTTAAGGCATCTTTTTCCCTATCGTTAACCGTTTTCCCTATCAAGCCGTAAAACTTCTCTGAAGCCTTAGAAATGAGTTTTTGGACCTTTTTCTTTGTTTCAATGGAACGTAGTTCTTTCTGAAGCTGAAGAAGCTGGTTTTGCACGTCCTTGTGCTTGTCTAACGCACTGGATATATCGTTGGATAGTTCCTGAAGCTGTTCTTTCGCACATTCGGTCTTGTACTGCATAGCCGATAAGTGTTTGCGATCAGAAGAAACACCACGTTCCATGCCCAGTGCTTCAGATGCTATGGTTTGGAGTTCTGCCATGTCATCACGCGATAAACGCACACTCTTCCCGTTCGGCTGCGTCCAATCGAAAACTACATGGGCGTGAAGGTTAGGTGTCCATTGCTTTGCGTTCATGTATCCTTCGTCCTTGTGTATATGGATTTGAAACGCTTCAATACCGAAACGTTCCTTGCAGACCGCAGCGAATTGCTGGAGTTCCTGCATGGTGGTTTCTTGCTTGATTACTATTACCCCCTCCCGTATGGGTGCTGCTTTAGTCTGCATCTTCTGCCCAACCGTATCGA
>NZ_JAVKPU010000043.1:0-968 GCF_040981025.1 Kocuria sp. CPCC 205261 | reverse complement strand
CTTCAAGCGACTGGAGGCATCAGAAGTATATATATCCCGTGCCCGCATGGATTGCGGCTCATGCTCGGAGGAAATCGTAGATATGGTAGAGGCTCATTGCAGGCATTTTTATATTCGTGCCAACAGATGCTCTTCTTTCTACGATTCCATGTTTGCCTTAACTGGATGGAAAACTGTTGAAATCAACGGTATTGAGTTTGAGTTGAATTCTATCCTTGTTGAGAAATGGAAAGGAAAACCGTATCGTCTTGTCATACAGAGACAAAGGCGAATAGATGGAGACCTTGACATTTGGGAAGGCGAATATACCTACAGATGTATACTGACTAACGATTACAAGTCGAGTGCAAGAGACATCGTGGAATTCTACAATCTTCGTGGTGGCAAGGAACGCATCTTCGATGACATGAACAATGGCTTTGGCTGGAATCGATTGCCAAAATCGTTCATGGCACAGAATACTGTATTCCTGCTTATGACAGCTCTCATCAGAAACTTCTACAAAGCTATTATGCAGAGATTGAAAACCCATGAATTTGGATTGCGTGCCACCAGCAGAATCAAGACCTTTGTTTTCAAGTTCATCTCTGTTCCTGCGAAATGGATTAAGACATCACGTAGGCATGTATTGAACATTTACTCAGACAACAATGCTTATGCCAACCTGTTCAAGACAGACTTTGGTTAAAGACCATGCTTTTCTGGTTAAACCAGCGTATTACCTCAAGTCGCTTTATGGGGTAAGGGGATTTTGTGTCTGCGACATTTCTGTTGTGCAAGAAATATGTACAATAAAATGAATTTTGTCGCTTTGCAAGCAAAATCCCACTAAACCCTATAGGTTGCGGATTTGAGGACCATCATAAAACTGACCTAAAAAGTTCTTTTCCTCACTTTTTCCCCAAAAACTTTCTCCTTTGGGTACACCATGAATAAAAAATTCAACATCCATTTTATTATCCTCTTAT
>NZ_JAVKPU010000041.1:0-1017 GCF_040981025.1 Kocuria sp. CPCC 205261 | reverse complement strand
AGTGTCTGTTCCTAAACCTTTCGGGCGAGGCGTTTGCTGGTGGTGCGGATCATCGCCCAGCGCACCATCGCCTCGTGGTGGGCCGGGAGTCGTTCGTAGTCGCGCACGCACCGGCGGTGGGAGGCGATCCAGGCCAGGGTGCGTTCGACGACCCAGCGCCGGGGCAGGACCTGGAACCCGGGCAGGTCGCTGCGCTTGACGATCCGCAGGGTCAGACCGAGAGTATCGCCGGCCCAGGCCACCAGCTTCCCCGCGTAGCCGCCGTCGGCCCACACCAGCCGTACCTTGTGGCAGGAGGCAGTCAACAGCTCGAGCAGTGGCTTGGCTCCGTCACGGTCCTGGACTCCGGCGCCGGTGACCACCACCGCCAGCAGCAGTCCGAGGGTGTCCACGATGATGTGGCGTTTGCGGCCGTTGACCTTCTTTCCCGCATCGAAGCCGCGGGTGCCGGCTCCGACGGTGGCGGCCCCGCGCACCGAGGCTGAGTCGATGACTGCCGCCGTTGGCTCCGCGGCCCGGCCGTCGGCGAGGCGGATCCGGTCCCGTAGCGCATCCAGCACACGAGCGGTGGCCCCGGTCTTCTCCCAGGCCGCGAAGTAGTTGAACACTGTGGAGTAGGGCGGGAAGTCCACCGGTAGCGCCCGCCATTTGATGCCGTTGTCCACGACGTAGAGGATCGCGTCCACGATGATCCGTCGGCACCAGGACTCGGGCCGTCCCCCGGCCCCGGCCAGGAACCCCGGGTCGGGCAGCAGTGGCTCGATGATCGCCCACTGGGCGTCGCTCAGATCCGTCGGGTACCGCCGCGCCCGTCGGGGGCGGTGGGCGTGGAGCGGGGCCAACCGACAGCACCGGGGTGCGCCGGCGGTTTCGGTGGTGGTGTCCTCGGGCAGGGTGCGGCACACTTTCATGCAAGGAACTCCTGGGCAGAGCAGCGATCTCGACAATCACTTCTCTACCGGGAGTTCCGCCTTTCTACCACCTGCCCACCCCGCCAGCTCGGCCTCGAGCCCAGCG
>NZ_JAVKPU010000040.1:0-1031 GCF_040981025.1 Kocuria sp. CPCC 205261 | reverse complement strand
TCTCGCTACCTGAGTTTGATCGAACGAGAGCGTATTCACGATCTACGCAGCCGCGGGGACTCGATAAGGTCGATCGGGCGTGCGCTGGGGCGGAGCGCGTCGACGATCAGCCGGGAGATCGCCCGCAACACGGCCACGACAGTCGGCTATCTTCCTTACGCGGCGCACCGGATCGCGGCGGCGCGCCGGCCGAGGCGACGTGCATGCAAACTCGAATCTGCTGGCGATTTGCGCGCCTATGTGGCAGCGAAGTTGCGTAAACGATGGTCACCAGAGCAGATCAGTCACCGGCTCGTGAAAGACTTCCCGGGCGATCAAGGGATGCGGGTGAGCACCGAAACGATCTACCAGGCGATTTACGTCCAAGGACGCGGCGCTCTGAAACGCGAGATCGCCGCGTCGATGAGGCGCGGGCGGACAACACGAAAACCACGGCGCGATCCAGCGAAGAGAACCAGTCGCTTCGTGGACCCTATGGTCTCCATCGCTGAGCGACCCGCGGAAGCTGAGGATCGTGCAATCCCTGGGCATTGGGAAGGGGACCTCATCGTCGGCACGATGGGACGATCAGCAATCGGAACACTCGTCGAGCGATCAAGCCGCTTCGTTACCCTCGTGCACCTTGAACATGACCACACGGCCGAGACCGTGCGCGATGGCCTCATCACCACCGTCGCTGATTTGCCAGCAGCGCTACGCCGCTCGCTGACCTGGGACCAGGGCACCGAGATGTCGGGGCATGTGGGGTTCCAGACCGCCACCGATATGGCGGTGTACTTCTGTGATCCGGGCAGCCCCTGGCAGCGCGGCAGCAACGAGAACACGAACGGTCTCCTACGCCAGTACTTCCCGAAGGGCACCGATCTCTCCCGCCACACGCCCGCAGAATTGCGACGCGTCGCAGAGGACCTCAACGAACGTCCACGCAAGACGCTCGACTGGGACACTCCAGCCGAACGACTCCATGCTTTACTGAATGCGAGTTGAACCAGTGTTGCGACGATGGCTGGAACTCAAGCGGTCCAGTGCTC